>JAKPAN010000318.1 GCA_029779475.1 Pseudomonadota bacterium
CGCGAAGAAGCCTTCCGCATGAACAGCGGCGGATGGGCCGAGCAGATGCGCAACATCCGCGACTACCTCGCGCACCGTCCCTGACGCGAACGCGTCAGCGCGCTGGCGGCGCGCGCACCGGCAGCGGCACGTTGCACAGCCCGATCTTGCCGGCCGGCACCTTGTACCAATCGTCGCGTCGATTGCGGCGCGACTCGACGAGCGCGGTGAACGTCGGCGTGTCGGTGCGCAGGATTTCCAGCGGCGTGCGCTCGGCTTCCGGCACGTCGGCGGCGAGGCGTACGGAACGGATCGCCACGCGCTGCTCGGGTTTCTCGTAGAAGCCGAGCGCGCCCGTGCCGCGCGGCAGCGCGGACAACCATTCCATGCCCTGCACGACGCGGCCAACGAGCGCGATGTTGCGGTCGAGCTGGCGCGGCTCCTGGCCGATCACGACGTACAGTTCCGCACCGCTGCCGCTGTCGACGCCGTTGTCGCGCCCGGCGCCGACCATGCCGTAGCAATGCGCGAGCCAGGTCTTGCCGGATTTCGCGTCGCGTGCGGACGGAAAACCGTTCGTGAAGCCGACTTGCGATGCGTAGACGTCGCCGTCCGGCAGTGCCGTGAACGGCAGATTTTTGTCGATCGCGCGCTCGAATTCCGGCGCGACGGTCTTGCTCGCATCGCCGAACGAGCGTGCCTTCTTCGCGTCCTCCGCATCGGGATCGCCCCATTGCGTGACGAAGTTGTCCTGCACGCGCAGGATCGCGAGGCCGTCGAAATAATGTCCGCGGACGAGCGCCTTGATGTTCTTCGCATGCAGCGGCGCGAAATCCGGCGCGAGTTCGATGACGACGCGGCCTGCAGCGAGATCGAGATAGAGCGTGTTCGCCGGATCGGGCCGCCGCCAGTCGGATGGCTTGGACGCGTCGAGCACCTGCTGCATCGTCTGCGGTTTTGCAGGTGTCTGCGCGATGGCGGGCACGCAGGCGAGAGCGAGCGCTGCGGAAAAACAGCGGATCGTGGCGGACATGCGTGGCACCTCGCGGACGGCGGGCCAGTCTACGCGAACGCGGCCGACACGCGTTTCAAACGCAGCGTATGATCGTCCGCGCAGATTCCTGCCGGGGAGGGAAAACGCCATGATCGACCGTTTGATCGAAAACAACCGCGATGCGCTGATCCTGGTCGCACGCATCCTGATAATGAGCCTGTTCGTGATCTCTGGCTTCGGCAAGATCACGGACTTCACCGGGACGGTGAACTACATGCAATACGTGCACGCGCCGCTGCCGCAGGTCGCGGCGGGTGTCGCGATCGTGATGGAGCTGTTCGTCGGGCTTGCGCTGCTCATCGGCTTCCGCGTTCGCGTGCTGGCGCTGGCCTTGCTCGTGTTCGTCGCCGGCACATCGCTGATCGGCCATCCGTTCTGGACGATGACGGGCGACTCGCGCGATCTCAATCAGGTCCAGTTCCTCAAGAACCTGGCGATCATGGGCGGCTTGCTGCTGCTCTCGATCACCGGCTCGGGGCGCTATTCGGTGACGAAGTCCTGACGCTTCCTTGTCGCCTCGCGCGCGCCTGCGCGCGAGGTCATTTCGCGTCGAAGCGCCGGATGAAGTCGCGCACGTCCGGATAGACCACGTCGCGCCAGCGTCTTCCGCTGAAGATGCCGTAGTGGCCGGCGCCCTTCACTTCCAAGTGCTGGTGGTTCTTCGCCGGCACGCCTGTGCACAGGTCGTGCGCGGCGCGCGTCTGGCCGATGCCGGAGATATCGTCGAGTTCGCCTTCGATGGTGAGCAGCGCGGTGCGCTTGATCGCTTCCGGCGCGACGCGCACGCCCTTGACGTGCCACTGGCCGCGCGGCAGCGCGAATTCCTGGAACACGGTGCGGATCGTGTCGAGGTAGAACTCGGCGGGCAGGTCGAGCACGGCGTTGTATTCGTCGTAGAAACGGCGATGCGCTTCGGCGTCTTCGAGGTCGCCGCGCAGCAGGTTCTGGTAGAAGTCCCAGTGCGCGCTGAAATGGCGGCTCGGGTTCATCGCGACGAAGCCGGCGTGCTGCAGGAAGCCCGGATAGACGCGCCGGCCGCTGCCCGGATAGTTCGGCGGCACGTCGAAGACGACGTTGGTTTCGAACCACGAAAACGGCTTGTGCGTGGCAAGGTCGTTGACCTGCGTCGGCGCCTTGCGCGGGTCGATCGGGCCGCCCATGAGCGTGAGCGTGCGCGGCGTGGTTTCGCCGGCCGTGGCCATCAGCGACACGGCGGCGAGCACGGGCACGGTCGGCTGGCACACGGAAAGCACGTGCAGGTTCGCAGCGCCCAGGCGCGTGATGAAGCGGCGCATCAGCGCGACGTAGTCGTCGAGTCCGAACGGGCCTTCGCCGACCGGCACCATGCGCGCATCGACCCAATCGGTGATGTAGACGTCGTGGTCGCGAAGCAGCGTGCGCACGGTGTCGCGCAGCAGGGTCGCGTGGTGGCCAGACAGCGGCGCGACGACGAGCACGACGGGATCGTCGCGCAGTTGCTTGAGCGCGGCCGGATCGTCGCTGCAACGCTTGAAATGGAGCAGGTGGCAGAACGGCGTGTCGAGCGTGCGTTCCTCGATGACCGCGGCGTCGCGGCCGTGAGCCTGCACCGACGTGATGTTGAACTTGGGTTTTTCGTAGTCCTTGCCGAGCCGGTAGAACAGCTCGTAACCGGCCGCGAGGCGATCCACGCCGGGCAATTTCGCCATCCAGTTGTCGGGCGCCGACAGCGCGTGCGAGACGGCGCCGGACCACGCGACCCACGGGTTGAGCAGGGCGCGATTGATTTCGTGGAAGTGGTAGAGCATGGCCTTTCCGGTTTTGCGGCAACGCACCATGTTAACAGGTGCCGGCGGTGGCTACCTTTCGCGGGCTGCATGCCACAATCGTTTCCTTTTGCCGAGCCGTGGAGTGAGTCGATGAAGCCATGCGTCTGGATCGCCGGAATGACCTTGTCGATGGCCGCGTTCGCGCAGTCGCCCAGTGTGCCGCCGCCCGCCGATATTGCGTATCCGGGCACCATCCGCCTCGACGTCGACGCTACCGACCTCCAGCGCCACATCTTCCGTGTCCATGAGGAAATCCCGGTTGCCGCCGGCCCGCTTACGCTGCTCTATCCGCAATGGTTGCCCGGCAATCACGCGCCGCGCGGGCCGATCGACAAACTGGCCGGTCTCGTCGCCAAGGTGGGCGGCAAGACGCTGGAATGGAAGCGCGATCCGCTCGACGTCTACGCGTTTCATCTCGACATCCCGCAGGGCGCCGACACGCTCAGCCTCGATTTCCAGTTCCTCTCGCCGCAGGAATCCTCGCAGGGCCGCGTCGTCATGACGCCGGATATGCTCAACCTGCAATGGAACGCGGTCGCGCTGTATCCGGCCGGGCATGCGTCGCGGCAGATCACGTTCGCGCCGTCGGTGAAGTTGCCGGCGGGCTGGCAGTTCGGCGGCGCGCTTGATGTGGCCGATGGCACCACCCCGAACGCTATCAATGCCGACGGCATCGCGCGCTTCAAACCGGTGACGTTCAACGTGCTCGTCGATTCGCCGCTGTTCGCCGGCCGCTATTTCAAGCGCATCGAACTCGGCAAGGGCGTGCCCGTGCACCTCAACCTCATCGCCGATTCGGCGAAGCTGCTCGCCGCGACGCCGGCGCAGATCAAGGCGCACGAAAACCTCGTCGCGCAGGCGCGCAAGCTTTACGGCTCGCAGCACTACGACCACTACGATTTCCTGCTCGCGCTGTCCGACCAGCTCGGCGGCATCGGCCTCGAACATCATCGCTCCAGCGAAAACGGCTCCGAACCGACCTATTTCACCGAGTGGGACAAGAACGCCTCCGGCCGCGACCTGCTCGCGCACGAGTACACGCACTCGTGGAACGGCAAGTTCCGTCGTCCCGCGAGTCTGACCACGGCCAATTTCAACGTGCCGATGCAGGGCGACTTGCTCTGGGTCTACGAAGGACAGACGCAGTATTGGGGCTTCGTCCTCGCTGCGCGTTCGGGTTTGTGGAATGTGGAGCAGGCACGCGACGCACTCGCGCTCGTCGCGCAGACCTACGCCGACGACCGGCCCGGTTTCGCCTGGCGCAACATCCAGGACACCACCAACGATCCCGTCATCGCTGCGCGCCGCGCATTGCCGTATCGCAACTGGCAGATGAGCGAGGACTACTACAGCGCCGGCCAACTCACCTGGCTCGCGGTCGACGCGAAGCTGCGCGAACTCACGCGCGACAAGCGCTCGCTCGACGATTTCGCGCGCACGTTCTTCGGCGTCGATGACGGCAAATGGAACGTGAACACCTACACCTTCGACGATGTCGTCGCTGCGCTGAACGCGCTCGCGCCGTACGACTGGAGCAAGTTCCTGCGCGAACGCATCGACGGCCACCAGCCGCCGCTCGACGGTTTCGCCGCGAGCGGCTGGAAGCTCGTCTACACCGACACGCCGAGCGCATATCAGAAGAGCGAGGAAGCGCGCCGCAAGGGCGCCGACTACTCTGCATCGCTCGGCCTCGTCGTCAGCAGCAAGGACGGCCGCATCTCCGATGTGCGCTGGGACGGTCCCGCGTTCAACGCCGGCGTCACGCCGACGAGCACGATCGTCGCCGTCGACGGCCGCGCCTTCAAATCCGACGACCTCAAGGACGCGATCGCCGCGGCCAAGGATTCCAAGGCGCCGATCGAACTGCTGCTCAAGGACGGCCAGACCTATCGCACCGCGCGCATCGACTACCACGGCGGACTGAAATATCCGCACCTCGAACGCATCGCAGGCACGCCGGATCGGCTGTCGGCGATTCTCGCGCCCAGGTAATGACGTCGACTCCACGCATCACCCCGCAGCAGGCGCGCAACCTCCACGTCGCCGCGCAAGGCCTCGCCGCGCCGCCGAAACGGCGCGCGCGCAAGGCCGACGTCGCCGCAGCGATCGCGCGCATGCGCGTGCTGCAGATCGACACGATCCACGTCGTCGCGCGCAGCCCGTACCTCGTGCTGTTCTCGCGGCTCGGTGCGTATCAACAGCAATGGCTTGACGAACTCCTCGCCGACGGCGCGCTGTTCGAATGCTGGGCGCACGAGGCTTGCTTCGCGCCGATCGCCGACTTCGCGCTGCATCGCGAACACGCGCGTCACGACGCGCGCCTCAAGCACTGGGCGATGCGCATCGCCGAGCGCGCGCGCAGCGAACACGCGGACGGCGTGCAGGCGCTGCTCGCCCACGTGCGCGCGAGCGGGCCGGTCAAGTCGTCCGATTTCGAGCGCAGCGAAGGCAGCGGCGGCGGCTGGTGGGGCTGGAAGAACGAAAAGCGCTGGCTCGAAGCGCTGTTCGCGCTCGGCGAACTCATGATCGCGCGGCGTGAGAATTTCCAGCGCGTCTACGATCTTTCCGAACGCGTGCTCGCCAACGCGCGCGCGCGTCACGCCTTCGACGAACGCGCGCCGACCACGCCGGACGCGCGCCGCGCATTCGAACTCGGCGCGGTGCGCGCGCTCGGCATCACGCAGGCGCGCTGGATCAACGACTACTTCCGCAGCGGCGGCAAATTGAAGGACGCCGCGCTCGATGAGTACGTGGAGCGCGGCGAACTTGCGCGCGTCGACGTCGACGGTTAGGACAAGCCCGGCTACGTGCACGCCGACCATATCGACTTGCTCGCGTCCGCGCGCGCGGGCCGCCTGCGCGCGACGCACGCGACGCTGCTGTCGCCGTTCGATCCGCTGGTCTGGGATCGCGAACGCGCTGCGACGATGTTCGGTTTCGACTATCGCATCGAGTGCTACACGCCCGCGCCGAAACGCCGCTACGGCTACTCCGTG
>JAKPAN010000320.1 GCA_029779475.1 Pseudomonadota bacterium
GAATGAGCCGACGATGCCGAGGATCGCGGTGATGATGAAGCCGCCGGGGTCTTTGCCCGGCATGAGGAACTTGGCGATGATGCCGACGATCAGGCCGATGATGAAGGTCATGATGATGCCGTGGGTGCCGCCGAACACTTCCATTCCGTCTCTCCTGCAGGTGGGTTGAGCCGAACCGGGCAAACCGCCGCGCAGCGGTCACCGCGGACGGAGTGTGCCGCGTCCGCCCAGCGAAGGCGAGCATCATCGTGACCGGCTTGTATTGCCAGCTGACGACGCATGGATGCGTTAATGTTCGCGCATGAACGCACAACCTCTCGAAGTCGCCGCGGATGCGCCCGGAATCGGATCGGGCGATGCCTTGAATCGCTTGTTGCGCCAGCAGCAGCAAGCTTTCGGTGGGGACATGAATCCGTCGCGTGAAGTGCGCCTCGACCGTCTCGCGCGGCTCGAACGCCTGCTCGACGACGACGCCGAACGCGAATTCGCGGAAGCCATTTCGCAGGATTTCGGCAACCGCTCGCGCGTGGAAACCGTGCTTGCCGAAACGATCTTTACGCGCACCGCGATCAAGCAGGCGCGCAAGCATCTCAAAGCGTGGATGAAGCCGCGGCGCATGCCGACCGCGATGACCTACCTGCCCGGGCGTTCGCGCCTGTTGCGCCAGCCGCTCGGCGTGGTCGGCATCATCAGTCCGTGGAACTATCCGTTGCAGCTCGCGCTGGCGCCGCTGGTCGGCGCGCTCGCCGCGGGCAATCGCGCGATGCTCAAGCCGTCGGAATTCACGCCGCGTCTGTCGGAAGTCCTGCGCCGGCGCATCGCCGAAGTGTTCGCGGAAGACGAAGTCGCCGTCGTCGTCGGCGACGCCGACGTCGGCAAGGCGTTCTCCGCGCTGCCGTTCGACCATCTCGTGTTCACCGGCTCGACGCCGGTCGGCCGCATTGTCGCGCAAGCCGCGGCGAAGAACCTCACGCCAGTCACGCTCGAACTCGGCGGCAAGTCGCCGGCGATCATCGACGCGTCGGCGGACTTCGCGCGCATCGTCGAGCGCATCGCATTCGGCAAGCTGCTCAACGCGGGGCAGACCTGCATCGCGCCCGACTACCTGCTCGTGCCGCGCGATCGCCGCGACGAACTCGTCGCCGCGTTGCGCGCCGTCGTGGCGCGCATGTATCCGACGATCCAGGACAATCCCGACTACACGAGCATCGTCAGCGATCGCCACTACCAACGTTTGCGCGAACTCGTCGACGACGCGCGTGCGCGCGGCGCGCAGGTCGTCGAACTCGCGCCCGCAGGCGAGTCGGCCGATCCGGCGCGGCGCAAGCTCGCGCCGACGCTGCTGCTCGACGTCGACGATTCGATGCGCGTGATGCAGGAGGAAATCTTCGGGCCGCTGCTGCCGATCGTCGCCGTCGACAGCGCGCAGGCCGCGATCGACTACGTCAACGCGCACGACCGGCCGCTCGCGCTGTACTGGTTCGGCGAGGATCGCGCCGCACGCGATCGCGTGCTCGCCCACACGATTTCCGGCGGCGTCACCATCAACGACACGCTGCTGCACATCGCGCAGGAAGCGCTGCCGTTCGGCGGCGTCGGGCCGTCGGGGCAGGGCTGCTATCACGGCGAATTCGGCTTCCGCCAGTTTTCCAAGGAAAAACCCGTGTTCATCCAGTCGCGCCTGTCCGGCGTGAAGCTGCTCTATCCGCCCTACGGCGCGTTCACCGAAAAGATGCTGAAGGCGCTGGCGCGGATCGGCTGATCGGCGGGCGGTCCGCGCGGCCGCCTGTGATAAAATGATTTGGTTACGTTTGAAACTTTCTCGTCATCGAGCAGGATCGTCATGCCGAACCTAGCGGCGCGCATGAGTCGCGCCAAACCCAGTGCAATCATGGCCGTGGCCGACAAGGCCAAGGCGCTCAAGGCCGCCGGCCGCGACATCATCAGCTTCTCGATCGGTGTGCCGAATTTCCTGCCGGGCGACCACGTCTACGCCGCGGTGCGCGACGCGCTCGTCAAGGACAGCGGCCAGTACGGTTCCAACCGCGGCGCGGATGCGCTGCTCGACGCCTTCCTCAAGCATCTGGAACAGGGCGGGCTGACCGGCTACACGCGCAAGAACATCGCCACTGGCATCGGCGCCAAGCACGTGCTCTACAACCTCGCCGAAGCGCTGCTCGATCCGGGCGACACGATCGCGTTCGCCGTGCCGTACTGGACGACCTACGTCGACATCGCCGAGATCGTCGACGCGAAGATGCGCCTCATGCCGTGCCCGGCAAGCCAGGACTACAAGCTCACGCCGGCGCAGCTCGACGCCGCGCTGCCGGGCGTCAAGGTGTTCCTGTTCAACAACCCGAACAACCCGACCGGCATGGTCTACACGAAGGCCGAGATCGCCGCGCTCGCGGACGTGCTCGTCAAGCATCCGGACGTGTGGATCATCTGCGACGACATCTACAACCGCATGGTGTTCGACGGCGTCGGTTACCACAACTTCGTCAATGCGCGTCCGGAACTGCGCGACCGCGTGATCCATGTCGATTCGCTGTCCAAGACCTACGGCATGCCGGGTTGGCGCGTCGGTTTCATGGCCGGGCCGGAAGTCGTCGCGCAGGCGTTCACGACGTTGAACTCCAACCACATCACCAACGTGCCGGAAATCGTCACCGCCGCGGCGGTTGCTGCGTTGTCCGGCCCGCAGGACGTGCCCGCGCAGAGGTGCGCGGAATTCCAGGCCAAGCGCGACCTGGTGATGGCGACAATGGAGTCGATCCCCGGCGTGGTCTGCCCGCGTCCGCAGGGAGCGTTCTACGTGTTCCCCGACATCTCGTGCACGTTCGGCAAGAGCCACGACGGTGCGAAGATCGGCAGCGACGTCGACTTCTGCAACGCGCTGCTGCAAGCCAAGGGCGTCGCCTGCGTGCCGGGTTCGGCGTTCGGTGATCCGAACGCGCTGCGCATTTCCTACACCTGCCCGACGGCGCAGTTGCAGCCCGGGCTCGACCGCTTCCGCGAGTTCTTCGCGGAACTGACCTGATCGTTCCAGAAAGACAGAGGACTATCGATGAAAGCTCCCGTTCGCGTCGCCATCACCGGCGCTGCCGGCCAGATCGGCTATGCCTTGCTGTTCCGCATCGCCGCCGGCGACATGCTCGGCCCGGATCAGCCGGTGATCCTGCACCTGCTCGAAATCACGCCCGCGCTGCCCGCGCTGCAGGGCGTGGTCATGGAACTCAACGACTGCGCGTTCCCGACGCTCGCCGGCATCGTCGCCACCGACGACGTCAACGTCGCGTTCAAGGACGTCGACTACGCCTTGCTCGTCGGCGCGCGTCCGCGCGGCCCGGGCATGGAGCGCAAGGACCTGCTCGAAGCCAACGGCGCGATCTTCGGCCCGCAGGGCAAGGCGCTCAATGCGCATGCCAAGCGCGACGTGCGCGTGCTCGTCGTCGGCAACCCGGCCAACACGAATGCGCTGATCGCGCAGCAGAACGCGCCCGACCTCGACCCGAAGTGCTTCACTGCGATGGTGCGCCTCGACCACAACCGCGCGCTGTCGCAGCTCGCCGAAAAGACCGGCGCGCACACCACGCAGATCAAGCGCGTCACGATCTGGGGCAACCACAGCTCCACGCAGTACCCGGACATCCACCACACCACGGTCAACGGCAAGCCCGCGCTCGAGCTCGTCGACCAGGCCTGGTACAAGGACACGTTCATCCCGACCGTGCAGCAGCGCGGCGCGGCGATCATCAAGGCGCGTGGCGCGTCGTCGGCTGCATCCGCCGCGTCTGCAGCGATCGACCACATGCGCAACTGGGCGCTCGGCACGGCCGAGGGCGACTGGGTGTCGATGGGCATTCCGTCCGACGGCTCCTACGGCATCGCGCCGGGCGTGATCTACGGCTATCCGGTCACGGTCAAGGACGGCAAGTACGCGATCGTGCAGGGCCTCGACATCGCCGCCTTCTCGCGCGAGCGCATGGACGCGACCGACAAGGAACTGCGTGAAGAGCGCGCCGGCGTCGAGGCGTTGTTCGCCAAGCGCTGAGCCGCTGCAGGACGTCGCCGGCAAGCCGTCGAAGGATGCTTGCCGGCGCTGATCGGCCGCGCACGTCGCCGATCCGTGGGGCGCGGCCCGTTCGCGCCCGCGCATCCGGGAAGGTCGCGGGTGCGATTCCCGGATCATTGCCGCCATTGCCGCAGCGCCGGCGCAATGCCGCTGCCGCGCACTGGAAGCTACACGCAGTCCATGGAAAGGGCGTAACCTCCCCGGCTCGGGGGTAGCCGCCGCCAGGTGAGGCAGGAGCGGTCTTGGCAGCAAGGGGCGTCAATCAGGAATCGGCCATCGACCCAGGCGCGCGCGAACCCGCGAGCGTGCCCGTCGGCGTGCGCCCGGCAATGCGCGCCACGGAGCTGGCCTGGGCGTTGAGGCTCGTCGAAGCGACGACGCCGCGCGCAGTCGCGCGCCATACCGAATCGCTGGCGCGCACGCTGACCGAAGCCGAACACGCCGCGCTGCTCTGGCTCGACGGCGAACGCCTCGTCAGCGGTACGGACACCGAATCGCTCGACATCGCCGACCTCGACAACGCAGCGGAATTCCTCACCAGTTCGCGCTACGTGCAGACGCGCGGCGGCAGCGTGTTGCTGCGCGTGGCATCGTCCGCCGTCCTGCTGTTGCGTGGAGACGGCGACACCGCACCGCACGTTGCCGACGGCTTCGCCGATTTCCTGCCGCTCATCGGCGCGCAGCTGCAACGCGTGCTCAAGCTCGCCTCGCTGCAACGGGCGCACGAGCAGTTGCAGCGCTCGGAGGTGCTGCAGCGCGCGCTGTTCGCGATTTCCGACCTCGCTGGTTCCGCGCTGGACATGGCCGAGATGCTCGAACGCATCCACGGCATCGTCGGCACGCTGATGTACGCGGAGAATTTCTTCATCGTTCGCCACGACGCAGTCCGGCGCACGATGCGTTTCATCTATTTTTCCGACGTCGTCGACACCGAAGGCGAACTCGGCCGCGACCTCCCGATGGACGAGCGTGCCGGCACGCTGACCTGGCATGTCCTCGTCGGCGGCAAGGCATTGATGGGCGACATCGACCAGATGCGCGCGCAGATTTCCGGGCCGTTGGCGGCGGTCGGCACGGCCTGTCACGACTGGCTCGGCGTGCCGATGCTCAGCGACGGTGCGGTGCGCGGCGCGCTCGTCGTGCAGAGCTACGAGGAAGGCATCCGCTACACGGACGAAGACCGCGTCCTGCTCGAATTCGTCGGCAGCCACATCCTCACCGCGCTCGAACGCAAGGAAAGCAAGGACGAACTCGAAGCGCAGGTGCGCTTGCGCACGCTCGAACTCGCCGAAGCCAATCGCGGCCTGCAGCAGGAAGTCCTCGAACGCGAACGCGCCGAACGGCTGCAGGCGAGCCTGTTCCACATTGCCCAACTCGCCACCGTCGACATCGACGAAGGCGAGTTCTACGAGCGCATGCACGCCGCCGTCGGCGAGCTCATCAACGCGGAAAATTTCTTCATCGGCCTGCTTTCCGAAGACGGCGGCCTGCTGAATTTCCCGTACTACATCGACGCCGGCGTGCGCCGCCGCGTGTCGCGCGAAATCGGCCGCGGCCTCAGCGAATACGTCATGCGCAGCGGACGTCCGTTGCTGGGTTGCCGCGCCGACATCGATCGGCTCGGCCTGATCGGCGAGATCGACTTGCACCGCATCGGCCGCCCATCGATGTGCTGGCTCGGCGTGCCGCTGCGCGTGGGCGAGGAGATCATCGGCATCGTCGTCGTGCAGAGCTACGTCGAGGAATTCGCGTACGGGCCGTCGGATCGCGACCTGCTCAGCTTCGTCGCGCTGCAGATCGCGGCGAGCATCCATCGCCGCCGCATCGCCGTCGCGTTGCAACGCTACAACGCCGACCTGGAGCAGCGCGTGCTCGAACGCACGCACGAACTCCGCGAGCAGATTGCGCGGCGCGAGGCGATGCAGAAGCAGCTCGAACACCAGGTCATGCACGACACGCTGACCGGCTTGCCGAACCGCCTGTACCTGCGCGAACGGCTCGAGGCCGCGCTCGCGCGCTCGCGCAACCACGGCCAGCGTGTCGGCGCGTTGCTGTATCTCGACGTCGACCGCTTCAAGATCATCAACGACAGCCTCGGCCATCTCGCCGGCGACGGATTTCTTCAGGAAATCGGCAACCGCCTGCGCAGCTGCGTGCGCGAGCCGGACATGGCAGCGCGCATTTCCGGCGACGAATTCGCGGTCTTCCTCGACGACGCCGGTTCCGCCGAAGGGGCTTCCGCATTCGCCGCGCGCGTCCTCGCCGAACTCAATGGCGCGTTGCATGTGAGCGGACGCGAACTCGAACCGTCCTTCAGCATCGGCATCGCCATTGCCGACGCGCACTACGAAACGCCCGACGACCTGCTGCGCGACGCCGACCTCGCGCTGTATCGCGCCAAGGAACTCGGCCGCAACCGCTACGTCGTCTTCGACGACAAGCTCGCCAGCAACATGATGGATGTGCTCGCGCTCGAGGGCGAGTTGCGGCGCGCCCTGCAACGCGGCGAATTCGAACCGTATTTCCAATCCGTGCATCGCCTCGACGACGGGCAGATCGTCGGTTACGAGGCGCTGTTGCGCTGGCGGCATCCGACGCGCGGCGTGCTCGAACCGACGCATTTCCTCAAGGTCGCCTTCGAGACCGGACTGATCGAGGCGGTCGACTGGCAGCTCTTCGAGAGCGCGTGCCGCGTCATGGCCGGCAGCGGCGACACGACGTTCCTCACCATCAACGTCTCCGCGCTGCATCTGCGCCACGAGAATTTCGACGAACGCCTGCTCGC
>JAKPAN010000331.1 GCA_029779475.1 Pseudomonadota bacterium
GACGAGCACGACCAGCGCAAGCGCGAGCACGAGGCTGAACTTCACGTCCGATACGGACTCGCGGATGCTCTGCGAACGGTCGTAGATGACATTGAGGTTGGCGCCGGCCGGCAGCGAACGCGCGAACTGCGGCAGGATCGCCTTGATGTCCTCGACGACCCGGATCGTGTTCGTGCCCGGCTGCTTCTGGATCGCGAGAACGACGCCTTCCTCGCCATTGATCGTCGCGCCGCCCTTGTCGTTCTGCACGCCGTCGTAAACGCGGGCGACGTCCTTGAGCCGGACCGGCGCGCCGTTGCGGTAGGTCACGATGAGCTCGCCGAACGCGGCGGCGTCGAACATCTGCCCGTCGACCATCACGTTGTAGACGCGGTTCGGCCCGTACAGCGTGCCGGTCGGCAGGTTGACGTTGCCGCTGCCGATCGCCTTGGCGACGGTGTCGATGCCGATGCCGCGCGCGGCGAGCGCGGAAGGGTCGGCGTCGATGCGCACCGCGTACTTGCGCGAACCGTAGACGTTCACCTGGGCCACGCCGCCGACCATCGAGATGCGCTGCGCGAGCGTGTTTTCCGCGTATTCGTCGAGCGTGGACAGGCGCAGCGTTTTCGAGGTGAAGGCGATGAAGTAGATCGGCGAGTCGGCCGGATTGACCTTGCGGAACGTCGGCGGCGTGGTCATCTGCGTCGGCAACTGGCGCAACGCGGCGGAGATCGCCGCCTGGACGTCCTGCGCGGCGGCGTCGATGTTGCGGTCGAGCGCGAACTGCAAGGTGATCTGCGTGCTGCCGAGCGAACTCGACGAGGTCATCGAATCGATCGACGGGATCGTCGAGAACTGCTTTTCGAGCGGCGTCGCGACCGCCGACGCCATCGTCTGCGCCGATGCGCCGGGCAGGTTCGCGCTGACCTGGATGGTCGGGAAGTCGACGTTCGGCAACGCCGCGACCGGCAGCGAGCGATAGCCGACGATGCCGAACACGAGGATGCCGATCATGACCAGCGTGGTCATCACCGGCCGGCGGATGAAGATCTCCGACACGTTCACGGCGTGCCCTGCGCCGGCGCCTTCTCGACCTTGAGCGGCGATTTGTCCTCGACGCGCGACTGGCCGTCGAGCACGACGGTTTCGCCCGCGGAGAGTCCGCTTTCGACGACGGCCTGCCCATCGACGGCGCGCGCGACGACGACCTTGCGCTGTTCGGCGGTCTGGTCGGGCTTGACCACGAACACGTAACTGCCGTCCGGACCCTGCTGCACGACCGAATCGGGCACGACGACCGCGTTCGCGTCATGGCCGAGCACGAGCGTCACGTTGACGAGTTGGCCCGGCCAGAGCAGGTGCGCGTCGTTGCCGAATTGCGCACGCAGCTTGATCGTGCCGGTGGTCGTATCGACCGTGTTGTCGATGAAGGCGACGCTGCCTTCGACGGGTTCGTCCACGCCGATCACGTTCGCGCGCACGGCGAGCGGTGCGCTTTTCTGCGCGAGCTGCAAGCGGCCGAGCAGCGCGCTCGGCAACGCGAAGCTCACGTAGATCGGTTCGATCTGGTTGATGGTGACAAGCGCATTGACGTCGTTCGCCTTCACGACGTTGCCGGGCTGGATCGCGATGCGGCCGAGCCGCCCCGCGATCGGCGCATGGATGTCGGTGTACGTAAGCGTGACGCGCGCCGCGGCGACGTCCGCCTCGTCGGCCTTGACCGCCGCTTCTGCGACACCGAGGTTGGTGCGGTATTGCTCCATCTGATCGGCCGAGATGAAACCCTTCGTCGCCACCGGCGTGTAGCGCTCGACCTGCGCGCGGGCCTGCGCGAGCGTCGCCTTGTCCTTGCCAAGCGTCGCGATCGCCTGCTGCAACTTCGCCTGCGCGGGCCGCGCGTCGATGCGGAACATGAGGTCGCCGCGCTTGACGTCCGCGCCGTCCTTCACGAGCGCTTCGAGCAGCTGGCCGTCGACGAGCGAGGTGACCGCGACGGCATTGATCGCCTCGACCGTGCCCGGCGCGGCGAACTGCAGCGGCATGTCGCGCGACTGCGCCGTCGTCACCGTCACTGGAACCAGCGCGACCTTCGCCGGTGGTGTCTGGCGCGAACACGCGCCGAGCGTGAGCGCGCACAGCGCGACTGCGCAGCAGGTTCGATGGGCGCGACGAAACGTCATGCGCGGCGGGCTCCGTAATGTATTCACGCTCTATTTTGACCGATCGACGCAGCGCCGGGCCGCATCTCCCGGCGTAAGCATGCGGTAAAGATGTTGCATGACGAACGGCCTAGCCGGCGGCGCCGTCCAGCGATTTCGCTGCGGCTGGTAGAATGCGCGGCTCCTGAACTCGTGAAGCGGCCCGCGCGCCAGCGTTGGCGCCGTGCATTTCGATGGCTTCGTCGCTGATCCAGCCTCCCCTTCCCGCCACGCCCAAACAACGACGCTACTGGACCGCGCCGCACGGTTCGGCGTTCGCGCTGGCGCTCGCGCAGGCCGCACGCGAGCACGACGGCCTCGTCGTCGCCCTCGCGCGCGACACGCATGCGGCGCACGCGCTCGAAGCGGAAATCGCCGTGTTCGCCGGCGACGATCTCGAAGTTCTGCAATTCCCCGACTGGGAAACGCTGCCCTACGACCTGTTCTCGCCGCATCCGGACATCGTCTCGCAGCGCATCGCCGCGCTGTATCGCCTGCCGTCGCTCAAGCGCGGCGTGCTCGTCGTGCCGGTCGCCACGCTCATGCAGCGGCTCGCGCCGCGCAGCTACGTCAGCGGATCGAGCCTCGTGCTCGAACTGCGCCAGAAGCTCGACATTGCCGCCGAACAACGCCGCCTCGCCGCGTCGGGCTACCGCAACGTGCCGCAGGTGCTCGAACCCGGCGACTTTGCCGTGCGCGGCGCGCTGCTCGACATCTTCCCGATGGGATCGCCCGAGCCGTATCGCGTCGAGTTGTTCGACGACGAGATCGATTCCATCCGCACCTTCGATCCGGAAACCCAGCGCTCCGAGCACAAGGTCGATTCCGTTCGCC
>JAKPAN010000333.1 GCA_029779475.1 Pseudomonadota bacterium
CATCGTGCTCGGCGGCGGCAACACCGCGATGTATTGCTGCCTCTCCGAGCGCCGGCTCGGCGGCGACAGCGTCAAGGTCATCGTGCGTTCGGGTTTCGACGAAATGAAAGCCTCGCCGTGGGAAAAAGAGGACGCGATGCACGAAGGCATCCCGATCCTCGACTGCCGCGTGCCGAAGGCGTTCCTGCACGAGGACGGCCACCTCGTCGGCATGACGTTCGAGAAAGTGCGCGCCGAGTACGACGCGAACGGCCGGCGCAAGCTCGTGCCGACCGGCGAACCCGACGAACGCCACGACTGCGACGAAGTGCTGATCGCGGTCGGCCAGGAAAACGCGTTTCCGTGGATCGAGCGCGACGTCGGCATCGCGTTCGATCCGAAGTGGGACATGCCCGTCGTCGACGAAGCGACGATGCAGTCGAGCCTGCCGCACGTGCTGTTCGGCGGCGACGCCGCGTTCGGGCCGAAGAACATCATCTGGGCCGTCGCGCACGGCCACGAGGCGGCCGTCACGATCGACAAGCTGCTCATCGGCGAAGACGTGCGCGAGCGGCCCGCGCCTGCGGTCGAACTCATCTCGCAGAAGATGGGCATCCACGAGTGGAGTTACGACAACGACGTGTCGCCCGACGAGCGCTACAAGGTGCCGTGGGCGGACGCGGCGAAGACGCTGGCGAGCATGACCACCGAGGTCGAACTCGGCTTCGACGCGGCCACCGCGTGGAAGGAAACGCAGCGCTGCCTCAACTGCGACGTCGAAACCGTGTTCAGCGACCGGCTGTGCATCGAATGCGACGCCTGCGTCGACATCTGCCCGATGGACTGCATCACGTTCGCGCACAACGCCGACGAGGCGACGCTGCGCACGCAGCTCACGGCGCCGGCGCTGAACACCGAACAGGATTTGTACGTCTCCGGCGAACTCAAGACGCATCGCGTGATGGTCAAGGACGAAGACGTCTGCCTGCATTGCGGCCTCTGCGCGGAACGCTGCCCGACCGGCGCGTGGGACATGCGCAAGTTCCTGCTCGGCATCACGCATGCGGGACCGGGCTGCCGCGGCGCGAAGCGGGAGGCGGCGTGAAGTCGATCACCGCCACCAACGACTTCGTCGTCAAGTTCGCCAACGTCAACGGCTCGGGTTCCGCATCGGCGAACGAGATGTTCGCCAAGTCGATCCTGCGCATGGGCGTGCCGGTGAGTCCGCGCAACATCTTCCCGTCGAACATCCAGGGTCTGCCGACGTGGTACGAGGTGCGCGTCAACGAGCGCGGCTGGCTCGGACGGCGCGGCGGCGTCGACCTCATGGTCGCGATGAACCCGCAGACCTGGGACGCGGACATCGCCGAGATCGAACCGGGCGGCTATCTGTTTTACGACTCGACGCGGCCGCTGCCGAAATCAAAATTCCGCGACGAAGTGCGCACACTCGGCATGCCGATCACCGACATCTGCAACGCGACCTACGACGATCCGCGCCAACGGCAACTCTTCAAGAACATCATCTACGTCGGCGCGCTGTCTGTGCTGCTCGGCATCGAAGCCGACGTCATCGAGACACTGATCGGCGAACAGTACCGGAGCAAGCCGAAGCTCTACGAACCGAACGTAAAAGCGCTGCACATCGGCCGCGACTATGCGCAGCGGAATTTCTCTGCGGAACCGATCGGCCTTGCGGTTCGCCGCGCCGACGCGGTCGGCGACCGCATCTTCGTCGACGGCAACGACGCCGCCGCGCTCGGCTGCGTCTACGGCGGCGCGACGGTGTGCGCGTGGTATCCGATCACGCCATCGTCGTCGCTCGCCGAGGCGTTCCAGAAATACTGCGCGAAATACCGCATCGATCCGGACACCGGCGCGCATCGCTACGCGATCGTGCAGGCCGAAGACGAAATCGCGAGCATCGGCATGGTCACCGGCGCTGGCTGGAACGGCGCGCGGGCGTTCACGACGACGTCGGGCCCGGGCGTGTCGCTGATGACCGAATTCATCGGCCTCGCCTACTTCGCCGAAATCCCGGTCACGATCATCGACGTGCAACGCGGCGGCCCATCGACCGGCATGCCGACGCGCACGCAGCAGGCCGACCTTATCTCGTGCGCGTACGCGTCGCACGGCGACACCAAGCACGTGCTGCTGTTTCCGCAAGATCCGCTCGAATGCTTCGAATTCGCCGTGCAGGCGCTCGATCTCGCCGATCGGTTGCAGACGCCCGTGTTCGTGATGACCGACCTCGACATCGGCATGAACCAGCGCCTGTGCGCGCCGTTCGCGTGGGACGACGCGCGCACGTACGACCGCGGCAAGGTCATGACCGCCGCGGAGCTGGAAGCCGGCAAGGATTTCGGCCGCTACAAGGACGTCGACGGCGACGGCATTCCGTGGCGCACGTATCCGGGCACGCACGCCGACAAGGGCGCGTACTTCACGCGCGGCACCTCACGCGATCCTTACGCACGCTATTCCGAGCGCGGCCCCGACTACCTCTACAACATGGAGCGGCTGCTGAAGAAGTTCGAGACGGCGAAGACGCTCGTGCCGCAGCCATTGCCGCACAAGGCCGCGCAGCCCACGAAGCTCGGCGTGATTCATTTCGGCTCGACCGCGCCCGCGATGGAAGAAGCCATCGACATGCTCGAATGCGACGGCGTCCATCTCGACACGCTGCGCGTGCGCGCGTTCCCGTTTGCCGATGCCGTCGCCGAGTTCATCGCCGCGCACGAGCGTGTCTTCGTCGTGGAACAAAACCGCGACGCGCAGCTGCGCTCGATGCTCGTCAACGAATTCGGCATCGACCCCGCGCGGCTCGTGCCCGTGCTTCATTACGACGGCACGCCGATCACGGCGCGCTTCATCGCGGGCGCGATCGCGCGCCACGCGCGCGGCGCACACGCGACTCCGCAACCGGCTCAGGCGGCCAACGCATGACCTACATCACCAAGCCTAAACTCCATCACCCTTCGCTCGCCTGCAACGCGCTCGGTTTCACGCGGCGAGACTACGAAGGCAAGATCTCGACGCTGTGCGCCGGCTGCGGCCATGATTCGATCTCGGCGTCGATCATCCGCGCGTGCTGGGAACTCGCGATCGAACCGCACCGCGTCGCCAAGCTCAGCGGCATCGGCTGCAGCAGCAAGACGCCGGACTATTTCCTCGGCCAGTCGCACGGCTTCAACACCGTGCACGGGCGCATGCCGTCGGTGCTGACCGGGGCCGCGCTCGCCAATCGCGACCTCAT
This sequence comes from Pseudomonadota bacterium, assembly GCA_029779475.1. Taxonomy (GTDB): domain Bacteria; phylum Pseudomonadota; class Gammaproteobacteria; order Xanthomonadales; family Rhodanobacteraceae; genus Dokdonella_A. The sequence goes on from JAKPAN010000333.1 coordinate 3,239, forward strand.
CTACCTCGGCGTCTCCGGCGACGGCGATTCGGCTTCGATCGGCATGGGCCAGTTCGTGCACGCGATCCGGCGCGGCGTGAACATGACCTACATCGTCGAGAACAACGGCGTGTACGGACTGACCAAAGGCCAGTTCTCGGCGACCGCGGACGCGGGTTCGGTGTCGAAGAAAGGCGTCGCCAACTCCGACGCGCCGATCGATCTCGTCGGCCTTGCGCTGCAACTCGGCGCGAGCTACGTCGCGCGCGGTTTTTCAGGCGACAAACAGCAACTCGTACCGCTCATCAAGGGCGCGATCGCGCATCGCGGCGCTGCGCTCATCGACGTGATCAGCCCCTGCGTCGCGTTCAACAACCACGCCGGCAGCACGAAAAGTTACGAATACGTGCGCGAACACAACGATGCCGTGAACCGCCTCGACTTCATCGCGCCGCGCACGGAAATCGTCGCCGACTACGCGCCCGGCGAGACGATCGAGATCGAACAGCACGACGGCAGCCGCCTGCGCTTGCACAAGCTCGACGCGGCCTACGATCCGTCCGATCGCATCGCGGCGATGAACTACGTGCACGCGCACCAGGCCAAGGGCGAAGTCGTGACCGGCCTGCTCTACGTCGACGAGACCGCGCAGGACTTGCACGCGCATCTCGGCACCGTTGCCGCGCCGCTCAACTCGCTCGACGCCGCCGCGCTCTGCCCCGGCGCGGCGACGCTCGACAAGATCAACGCCGCGCTGCGCTGAAAGCCGCCGTGTAGGCCGGACGCGCGAACGCGCGGCCGGCTTCGCCGAACGCCGGCCGATCTTCGATCGTCCGGCCTACGGAACCGGATTCATGGGATCGTCCGGCCATGAGAGGTTCCTCACGGCCTTCACTATCTTGCAGCGTGGATAAAACGCTTCCAGCTCCTTCCTGATCGGTTCACTCGTGTCGCGGGCGTCCTCGAACAGATAGCGATCGTGCTCCATCAATCTCACGCCCCAAGGCGGCGCCACGCAGTAGCAGTCCTTGCTGTTCTCGTTGACCACGCCATAAAGGTCGTTTGGAGGCGGCACAAGCAGCGTGAAGACCATGATCTGAATGTCGTCAACCACGAACGACGGCGATTGCTCTGCCGCAACCAATGGCAACGGGGCATGGAAGATTGCAAGCGCGAGGGAGAGTACGTATGACCTGCTCGAACGGAACATGGCATTCCCTCGCTTTCAACAATGACGACTATCTGTAGGCATGCTCTTCAATGCGGCTCGCACAGGCAATGCGCGAACGTCGCGTAGCGCTTGCCACGCAGGATGTCGGCGACGCCGGTGAGTTCGCGGATTTCGCTGTTGCCGAGCATGCCGGGCGGCAGCGTGAAGCCGCTCCAGCGCGCGACGCGCACCATCGCGTCGCTGCCGCCGATCGTCATTGCGAGGCGCTGCCACGTGCTCATCGGGCGCTCGACGTAGCGCACCGGGTAGCCGCTTCCGAGCTTGGCGCGTGCAGCGGCGGCGGCGATCGCGTCGGTGAGTCCGCCGAGCTTGTCGACGAGGCCGCGCTCCTTCGCCTGCGCGCCGCTCCACACGCGGCCCTGCGCGATCTGGTCGACTTCTGCGGGCGTCTTGCCGCGCGCTTTGGCGACGTTGCCGATGAACTGCTCGTAGCCACGTTTGATGACGCTGGTGATCAGCGCTTCCATCTGCGGCGACAGCGGGCGGCGGATGTCGAAGGCGCCGGCGAGCGGCGTGGTACCGACGCCGTCGGTGTGGATGCCGAGTTTGTCGAGCGCGTCGGGAATCGTCATGAACATGCCGAAGATGCCGATCGAACCCGTGATCGTGTTCGGCTCGGCCCAGATTTCGTCGCTGGCGAGCGAGATCCAGTAGCCGCCGCTCGCGGCGACGTCGCCCATCGACACGACGACCGGCTTGCCCGCTTCGCGCGCCTGCGCGAGTTCGCGGCGGATCTGTTCCGACGAATACGAATCGCCGCCCGGCGAATCCACGCGCAGCACGATCGCCTTGACGCTGTCGTCCTCGCGCGCTGCGCGGACGAGTTGCGCGGTCGACTTGCCGCCGATCGTGCCCGGCGCGCGTTCGCCCGGCACGATCTCGCCCTGCGCGACGACGACGGCGACGGCGTCGCCCGGACGCGGCAGGCGCTGCGCGACGAGCGTGCCGAGATAACGATGGAAGTCGACCTGGCGGAAGCTGTCGCCCTCGGCCGAGCCGAGCGCGCGCAACTGCTCGCGCGCCTGCGCGCGCGTGGCGAGCTCGTCGACAAGTTTCTGTTCGAGCGCGAGCTTGGCGAGGTCGCCGTTCTGCGCGGCGACGCGCGTGTCGTAATGCGCGATGTCGTCGCCGATCGCCTTCGCATCGAGCTTGCGCAGCGCGGCGATCTCGTCGAGGTATTCCTGCCAGATGCCGCCCATCCAGTAGGCGTCGGCCTCCTTCGACGCGTCGGAGGCGTGGTCGAGGATGTACGGCTCGCCGGCCGACTTGTAGGTGCCGACGCGGATCAGGTGCGCCTGCACGCCGAGCTTGTCGAGCGCGTCCTTGTAATAGCTGCGGTAGTTCGAGAACCCTTCGAGCATGACCGACCCTTCCGGGTCGAGCAGGATGCGGTTCGCGTGCGCGGCGAGCAGATAGACGTTCTGCTGCATGCCGGTGCTGACGACGACGATTTCCTTGCCCGCGGCCTTGAAGCGGTCGAACGCCGCGCCGAGTTCGCGCGCGGTGGCGAGGCCGAGCGAGGTGATCTCGTCGGGGATGAACACCATGCGCTCGATGCGCGAATCCTTCTGCGCGGCGTCGATCGCGTCGAGCAGGTCGCGCAGTTGCACTTCTGCCGTGTCGTTGCCGGCGAGGTTGGCGAACGCGCGCTGCGTCGGATCGGTCGAATACTGTTCGACGATCGCGCCACCCGGATCGAGCACGAGCGCGGTGCGCGGTGCGATGACCGCGCGCGAGGAAAACAGTGCGCCGAACATCGCGACCAGCACGACGAGGAAGATGAGGTTGAAGACGAGCCGGCGCGTGAAGTTCAGCGCGTTCCAGAGCGCGCGGAAGAAACGGCGGATCGGACCGGGATTGTTGCTGACCATCGGTGACTCCAGAAAGCATCCATTCAAGGGACGGCTTCGCGTGTCGAGCGCGTGGCGCCGTTTCGATGGAGCCTACCCGATTCCACCTTGCATCGGCATGTCGCCGGAGTCATGCCCGACCTCGGGCAGCGGACGACGCGCCAGGCGCCAGAAACGTCGCGTCAGCAGCACCGCTGCCATGCTCAATCCGGCGATCAGGCCGACCCACATGCCCGGCGCGCCGTACCCGCGTCCGAATGCGAGCCACCAGCCGACCGGCAAACCGACCATCCAGTACGCGAACAACGTGATCGCCATCGGCACGCGCGTGTCCTTGAGGCCGCGCAGCGCGCCGTTCGCGGCGCATTGGATGCCGTCGGAAAACTGGAACAGGCCGGCAAGCATGAGCAGTTGCACGGCGATCGCGACGACGGCTTCGTCGTGCGTGTACAGACGCGCGATCGTGCGCGGCAGCAGCAGCATCGCGCCGGCCGAGAGCACCTGCGCGGCGAGCGTCAATTGAAGTCCGACCGCGCCCGCGTCGCGCACGCGCTGCGCGTCGCGCGCGCCGACTGCGTGGCCGACGCGCACCGTCGTCGCCAGCGCGATGCCGAGCGGCATCATGAACGCGATCGAGGCGACGTTGATCGCGATCTGGTGGCCGGCGACGATGTCCGTGCCGAGCGTGCCGATGACGAGCGCGACGCCGATGAACAGGCCCGCTTCCATGAACAACGTCACGCCCATCGGCACGCCGATATGGAGCAGGCTGCCGATCGCGCGCATGTCCGGGCCCTCGAAATGCGCGAACAAGCCGAGATCGCGGTAGTGCGCGCTGCGCGACATGTAGATCGCGAATGCGCCCGCCTGCAGCCAGAGCACGAACGCGGTCGCGATGCCGCTGCCCTGCGCGCCCATGCGCGGCAGTCCGAACGCGCCGTACATGAGCGCGTAGCCGATCGGCCCGAGCAGGGCGAGTCCGAACAGGCTGAAATACAGCGTCGGCCGCGGCACGCCGATGCCTTCGCCGAGTCCGCGCAACGCGAAGAACACGGCGAGCGCAGGCGCGCCGAATGCGATCGCGCGCAGGAAACGCGTCACGTCCGGCACCAGCGGCGCGTCGAGGCCGATGTGCGAAACGATGAACGGGCCGCCGACATACGTACCCAACGCCAGCAGCACGCCGAGCGCCGCCGCAAGCCACAGCGCCTGGCGGAACAACGGCCCGATGCGTTCGCGGCGTCCCGCGCCGTTGAGCTGCGCGACGGACGGCGGCAACGCCATCATCACGCCGATCGTGACGACGATCGAAATCGCCCACACGCTGGTGCCGACCGCGACCGAGCCGAGCGTGTGCGCATCGACGTGGCCGGCCAGCAGCGCGTCGACGACGTTCATGCCGACCGCCGACAACTGGCCGAGCACGAGCGGCACCGCGAGGCGCAGCATTTCGCGCAGCTCGCTGGCGCGGGCCGGCGACAGGCGGAAGAACGGAATCGGCATGAAAAATAGGATCGGATGCGAGCGCCGCACGTCGTTGCTGGACTGCGACGGCGAAGCGGACAGGGATTGCGGCGCGCGATTCTAGCAGTCGCCCGACGGCGCGGCCTCGGCATCCACGGGTTTGTCGTGCCGCACTTGCGACGAACGCGACGAACGGCCCGACGCATCGCGCATGCCGACCGGCGCATGCAACGACGTCCCCAAGTTCCGTACGATGCACGCCTGCCTCGTGCCGGCCGGGTCGGCGCATCATCGGAATTGCATCATGAGCGTCGACGCCACACCCGAAACCGCCGAACCGCCAACCGGCCCGCTTGCGCCCGCGCGGCCGGCCAAACCCTGTGCGAACTGCGGTGCGCCGATGTACGGGCCGTTCTGCTACGCCTGCGGCCAGCCCGAGAAAGGCATGATCCGGCATCTCGCCAGCGTCATGGCGGACGTCGCGGACACGATCTTCAACGTCGACTCGCGCATCTTCCGCAGCATCCCGGCGCTGTATTTCCGCCCCGGCTTTCTCACCAACGAATACTTCGCGGGACGCCGCACGCGCTACGTCACGCCGTTCCGGCTGTTCTTCTTCCTTTGCGTGATTGCGTTCTTCGCGATCCAGGGCGCCATCAATTTCACCTCGATCCCGGAACTGGGGCTCGACCAGGTGCAGGAAGGCGTTTCGCTCGCCGGCATAGCATCCGCGCAGACGCCGCAGGAACTCGACGAGCGCACGCAGAAGTTCATCGCCGCACTCGAAGCCGAGAAGAACGCGGCCACGAATTCGCCGAAGGCGGCCGCGAAAGTGGACAAGAACATCGAATCGGCGAAGGAGAAATCCCAGGCGCGCCGCGCCTGGCTTCTCGAGCGCGCCAAAGCCGTCGCCGACGGCAAGCCGACGCCGCCTGATCCGTCCGCGCATGCGAGTTTCGAGTTCGACGGCGTTCCCTGGAAACCGACGCGCGACAACACGCGCGTGTCGTGGCTCCCCGATTTCGTCAATGCGAAACTGTATGCGACCGCCCAGCATGCGATGGAAAACGTCGATGCCGCCAAGCGCGATCCCTCGCATCTGATCGCCGGCATCTTCTCGGTGTTGCCGCAGACGCTGTTCGTGCTGATGCCGCTGTTCGCGCTGCTGCTCAAGATCGCCTACCTCTTCAAGCGCCGGCTCTACATGGAGCATCTGATGGTGGCGCTGCATAGCCACGCCTTCATCTTCCTGTCGCTGCTGTTCGTCGTCCTCGTGACCCTGCTCAGCAACTGGGCGGCGACGCACGCGGGAGCGCTGGTGCCCTTGCTGCGCCTGCTGTACGCGGCGATCTGGACGTGGCTGTTCGTCTACCTGTTCCTGATGGCGAAAAAGGTGTATCGCCAAGGCTGGTTCATGACCACGGTGAAGTTCTGCTTCGTCGGTTTCTGCTACATGATCCTGCTTTCGTTCGGCATCGCCGGTGCAGTCATCGCCAGTCTCGCCGTGACCTGAGCCTCACGGATTGGCCGGCGGCAGTTGCGCGACGTAATTGCGCAATTGCTGCGGCGTCATCGCGAACACGCGCATGCGCTCGGCCGCGCGCGCATCGGGCGGCAGCGACTGCAGGTGAGCGCGGATCGCGCGACGCTCGGCCGGCTGGAGATCGCGCCAGGTCGGCGCGGCGGCGTCGTGCGCGGCGCCATCGACCTTGCGCTGCGCCGTCGCGCCGGCGACGAAGGCGCGACGCTGTTCCGGCGTCATCGACTCGAACTTCGCGCGCAGCGCGGCGCGCTGCTCGGGCGGCAACGCGCGGAAGCGCTGGAACGCGGCGCGCAGGCGATCCTGCTGTTCCGGCGGCAACGACCTGAATTTCGCGACGCGACGCGCGAACAACGCGCGCTCGTCGGGCGTCATCGCCGCCCAGCGTTCGAGATGGCGCGACAAGCTGTCTCGCTTTTCCGGCGAGGCTGCCTGCCAGCGCGCAGCGAAACGCAGAAGGCGTTGCTGCTGCTTCGCGCCGAGCGCGTCCCATTGCGACTGCAACGGTGCGAGCGCGGCATGCTCCTGGTCGCCAAGTTGCGACCACACCATCGGCGCGGCGGGGGCGGCATCCCTCGCCGCGTCCTGTGCGAACGCGCGCGGCGCCGCCGCTGCAGCCAGCAGCAGCAATGCGAACGCTGCAGCGTGCGGGAAATATCGACTCGGAATGCGAAATGGGTTCATGACCTTGCCTCAGCCGCGATCGTCGGTCTGCCGGGCGTCGAGCCAGGCGTAAAAGTCGAGGTCTTCGACGAGTTCGGCGTTGTCGTCGTCGGCCGCGATGTCGTCGCCATCTGCTTGCGTGCCCGCCGCCGCAACCGGTGCGGCCGGCATGCCCGGCTTCGCCACTTGCCGCGCAATGCCGAACGCGAGCACCAAAGCCGCGGCCACGCCGATCGCGCCGAAGCCGATCCATACGCGTCGCTGCGCAGGGCGCCGCGCGAGCGCGTGCTGGCGGGCGCGGGCGAGGCGCGACAGCGTCGACGCGTCGATCGCATCGACGGATTGATCGAGCAGTGCAAGCGAGCGCTCGAGCCAGGGTTCGCGGTCGGGCCTGTTCATTGGTACGACTCCAGTTGCTCGCGCAGGCGCGACAGCGCGCGCGACAGATGCGTCTTCACGCTGCCTTCGCTGCAGCGCATCGCGGTCGCGGTCTGGGCGACGTCGAGTCCTTCCCACATCCGCAGCAGGAACGCCTGACGCTGACGCAGCGGCAGCGCGCGCAGCGCCGCGTCGAGCGCGCTGCCGGCTTCGCGGTCGGCGAGGCGCGCGAGCGGGCCGGGTTCGGCGCCGTCGGCGATGGCGAGCAGCGGATCGGCCGATTCCTCGTCGTCGGCATCGCGGCGGCCGAGCCACGCCGTCCAGCGGCTGCGCACCGAATGGCGCCGGTACCAGTCGTGGATGCGGCTGTCGAGTACGCGCCAGAACAGCGGCGACCATTCCTCCGGCGTGCGTTCGCCGTAGCGGCTGACGAAGCCGAGCATCGCCTCCTGCACGAGGTCGAGCGCGTCCTCGCGCTGGCCGGTGGCGAGTTCGGCGACGCGCCAGGCGCGACGTTCGACGCCGCGCAGGAACGCCTCGAGCGGACGCGTGGCGTCGCGGGCGGGTGCGCTGTCGCTGACGAATTCGAAACCGGTCATCGGGTAGAGGGTGGCGGCCATGCGCGTGGAAGTCGACCTGGGCTGACCCGCTGCAACGCACGGCCGCGGCAACGGTTGACGCGGCGTCCGGGATCACCTGCCGAGCGCCGCGTCAAGGGGTTGTACACAATGCGACGACATCGGGCCGGAATGCACGAAGGCGCATGAATCGATACCGAATGTGTCGGCCTGTCATATTCCAAGTCATTGATTGGAAAACTTTATTTCAAACTGGTTAAAGTTTCACCAACCCAAGATCGAGGCCTTTTTCGCGGGCATTCGCGAGCGCGAACGGCCACTCGTCCACAACGTTATCCACAGGCAATGTGGATAAGCCGGATTTTCCCTACGCACCGGCCACTTAGCGCAGGAAGTTGTCCGAACACTTAGAAGAGTGACGCAAGTCCGCCCCGTTGACTCCCACACCCGCCGAGCTTGCGCGCGCACGGCCGAGTGCGCAGGATCGAAGCATGCCCTCGATCCTCCGCGTGGCCCTGCCGGTGCCGCTGCCGACGCTGTTCGACTACGCCGCCGGCGACGCCGCGGTCGAGGTCGGCTGCCGCGTGCGCGTGCCGTTCGGCCGGCGCTCCCTGGTCGGCATCGTCGTCGAACGGGCGGAACAGACCGCCGAGCCGGACCGGCTCAAGGCGATCGACGCCGTCCTCGACGAGACGCCGCTGCTCGGCGGCGAACTGCTGGCGACGCTGCGCTGGGCCGCGCGCTACTACCAGCACCCGCTCGGCGAAGTGCTGTTCAACGCACTGCCGACCGCGCTGCGCCAGACGCGCGCCCTGCCCGCCGCCGAAACGACCGGCTGGCAGCTCGGCACGAGCGGCCGCGCCGCGCTCGACGATCCGAAACGCCGCCGCGGCACGCGCATCGAGGCGCTGCTCGTCGCGCTCGCCGAACGGCCATTGAGCGCGGCACACGCGCGCGAACTCGCCGGCGCCGCCGCATTGCGCACGGCCGCGTCGCGCGGCTGGATCGAAGCAGCGCGCATCGACGCGACGCGCGTCGCCTCGCCCGGCCACGCGCTCAACGCCGAACAGCAAACCGCCGCCGACGCCGTGCTCGCCGCCGACGGCTTCGCGCCGTACCTGCTCGACGGCGTCACCGGCAGCGGCAAGACCGAGGTCTACCTCGCCATCGCGCGCGCGGCGCTCGCGCGCGGACGCCAGGCGCTCGTGCTCGTGCCCGAGATCGCGCTGACGCCGCAGGCGGTGCGGCGCTTCCGCGACGCGCTCGGCGTCGACATCGCCGTGCTGCATTCGGGCCTCGGCGAAAGCGAACGCGCGCGCGCCTGGCTCGCTGCTTCGCGCGGCGAGGCGGGCGTCGTGCTCGGCACGCGCTCGGCCGTGTTCGTGCCGCTGGCGCGGCCCGGCGCGATCGTCGTCGACGAGGAACATGACACGTCGTACAAGCAGCACGAGGGCTTCCGCTACCACGCGCGCGACCTTGCCGTCGTGCGCGCGAAAGCGCTCGACGTGCCGATCGTGCTCGGCAGCGCGACGCCGTCGCTGGAAAGCCTCGCCAATGTCGAAGCCGGACGTTATCAATCGTTGCGATTGACCGAGCGCGCGGGCGGCGCGCAGCCGCCGACGTTCCGCGTCGTCGACCTGCGCCATCAACGACTGCAACACGGACTTGCCGAGCCGACGATCGCCGCGATCGAAGCCTGTCTCGCCCGCGGCGAACAGGCGCTCGTGTTCCGCAACCGCCGCGGCTACGCGCCCGTGCTGCTCTGCCACGACTGCGGCTGGAGCGCGCGTTGTCCCGACTGCGACCGCGCGGTGACATTGCATCGCCGCGAGCGCGTGTTGCGCTGCCATCACTGCGACGTGCGCCAGCCCATGCCAAGCGCGTGCCCGCAATGCGGCAGCCTCGCGCTGAATCCGCTCGGCGAAGGCACCGAACGACTGGAAGACGCGCTCTCCGCGCGTTTCCCGAACGTGCCCATCGTGCGCATCGACCGCGACACCACGCGCGGGCGACGCACGCGCGAAGCATTGCTCGACAGCCTGTCTGCCGACGGGGCGCGTCTGCTCGTCGGCACGCAGATGTTGGCCAAAGGCCACGACCTTGCGCGGCTCACGCTCGTCGTCGTGGTCGGCGTCGACGAAGGGCTGTACAGCGTCGATTTCCGCGCCGGCGAGCGCCTCGCGCAACTGGTCGTGCAGGTCGCCGGTCGCGCCGGTCGCGCGCGGCACGCGGGCGAAGTCGTCCTGCAAACCCACGATCCCGCGCACCCGCTGCTGCGCGGCCTCATCGAACGCGGCTACGCCGCCGTCGCGCGCGACCTGCTCGCCGAACGCCGCTCCGCGCAGATGCCGCCGTATGCGCAGATGGCGTTGCTGCGCGCGGAAGCGCCGACGCAAGGTGAACTCGATGCGTTCCTCGCTGCAGCCGTCCGCGCCGCGCCGGCGACGCAGGATCTGGCGTTGCACGGCCCGCTCGCCGCGCCGATCCCGCGCCGCGCCGGCGCGTATCGCGGACAAATCCTCGTCGAATGCGAACACCGCGCGACGATACAGGCGTTCTTGCCGACATGGCTCGACGCGGTGCGCGCGCTGCCGAAGCAACGCAACGTGCGCTGGTCGATCGATGTGGATCCGGTGGATTTGTATTGAACGTTGGCAGTCGCGCGGCCATCGGGTCGCGGCACGATCCGTGCGCGTGGCTTCCAATCGATGGACGCTATCGGTCTCACGCCTTCAAAAGCCAACGGCCCGCAAAATGCGGGCCGTTGGAGACGTTTCTCTCAAAAAGCGCGATGGACGATCGCAGGAATCATCCGGACTGCACGAAATCATGCCTCGAAGAGCGCCCGCATCTTCTTCATCGCATTCGCCTCGATCTGGCGGATACGTTCGGCGGACACGCCGTACTCGTCGGCGAGTTCCTGCAGCGTCGCCTTCTCGCCGTCACGCAGCCAACGGCGCTGGATGATGTCGCGCGAGCGCTCGTCGAGCTTGATAAGGCCGCGCTGCAGCGTGCCCATGCTCGATTCCTCTTCGGACTCCGTTTCCACCATCGCGTACGGATCGGCGGAGTGGTCGATGAGGAACGCCGCGGGTGCGGGCTTCTCGTCGTCGTCGGCATCGGTCGGCGCGTCGAAGGCGACGTCGCGGCCGTTGAGGCGCGCTTCCATCTCCATGACGGTCGCGGCCGGCACGCCGAGTTCCTTGGCGATCGTGTTCACCTCTTCCGCGTTCATCCAGCCGAGGCGCTTCTTCGACTTGCGCAGGTTGAAGAACAGCTTGCGCTGCGCCTTGGTCGTGGCGACCTTGACGATGCGCCAGTTGCGCAGGATGAACTCGTGCATTTCGGCGCGGATCCAGTGCACCGCGAACGACACGAGTCGCACGCCGTGCTCGGGATCGAAACGCTTGACCGCCTTCATGAGGCCGATGTTGCCCTCCTGGATGAGGTCGGCGACCTGCAGGCCGTAGCCCGAATAGCCGCGCGCGACGTGCACGACGAAGCGCAGGTGCGAAAGCACCATCTTCTTCGCGGCGTCGAGGTCGTTGTCGTCGGTATAGCGACGCGCGAGGTCATGTTCCTCGTCCTGCGTCAGCATGGGAATCTGGTGCACCGCGCTCACGTAGGCGTCGAGACTGCCGACGGCGTTGAGAACGGGCAACGAATTGGCAACCAGTACATTGCTCATGGGGTTGAAACCTCCGAGTCTTGCCGCACTTTAGCACTCGCATCCTTCGACTGCTAAAACCCTCAAGGGTTCCGCGCTTCACTCCTGCGCGGATCAGCTTTCTAACCATTATTGTACCGGAAAGTTCTGTATTTGGACACGGCGGTTTGAAACGGACTGTTTCATCCCGTCGTCTCAACGTTTTGATTGGATTGGGTTTCTGCAGAAACCGGCCGCCGCGTCTGAATGCCCGCTTAGTCGACTTCGAGCGCGGATCGCGTCGGCAGGCGCCAGTCGATCGGTGTCAGGTTGCGGTCGCGCAGGTAGTCGTTGGTGCGCGAGAAGTGCCCGCAGCCGAGGAATCCGCGGTGTGCCGACAGCGGCGAGGGATGCGGCGCCTTGAGCACGAGATGGCGCTGGCGGTCGATGAGCTTGCCCTTGGCCTGCGCGTAGCTGCCCCAGAGCAGGAAGACCAGATGCTCGCGATGGCGATTGAGCGCATCGACGCAGGCATCGGTGAATTCCTCCCAGCCTTTGCCCTGATGCGAACCGGCATGGCCGCGCTCGACGGTGAGCACGGCGTTGAGCAACAGCACGCCTTGCCGCGCCCAAGGCATCAGATAGCCATGATCCGGACGCGGGATGCCAAGGTCGCGCTCGATTTCCTTGAAGATGTTTTCCAGCGACGGCGGCGCCGGCACGCCCGGCTGCACGGAAAAGCACAGGCCATGCGCCTGCCCCGGCCCGTGATACGGATCCTGGCCGAGGATGACGACCTTGACGCGATCGAACGGCGTCGCATCGAGCGCCGCGAAAATCTGCCGACCCGGGGGATAGACGACTTTTCCTGCGGCCTTCTCCGCACGCAGGAACTGCGACAGCGCCTGCATGCGCGGGGTCTGGAACTGGTCGCCGACCTGCGCCATCCACGACGCGTCGAGCTTGACGCGGCCGTCCTCGCTCACGCGCCCGCCCGCGAGCGCTGCGCGACGCGCAACTGGAATTGCAGCTTGGTGATGAGCAGGCGCTCCTCGATCGGCTTGTGCACGAGGTCGTTCGCACCCGCGCGCAGCAGCGCGGACTGGTTCGCGGGATTGTCGTCGCCGGTCATGATGAGCACGGGCAACTCGCCTTTCGCGTAACCGAAATGATTGCGCACGCGATCGAGCAGGTCGCCGCCGGACAGATCGCCCTTGAGGCTGACGTCGGTGAGCACGAGGTCGTAACCCGGCACGCGGCCTTCCGCGCGCGCCGTTTCCAGCAAGTCGAGCGCGGCTTCGACGCTGACCACGTGCGACACCGTGAAGCCGCACTTCTCCATCATGCGCCGCGTCGCCAGCGCGACGACGCGGCTGTCCTCGACGTAGAGGACGCTGCCGTCGACGCGCTCGACCGGATGCACATAGCCGCGGATGAACGCGGCGAGCGCGTCGAAGCCGAGCGACTTGTCGAAATAGTCGGTGACGCTGCCATCGAGCGAACGCGCGAGCAGACGTTCCTGTACGTCGCCGGAGACGACGACGATCGGGATGTAGGCTTGGGAATTCGATTCTCGGATCGCGCGCGCGAGCTGCATGCCGTCCATGTCCGGCAGGCGCAGCGAGGTGGTGACGAGGTCGATGACGCCGCCCGGCAACTGCGCGAGCGCATCCGCGCCGCTGCCGCAGCCGATCACGACCGCGTTCGGCAATTCCGCCTTGAGTACGCGCTCGATGAGCTGGCGCACGACGCGCGAACCGTCGACGACAAGCACGCGCGGCTCGTCGCTGGAAATGTGGCGCGTGAGCGAGATGTCGCTCATCGGGGCCGCCCGGCGACGAGATGGCGCGTCGTCACCGCGTAGGCGCCGAACCAGCCGATCGCCGCGCTCGCGCCGACGAGCGCGAGGCCGACGAGCACATCGATGCCGTGCAATGCGAAGCGTTGCGAATAGCTGTCGATGAGCGCGCGGATCGGCGCGGCGAGCGCGTATTCGACGATGCCGACGATGAAGATCGCCACGAGCCCGCCGAGCAGGCCATACCAGAAGCCCGCGTAGAGGAAGGGTCGTCGGATGAAACCGTTGCTGGCGCCGATCGTCTGCATCACCGAGATTTCCGCCGAGCGCGCCTGGATGTCCATGCGCACCGTGTTGCCGATCACGAGCAAGGTCGCCAACGCCAGCAAGGCGGCGACGACGATGATGAGACGCTCCCCGAATTGCAGGATACCCGACAGCTTGCGCCGCCACACCGCGTCGTACTGGACGAGGTCGACGCGCGCATCGGCCTTGAGCGCGCCGAGCAGCGGCGGCTCGTCGACATTGCCGCCGGCGCGCGGCGTCACCACGAGCACGCTCGGCAGCGGATTGTCCTGCAGCGCGTCGAGCGCTTCGCCGAAGCCGGACAGCTGTCGGAATTCCGCGAGGCCTTGCGCGGGCGTGCGTTCGGTGACGTCGCTCACATCCTCGCGCTTGCGCAATTCCGAGGCGAGCGCGGACGCCGCCGTCGCATCCAGCGCGGGCTTGAGGAACACGGTGACCTCGCGCGCCTCGCGCATCCCGCCCGAGAGATCGCGCGCATTGTCGTAGACGAGCCAGAACAGCAGCGGCAACGCGAGCGCGAAGCCGAGCACGAACACAGTCAAGCCGCTCGCCCACGGCCTCGCAGCGAGGCGACCGAGGCTCGAAAAGAATCCGTGGAAATGCTGGTCGCGCCACGCGGCCAGACGCTCGCGCAACGACACGCGCGAACGTCGCGCACCCGACGCCGATTTTTCCGGCGCGGAACGTTTCAGCGGCTGCGGCTGCGCGCTCATGCGGCCTGCTCCGGCCGATAGTCGTCGACGAGCCGGCCGTGGTCGAGCACGAGCACGCGCCGGCGCATGCGCTTGAGCAGCAGCAGGTCGTGGCTGGCGATGAGCACCGTCGTGCCGACTGCGCCGAAGTCGGCGAACAGGTTCATGATTTCCAGAGACAACTGCGGATCGAGGTTGCCGGTCGGCTCGTCGGCGATGATGAGCTGCGGCTTGGCGACGATCGCGCGCGCGATGCCGACGCGCTGCTGCTCACCCGTCGACAGCGCGACCGGTGAAGCCTTCTCGCGCGACAGCAGCCCGACCTTGTCGAGCGCCGCGCGCACGCGCTTGCCGATGTCCGCATGCGGCGTGCCCGCGATCAGAAGCGGCAGCGCGACGTTGTCGAACACGCTGCGATCGGTGAGCAGGCGATGATCCTGGAACACCATGCCGATGCCGCGCCGGTGCTGCGGCACGCCGCTGCGCCGCACGCGCGCGAGATCGCGATCGTTGACCGTGATGTGACCGCGCGTGGGCCGCTCGGCGAGACTGACCAGCTTGAGCAGCGTGCTCTTGCCCGCGCCGGAATGGCCGGTCACGAACGCGATTTCGCCCGTGCCGATTTCGAAGCTGACTTCGGCCAACGCATCGAGCCCGGTCTGGTAGCGCTTGGTGACGTTGTCGAAGCGGATCATCGAGAGCCGGGGTCCGGTGGAAATTCGGGATGTGCGACGGCAGCGGCGTCGCGCTCGATTGTAGAGGCTGCGCCCGGTTTTGCGGCGTGCATCCGGCGACAAATCCTGCGCCGCCGATCGGCTATTTCACCATCCGGTTCAAATCGAAAATCGGCAGCAGGATCGCGAGCACGATGAACAGCACCATCGCACCGACCGCGAGGATTACCGCCGGGCCCAGCACCGAAGTCAGCACCGTCATCCAGCGATCGAGTTCGCGCTGCTGTTGCTGCGCAGCCTCCCCGAGCATGCGCGGCAGTTCGCCCGAGCGTTCCCCGCTCGCGATCAGGCGCAGCGCGACGGGCGGGAATTGCCCGCTGTCGCCGAGCGCGCGCGAAAACGCGCTGCCTTCGCGCACCTTGAACGCGGCGCCGCGCAGCGCTTCGCGCATCGGCAGGTTCGGCACGACTTGCGCAGCGATACCGAGCGCGTCGAGCAGCGGCACCGCGCTGCCCGCGAGCAGCGCGAGCGTGCGCGTCGCGCGCGCCGTGTTCGCTGCGCGCACGAGGCGGCCGACGAGCGGCACGCGCAACAACATCGCATGCCAGCGATAACGAATCGCTTCCCGTCGCAGCGCGAATCGCAGCGCGACGACGGCGGCGACCGCAAGCAGCACGAGCAGCCAGCCCCAATGCCGCACGAACGCCGACAGCGCGATCAGCGCGCGCGTCGGCCACGGCAAAGCCTGATGCATGTTCTCGAACACACCGACGATCTGCGGCACGACCCAGCCGAGCAGACCGGTGACGACGGCGATCGCGACGATCGTCAGCAGCAGCGGATACGCGAGCGCGGCGAGCACCTTCTGGCGCAGCGCGTCACTCGATTCCGCATAGTCGGCGAGCTTGTCGAGCACCGAATCGAGATGGCCCGACTGCTCGCCCGCGGCGACCGTCGCACAGAAGATGTCAGGAAACGATTCGGGAAATTCGCGCAATGCCTGCGCGAGACTCGCACCCTCGGTCACGCGCGCGCGCAACGCGACCGTGAGCGCGCGCTGGCGTTCGCTGTCGGCTTGCTCGGAGAGCGCGCCGAGCGCTTCGTCGATCGGCAGACCCGCGCCGAGCAAGGTCGCCAGTTGCCGCGTCAGCAACGCGAGCTGCGCGGCGCCGAGCCCGCGCCGCGCAAAACCCGATCCACCCGCCGCGCCTTCGCGTACTTCATCGACGCTGAGCGGATTGAGCCCGCGCTCGCGCAACACGCCGCGCACCGCGCGCGCGGTGTCGCCCTGCAAAACGCCGCGCTGGGTCTTGCCGGTGGTGTCGAGGGCTTGGTAGGCAAAGGCGGGCATCAATCCTCGGCGGCGATCACGGACAGATCAATTCGAGCGTCGGATAGTAAGTGCGGTAGCGCTTGGCGTCGCGCGTCAACAGCGCCATGCCTTCGATGGCGGCATGCGCACCGATGTAGAAATCCGGCAACGGCGACGTTCGAGCGCCCTTGGCGCGACGGTATTGCAGGAAAGCTTTTCCGGCGAGAAAGCCGGCTTCCCACGGCAGTTCCAGCCGGATGAATACATCGGATGGCAACGCACCGTCGAGTTGTTCGATGCGTTCGAAACCGATCGAGACTTCCGCATACACGATCGGGTTGATGCACAACTCGGCGCGCTCGGCGCAGGCATCGAGCTGTCGCGAAGACCAGTCGTACCAATGCGAATCGTCGGTCAACACGTCCAGCAAGACGTTGGCGTCCACCAGCACGCGGCTCATGTGCCGCGCGTCAATCGCATGATGTCTTCGGTACTCATGCGCGCAGTAGCGCGACCGCGCAAGCGAGCGGCCAGCGAGCCGGTCCGCGCCTTGGGCGGCCGCGCGATCGTGGCCTCGGCTTCGCGCAGCGCGGTTTCGCGCACGAAGGCTGCAACCGGCATGCCGCGCAAGGCGGCGGCGCGACCGATGCGATCCTTGTCGCGAGCATTCAAACGCAGGTCGAGGCGAGCGGCACTGGTGGTCATGGCGATCTCCTTTGTACGGCAGCATACCGTACATGCGCTTGCGGCGACATGACCGCCTGTCGAAACGACGCGAAATCCTATTCTTCCCGCGTCACCCGCAACACTTCTTCGGTCGAGGTAATGCCTGCGACGCACTTGCGCCAGCCGTCGGCGAGGATCGACGCCGAGCGCGTGCGCGCGTGGCGTTCGAGTTCGGCTTCGCTGGCGCCTTCGTGGACGAGCTTGCGCAGGCTCTCGTCGAGCGCGACGAGTTCGTAGATGCCGGTGCGGCCCTTGTAGCCGGTCGCGCGGCGTTGCGAGGCGAGGTCGCTGCGCGGGCGATACAGCGTGACGTCCGCGTCGGCAGGCTGGCCGAACGCGGCGAGTTCCGCTGGCGTCGCGCGATAGGCTTCGCGGGTTTCCGGGTCGAGCACGCGCACGAGGCGCTGCGCGAGCACGCCGATCAGCGACGACGACAACAGGAACGGTTCGACGCCCATGTCGCGCAAGCGCGTGATCGCGCCGACCGCGGAATTGGTGTGCAGCGTCGACAGCACGAGATGGCCGGTGAGCGAGGCCTGCACCGCGACTTCCGCGGTTTCTAGGTCGCGGATTTCGCCGACCATGACCACGTCCGGATCCTGGCGCAGGATCGCGCGCAGGCCACGTGCGAAGGTCATGTCGACGCGCGTGTTCACCTGGGTCTGGCCGACGCCGTCGATGTAGTACTCGATCGGATCCTCGACAGTCATGAGGTTGCGCGAGGCGTCGTTGAGCTTGAGCAACGCGCCGTACAACGTCGTCGTCTTGCCCGAACCGGTCGGGCCGGTGACGAGCAGGATGCCGTGCGGCCGCGCGACGAGATCTTCGAGCCGCGTACGCACTTCGTCGCTCATGCCGAGCTGGACGAGGTCGAGCTTGCCGGCTTGCTTGTCGAGCAGGCGCAGCACGACGCGCTCGCCGCGGCCGGCGGGAATGGTCGAAACGCGCACGTCGACCGGTCGACCGGCGACGCGCAAACCGATGCGGCCATCCTGCGGCAATCGACGCTCGGCGATATCGAGCTTGGCCATGACCTTGATGCGGCTGACCACGGCGTTGGCGATCGCCTTCTGCGGCGCGAGCACTTCGCGCAGCACGCCGTCGATGCGGAAACGCACGACGAGGCGGTTTTCGTACGGCTCGATGTGGATATCGGACGCGCCTTCCTTCACCGCTTCGGTGAGCAGCGCGTTGATGAGTCGGATGATCGGCGCGTCGTCGTCGCTTTCGAGCAGATCTTCCGGTTCGGGCAATTCGTCGGCGAGCGTGCGCAAGTCCATGCGCTCATCAAGATCAGACACCATCGCGCGCGCGTCGTCGCCTTGTTCGTAGAGGTCGCGCAGCAGGCGCTCGAACGCCGCCGGCTCGACGCTCGTGAAACGCAACGGCGCAGCGAGATGGCGGCGCAACTCGGCGAGCACTTCGACGCGCACGCCGTCGCGGCAGGCGATCTGCGCGACACCGTCGTTCCAGCCGGTCAGCGCGACGCCGTGGCGCTTCGCATAACCGAACGCGGGGCGCGAGGGATGGACTTGCGTCATGGGGCGATTCCGAAACGTGTGCGTACGGCGGCGATGAAAGCGTCGCGTTTTGCGGGCGAGACGAAGACGCAGCCGCGGTCGCCGCGCATCGCAACGAGACTGTGGAAATCGGTCACCCACAAGCGGCTCGAGCCATATCCGCGCACCCAGTACCAACCGGTGAAGGAGAACAAGCCGCCGTTGCCGAACGTGCGGAAGGCTCCTTTCAATGCGCCGTCGACAGCGGCGACTGTCGAGACGTTCGAGAAGATGCGCAGACGGCCGATCGGACGGACTACGTGCAGTCCTGCATCGTCGATTTCGTAGCGCAGCACCATGAAAAGTGCCGGCGCCGCTATCAAAAGCATGGGAAATACGCACATCAACAATCGCGGCAGGGATTCGACTCCATTCCCGAGCGGGCCCTTGAAGAAGCCGAACAGCACGAGGGCGAGGAGAACCACAGTCGCAAGCCCGCTCGTCACTTTCAGCAAAGCGCCGTAGTGCACTTCGAAACGTGCCGCCGTCATGTGCGCACCACTCACGTCAGTGTTGGTGGTCGGACGCTGCCGGCGCAGGCTGCGACAACCCCGGCGTGCCATCCAGCGACGGGCTGGCGAGGAAGTCGTGCACCTCGGGCAGCATCGGCCGTTCCGAGCGCGGCGTGATCGGCCAGTCGGACTGGCGCATCTGCAACTGCTCGGCCCGCATGTAGTTGTATTTCTCGCTTGACACGGCCGCCTCGGTCGCCGCGTCGCGCAGGATCTTCGGATGCAGGAAAACCATGAGATCGGTCTTCTGCCGGCTGTTGGTGCGATAGCGGAACAGGTTGCCGATCAGCGGAATGTCGCCGAGTCCCGGCACCTTCTGGTTGTTGTCCTTCTGCTGGTTGTCGATGAGGCCGCCGAGCACGAGCAGCGAGCCGTCCTTCACCAGCACGCTCGTGGTCAACTCGCGCTTACTGGTGACTAAATCCACCGCTCCGCTGACTTTCGGCGCGATCGACGAGACTTCCTGATGGATGTCCAGGCGCACCGAATCGCCGACGTTGATCATCGGCTTGACCTTGAGCACGAGGCCGACGTCCTTGCGCTCGATGGTCTGGAACGGATTGGTGATGCCGGTCGTCGTCGTGCTGCCGCCATTGGTGACGGTCGAGGAACCGAGCGCACCGGTCGTGTACTGGCCGGTCAGGAACGGCACTTCCTGCGCGACCTTGATCTCGGCTTCCTGGTTGTCGAGCGTGAGCACCGACGGCGTCGACAAGATGTTCGACTTGCCGTCGCTGCGCAGCGCCGTGACCAAGGCGCCGATCTGGAACAGTTGCTTGCCGGCGATCGACACCGTGCCGTCGATATAGCCGAGATTGAAACCGTT
>JAKPAN010000003.1 GCA_029779475.1 Pseudomonadota bacterium
TGTCGAAGCCGAACTGCTTCTCGAGGCTCTTGATGAATTCGGGATCGAGCCCCTGCGCGCCGCGATATTTCGAGCCGCCGCCATCGGTCATCGCATTGCCGGGGCCGCGCGAGCCGAAGTCTCCGCCGGCCGAACCTGAAACGCGCGAGCTTGCGCCGGTATCCGCGCCTGTGACTTGCGCAATCACGCGCTCGACTGGACCGCCCGGCGCGAACTGCACGACGACGAAGGACACGAGCAGAATTCCGAGCAGCGTCGGAATCATCAGAAGCAGGCGTCGGGCGATATAGGCGGCCATCGTTTCGTTCGCGCTATTTCGCCGGCTGCGCGATCGCAGTCGACCACCACAGATCGGGCGTGCCTGTGCCGCCGATATAACGCGGCGGCTTTTCGGGCCGGCCGAACACATCCCAATAGGCGATCGGATGATTGGTCCGGTACCATTGTGGCACCCAGTAACGCCCCGCGCGGAACACGCGATCGAAGGCGCGACACGCGACTGTCAGATCCTTGCGGTTGTCCGCGCCGATGATGCGCTCGATCAGCGCATCGATGGCCGGATTCGCGATGCCGGAGAGATTTTGCGAGCCTTTGGTCTTGGCCGCCTGCGACGAAAAGAACGGACGCATACCGTCGCCCGGTGTCGCCGACATACTGAAGCGCTTGATCGTCATGTCGAAGTCGAAATCGTCGGCGCGCGCGCGATACTGCACGGGATCGACGAGACGCAGACTTGCCTCGATGCCGAGGGTCGCGAGATTTTTAATGTAAGGCGCGTGATGCGGCTGGAACGACGGCTCCGCTTCCAGAAACTCGATGCGAAACACCTCGCCATTGGGAAGAACGCGCTTGCCGTCCTTGATCGGAATCCCGGCCTCGGTGAGCAGTTGCGAGGCGCGGCGCAGCAGCGCGCGATCTTGCCCCGATCCATCCGACACCGGCGGCACGAACGGCTCGCCGAACACTTCTGCCGGCACCGAACCGCGAAACGGCTCAAGCAGCGCCAGCTCTTCCGGCGACGGCGGACCCTTGGCCATCATGTCCGAATTCTGAAACGGCGAATGCGTGCGCGCATAAGCGCCGTACATGATCGTCTTGTTGGTCCACTCGAAGTCGAAGGCGTAACACAATGCCTCGCGCACGCGCGGATCGGCGAATTTTTCGCGGCGCGTATTGATGAACCAGCCCTGCGCGCCGGATGGCGTCTCATCCGGCAGCATCTCGCGCTTGACGCGGCCGTCCTTGATCGCCGGAAAATCGTAACGCGTGGACCAGACCCGCGCGGTGAATTCCTCGCGGTAGAGATAGTTGCGGCCGGTGAAGCCCTCGAACGCGACGTCGCGGTCGCGATAGAACTCGAACCGCACGGTGTCGAAATTGAACGCACCACGCGCCAC
>JAKPAN010000008.1 GCA_029779475.1 Pseudomonadota bacterium
GTGGCGCGTCGCGCAGCACCTCCTGCATGTGGTCCGCCTAGTCGGCCCAGTCCGTCGCCAGATGCAAGCGGCCGCCGCGCGCGACGCGCGTCGCGAGCAGTTCGAGGAACGCGGGCTGGATCAGGCGCCGCTTGTTGTGGCGCTTCTTGTGCCATGGGTCGGGAAAATAAATGCGCACTTCGTCGAGCGCGCCCGGCGCGATCTCGTGTTCGAGCACTTCGACTGCGTCGTGGTTGTAGAGGCGCACGTTGCCGACGTCCGCATCGGCAAGCGCATTCATGAGCCGACCGACGCCGGGGCGATGCACTTCCACGCCGATGAAATCGCGAGCGCTTTCCGCCTGCGCCGAGTGCAGCAACTGCTCGCCGTTGCCGAAGCCGATTTCGAGCACGCGCGACGCGTCGCGGCCGAACGTTGCGACGAAATCGCGCGCCTTTCCGGAATAGTCGAGTCCGTAGCGCGCCCAGTGCTGGTCGAATGCGCGCTGCTGCGCGGGCGTGAAGCGGCCTTGGCGCAACACGAAGCTGCGGATGCGGCGTTCGTGGGCGTCGGTGTGGTGCGTTGCGGGCGTCGTTTCGTCGCTCATTGATCAGCCGATCGTTCCATCGATTGGACTTGATGCCGAGGCAAAACGCTTGCGCGGAATGCGCCCTGCCTTGAAGGCGGCGCGACCGGCTTCGATGGCGAGCTTCATCGCATGCGCCATGAGCACCGGATCCTTCGCGCCCGCGATCGCGGTGTTCATGAGCACGCCGTCGCAGCCGAGTTCCATCGCGATCGCCGCGTCGGACGCGGTGCCGACGCCGGCATCGACGATGATCGGCACTTTCGCGTTCTCGACGATCTCGACGAGGTTCCAGCGGTTCTGCACGCCGAGGCCGGAGCCGATCGGGGCGGCCAGCGGCATCACGGCGACGCAGCCGATGTCTTCGAGCCGCCGCGCAAGCACGGGATCGTCCGAGGTGTAGACCATGACGTCGAAACCGTCGGCGACGAGCTGTTCGGCGGCGATCAAGGTCTGCATCACGTCCGGGTACAGCGTGCGCTGGTCGGCGAGCACTTCGAGCTTGACGAGCTTGTGGCCGTCGAGCAGTTCGCGCGCGAGGCGGCAGGTGCGCACCGCGTCCTCCGCCGTGTAACAGCCGGCCGTGTTGGGCAGGATCGTGTAGCGCTCGGGCGGCAGCACGTCGAGCAGGTTCGGTGCGTTCGGATCCTGGCCGATGTTCGTGCGACGGATCGCGACGGTGACGATCTGCGCGCCGGCCGCCTGCGTGGCGCGTTCGGTCTCGTCGAGATCCTTGAACTTGCCGGTGCCGGTGAGCAGGCGCGAGTGGTAGGAGCGCCCGGCGATGACGAGCGTGTCGCCGGCGAGAGGGGAGTGCGCGTTCATGGCGTCCTGGACGGTCGAAACGCCGCATTTTCGCGCATTCGCGCGATGCGTGCGCGCCCGCGATGCGGGTCGCGATTCATTCGTCGCGTACCGCTGCTGAAACCGATCAGCCGCCGCCGATCGCGTGCACGATTTCGACACGGTCGCCGTCGCGCAGGATGTGCGCGGCCTGCGCACCGCGCGGCACGATTTCGCGATTGACCTCGACGGCGACGCGCCGTTGCGCATGGCCCGTCTTTTCGAGCAGTTGGGCGAGCGAGAGGCCCGCGTCGACAGCGTGCGGCTGGCCGTTGAGGAAGATGTCCATGAATGAATTGTAGTTGCAGCAGCGCTACGACGATGCGTGCTTTCGTCGAAAAGTGCGGCCGGGGCTGGCCGCTTTTGAACTGCCCGAACAAGTTTCCATGCGGAAAGCGAATGTCTTGTCGAAGCAGCGCTCATCGACGAGCGCATAAAAACGATGCCGCGCAAGAAGCGCGGCATCGTGAAAGTTCCGGCAGGCGGCGAGATCAATGGCGATCGTTGCCGTCCCCGTCTCCTCTCTTGCGCTCCGGCGGGCCGCGGCGTTCGGGCGCTTCTTGCTGCGGCGCCTGCTGGCGCATTTCGCGCTGCGGCTGGGCGCGCGGTTGCTCGACCGGCTGTGGCGCGCGCGGCTGCTGCATCGCCGGCTCCGCAACGCGGTTGCGGAAGCCGCCGCCGCGCGATTCGTCGCGTTGCGGTTGTGGCTGCGGCTGCATCATGCGCGGCTGCGCCATGGGTTCGGCGCTGCGTCCGCGGAAATTCCGCTGATCGTCCTCCCGCGGCTGCGGTGCCTGTTCGACGGCGCGGTTGCGGAAACCCTGCGGCGGATTCGCGCGCGGCGGTTCCTGCGGCTGCGCAGCCGGCGCCGCGCGATTGCGGAAGCCGGCTCGCTCGTCGTCGCGCTGCGGTTGCGGCTGCTGCACGGCGGGCTCGGCGCTGCGTCCGCGGAAACCGCGCTGCGCGTCGTCGCGCGGTTGCGGCGTCGGCTCGACGGCACGGTTGCGGAAGCCCGGCTGCGCATTGCCGCGCGGCTGATCCTGCGGCTGCGTGGTCTGCTCGGTCGCACGGTTGCGGAAGCCCGGTCGCGCATTGTCGGCTGGCGCGGTCTGCGGCGCCGTTGTCGCCGCACCGCTGTGCGGCGCGAAACGCGACGACGGCATGCCGCGGCGATCATCACCGCCGTTGCGAGGTGCGCCGGCGTCGGCGTTGCCGCGAGGGTTGCCATCCTGCGCCGGACCGCCCGGACGGCGATCCATGCCCGCGTTGCCGCGCGTGATCGGCTGCGGCTTGTCGGCGCCCGCGCCGACGACCTGCACGCGCGAAGGTGCGCCGCGTTGCGCGGCCGCGGCGGAACCGTCCGGTGAGCCGAAGCGGCCTTGTCCGCCCTGGCGCGACAGCGGCTGCGCGTTGTTGCGTTCGATCGCCTGGACACGCGACGCGATCGGCATCGCCGCCGGCGGTGGCGCGCTGCGCGCGATGACGCGACGGTCGAGCGCGGCCTGCTGCGGCATCGCGGTCGCGCGGCGCGCGTTGGCGGCGACGAAACTCGCCTGCGTCGGCGCGATGCCGAGCCGGCTCTGCACCGGCGCGTTGCGCCACTGCGCGGCGTTGATGTCGACGCGGCCGGCCATGACCGGGCGCGCACCGACAAAGGTATCGCGCGACACCGCGGTCAGCGCCGCGGCGTTGCCGCGCCACATGTAGTTGCCGTTGACCGGGCGACCACGCGAGTAGTCGTTGTAGACGTTGGTGATGTAGGTGTTGTTGATGATCGTCGTGTTGCGCACGTTGACCGTGTTGAAGTAGCCGCGCGATGCGCGGTACCACGGCACGTAGACGTCACGCGGGCCGAGCGGGAACCAGCCGACCGGGCCGCCGACGCCGATCGAGACGCCGCCGACGAAGGCGACCATCGCGGGCGTGTACATGGCGCGCACGTGGCGCGGGCCCGGGCACCAGCCCCAGCGGTTGCTCACGTAAACCCAGCGGCCGTAGTGGAACGGAGCGAAGCCCCAAGTCGCGTTGTCGACCCAGGTCCAGCCCCACGGATCGATCCACGACCAGTGGCCGTCGCGATACGGCACGTAGTCGACCGCGACCGAGGTCGGATACCAGACGTCGCCATATTGCGTGTCGCGGCTCCAGCGGCCGGCCGAGTCGAGGTCGGCGACGCCGATCATGTCGTCGGCGACGTAGCGGCTCGACACCGAGCGCGAATACTGGCGCTGGCGCGACTGCACCCAGTTGTCGAAATCGTCCGGGCGCGGCAGGTCGAGGATTTCGTAGTCGCGCAGCGCGGAGTCGTTGAAGCGGTACGAATTGCCGGCGCGCACGCTGTAGCTGGCGTTGTTCTCGCCGTAGACGTCGCCGCCGCCGTTGAAGACGGTGATCATCGTCGAGTTGCCGTCGGGCGCGATGTCGATGCGGTATTCGCCCGGCATCGTCACGACGAAGGCGAGCGTCGGCGTGTCGACTTCGTAACTGCCGCCCTGGCCGACGTTGCGCACGCTCAGGTTCGCCGTGCCTTCGCTCAGCTGGAATTGCGCGATGCGGTCATCGAGGTTGAGCACGCTCATCGAAGTGCGATCGTCGAGGCGCACGGCGGCGCCGCCGATTTCCAGTTCGGCGCGCGAACCGCGGTCGGCGTACAGCGCATCGCCCGTCACCAGCGGACGGTTGATCGACGCCTGCACCCAGTTGCCGTCGCCGGACGGCTGGAAACTCACTTGGCCGCCGAGATAACTCAGGCGCGCCACGCGGTTCGGCGGGTCGGCCGCGTCGTCGTACGAATCGGCTTGTGCGCGGCCCGCAGCCGACAGGCCGAGCAGCAGCGCCAGCACGGTCGCGCTCCATGCGCGGGTTGCGGAAAACGAGGTCAACATCGGATCGGCTCCTGATCGCGCCTACGCCGGTTCCCGTCGCGGACACACGTCCGCCGGAACCGACAGGCGATGCAAGTATCCGCGTAAATAGGCTGAACGACGACTTTCCGATCGTGCGTCCGTGCGGCCCGTCGCAGTGCAGGCTTGGCGGAGATTCAGACAACGCTGGCGGCATCTTGTCCGCGCCGTCGGCCGCGGTTACGCTGCGCCTCCGCGCGCATCCGGCGACTTTCCGACAGCTGGCGTCCCGCGGGCGTAGCTCAATGGTAGAGCTGTAGCTTCCCAAGCGTGCGACACGAACCGCAGTATCGTGACGCGCGTTGTTAGCCCAACCAGGGGGTCATAGCCTGGCATCCGAAGTCCGAAGCATGCGGTGCTGACGACTGGGTACACGGCCCGAATCCGTGAACAACGTGAAGAATCACCCATCTGGATGGTTCGACTTCAACTGCGGCGAAAGCTGCATATGCAATTGTTGATGTCGTGATGGGGAATCCCCCTATTCGGCGATCAACCCGGCCTTCAGCGGTCGGTAGCCAAGGAGCTGTGCGGGACGGGTAACCGTCCGGTGCAAAGCGCTCCGTGAATGTAGCCCCCTCATGGGACGCCAACTCCCGCGAGGGGGACGGCGTGACCCCGGAAATCGCATCCGGGTAGGCGCTAGGCTGAATCTGTAGGGTTAGTACAAGCGAACTGCCGTTCGACCCGTCGTCAAGCTGAAAGGGCCAAAGCGATTGATAGGCCTTGCCCAAAAGGGAAGAGGTTCGGTTGTCTCTCTGCTTGGTAGAGACACGCTGACATTCGTACCTCCGGCGGAAAGGCAGAACCCGAAAGATTCCGTTGCATGTGCGGAACGTGGAAACCCCGTTAGGATGTCGCCGGCGAGCTGGCGACTAGAACGCCCGCAAGGGCGCTCGATGTACTAGCGGGCACAGGAGAGCGGAAAAAGCGAATGTCCGGCTGTAATGGCCGGAATAGGGGATGAAACGATCGCCCCGGCCCGAAAGGGTGCAGACTTCCGCATGGTGGCCTGTTGCTAGACAGGTCAAACAACCACCACCCCGAGGGGATACGTCCCCGTCGGGGACGTCCATTCCTTCGGGAACGTGGGCGGGCGTAGCTCAATGGCAGAGCTTCTGGTTCCCAACCAGATGACGAGGGTTCGATTCCCTTCGCCCGCTCCAACTCAGGAGGACTGATATGGACGCCATCCATAATGGCGATGTCGCCTCCGCGCGCTGGAACGACTGGCACACGATCTCGTGGGCCGATACGTTTTCGCACGTCAGGAGGTTGCAGACCCGCATAGCAAAGGCAGCAAGGGATCAAGACTGGCGCAAGCTGAAACGGCTGCAACAGTTATTGGTTCGCTCGACCACCGCAAAAGCTGTCGCGGTGCGTCGGGTTACCGAGAATCAGGGCCGCAAAACACCCGGTGTCGACGGTGTTACTTGGTCGACCCCGGTGGAGAAGCGCAAGGCGATGGACACGCTGGATTCGCGTGACTACAAACCGAAGCCGCTTCGCCGTATCCACATCCCGAAAGCCAACGGAGGCAAACGGCCACTCGGCATTCCGACAATGAGGGATCGCGCCATGCAAGCGTTGCATTGGCTTGCGCTCGATCCTGTCGCGGAAACGACGGGTGACCGGAACTCCTACGGGTTCCGTTCCGGACGCTCCACGGCGGACGCCATAGCTCAAAGCCACAACGCATTGAGTCGTGTGCACTCACCGCAATGGGTATTGGAGGGGGACATCAAAGGTTGCTTCGACAACATCAGCCACGATTGGCTGCTGCGCAACGTGCCGACGGATCGGCGCGTGCTGTCTAAGTGGCTCAAAGCGGGATACATGGAAGGACGTAGGCTCTTCCCGACGGAAGCAGGAACACCACAGGGTGGGATCATTTCCCCAGTCTTGGCGAACCTGACATTGGACGGCATGGAAAGGTTGCTGGATCGCCTGCCACGCCGCGCCAAGGTGAACTTCATCCGGTACGCGGACGACTTCGTGGTGACGGCGGACTCGAAAGAGTTGCTGGAAATACGCGTCAAGCCGTTGATCGCGGAATTTCTTGCCGAGCGCGGTTTGTTGCTCTCGGAGAAGAAGACCAAGATCACGCATGTATCGAAGGGGTTCGATTTCCTTGGATGGCACGTGCGCAGGCACAAGCAATTCCTGCGCATAGTTCCGTCGAAGAAGAACGCTGCCGCGTTCTACGAGAAGGTCAGGTTGCGTCTGCGCGAATTGCGTGGAGCAAAGCAGGACGACGTGTTGTTCGCGCTCAATCCGGTCATCCGTGGTTGGGGCAACTATCATCGAGTCGTGCACGCTTCACGCACGTTCGCGCGGATGGATCACCAGATCTTCCGCGCGCTGTGGCGATGGGCGTTGCGTCGGCATCCGAACAAAGGACAGCGCTGGATCAAACGACGGTACTTCCGTTCGAATGGTTCGCGCGACTGGCTCTTTGCCACGGATGGAGGTCAACTTTCGCGCTTGTCGGCCTTGAGGGTCGTCAGATACGTGAAGGTGAAAGCCGATGCGAATCCCTACGACCCTGCCTGCGAGGACTATTTCGACGAGCGGTTGATGCGTCGGATGAAGGCTTCGCTGATGGGGCGCAGGAAGCTGCTGTGGCTCTGGACGAAACAGCGTGGATGTTGCCCGGTGTGCAATGCAAAGATCGCCAAAGCAACGGGATGGCATGTCCATCACAAGCATTGGCGGGTCTATGGCGGCACCGATCAGTTGTCCAATCTGGAACTGGTACATCCCACGTGTCACGCGCAGTTGCACGCCCGTGGCGCCAAGGGCAAGCTGCCGCCCAGTTCGCAGGCGCGACTGGGTTCATAGCTGCTTGAGCCGTATGAGGCGAAAGTCTCACGTACGGTTCTGAGGGGGGAGGGTGGCCGTGAGGCCATCCTCCCACCCGACTACTGACGTGGGTTCGATTCCCATCGCCCGCTCCAACCGCACCTGCTTCAATCGCAAAGGCCAGCGCACTCATGTCCGGCGAAGAATTTCGTGGCGTCCCGTCCCCGATCGTGGAACCGAGCGTGCTCGGCTGGCGCGAATGGGTATCGCTGCCGCAGCTCGGCATCGCGTCGATCAAGGCCAAGCTCGACAGCGGCGCGCGCAGTTCGTCGCTGAGCGTGGAAGACCTCGAAACCTTCGATCTCGACGGTCGCCTGCACGTGCGCTTCGGCGTGCGTGCTCGGCGCCGCTCGGCGCGCGTGATCGCGTGCGCGGCGCCGGTGCTCGATCGCCGTGTCGTCACCGACTCCGGCGGCAGCCGCGAGGAACGCTGGTTCATCGCCAGCGAAATCCTCGTCGGCGGCCGGCGCTTCGACGTTGAAATGAATCTGACCGATCGCCGCGCGATGCTGTTTCCGCTGCTGCTCGGGCGCAGCGCGCTCGCGGAGCGTTTCCGCATCGACGCCGCGCTTTCCTACACGCTGCCGCGACCGCTGCGGTCGCGCACCACGGACGTTTCCCCCGCATGAAAATCGCCATCCTTTCGCGCAATGCGCGCCTGTATTCCACGCGACGCCTCGTCGAAGCCGCGCGCGAACGCGGCCACACCGTGCGCGTGCTCGATCCGCTGCGCTGCTACATGCGCATCGCGCCCGGCGCGTTCGAAATGCACTGCGGCGGCAAGCTGCTGCGCGGTTTCGACGCGGTGATCCCGCGCATCGGCGCGTCGATCACGTTCTACGGCACCGCCGTCGTGCGCCAGTTCGAGAAAATGGGCGCATACACGCCGAACGACTCCGACGCGATCCTGCGCGCGCGCGACAAGCTGCGCGCGCTGCAGCTGCTCGCCGCTGAAGGCATCGACCTGCCGACCACCGTGTTCGGCGACAACCCGGAAGACACCGCCGACCTGCTGACCATGCTCGGCGAGCCGCCGCACGTCATCAAGCTCAACGAAGGTGCGCAAGGACAGGGCGTGCTGCTCGCCGAAAAGCGCAGCGCCTCGCTCGGCATGATCGAAGCGTTCCGCAGCCTCTACGCGAATTTCATCGTGCAGGAGTTCGTGCGCGAAGCGAACGGCGCCGACCTGCGCTGCTTCGTCGTCGGCGACAAGGTGGTCGCCGCGATGCGCCGGCAAGCGCCGGAAGGCGACTTCCGCGCCAACATCCACCGCGGCGGCAGCGCACACAAGGTCGAGTTGTCCGACGCCGAACACGACGTCGCGCTGCGCGCGTCGCGCGCGATGGGCCTGGGCGTGAGCGGCGTCGACCTGCTGCGCTCGTCGCGCGGGCCGCTCGTGCTGGAAGTCAATTCATCGCCCGGACTCGAAGGCATCGAAGCCGCGACCGGCGTCGACGTCGCCGGCAAGATCATCGAACACATTGCCGCCGAGCATGCGCGGCGTACGCGCAAGCGCAAGCGCGCATAGGCGAAGCGGTTTTCACGCGTAGAACGCGGAGAGAGAGGAGGTTTTCCTCTGCGCTCTCCGCGGTTCCGCGAGAGAACGCTTTTCGAAGATCGGCTCAGTAATGCAGCAGCGCGTGCAGCGGCGACGCTTCGCCCCATGCCGCGCGGCCGCCGAGCGCATCGAGTTCGATGAGCACGCCGGCACCGACGACGTGCGCGCCGAGTCGCTCGACGAGCGCGCGCGCCGCGCACAGCGTGCCGCCGGTGGCGAGCACGTCATCGGCGATGAGCACGCGTTCGCGGTCGTGCAGGGCGTCGGCGCGCGCTTCGAGGCGATCGCGGCCGTATTCGAGTTCGTAGTCGACGCTGGCGACCGGCGGCGGCAGCTTGCCGGGTTTGCGCCGCGGCACGAAGCCGGCGCCGAGCGCGGTCGCGAGCGCGGCGCCGAAGATGAAGCCGCGCGCTTCGACCGCGCACACCGCGTCGACGCGCGCATCGCGCCACGGCTGCGCGAGCAGCCCGATGCACTGCGCGAACGCGTCCGCGTCGGCGAGCAGCGGCGTGATGTCGCGGAACACGACGCCCGGCGCCGGAAAATCCGGCACCGGACGGATCAGTGCTGCGAGGCGTTCGGTCGTCACGCGATCATTCCGCGCGGTCAGTAACGCGGAATCGACGGATCGATTTCGCGCGACCACGCGTCGATGCCGCCTTCGACGTTGTAGAGGTCGCGGAAACCGTGCTCGCGGAAATGCTCGGCGGCGTTGCGGCTTGAATTGCCGTGGTGGCAGATGAACGCGATCGGCGTGTCCTTCGGCAGCGCGGTCAGGCGCGCATGCGTTTCGGGCGAAAAGACTTGCGCGCCGGCGAACGACGCAATCGCGCGATCCGCGTCCGGACGCACGTCGACGACGACGATGTCGCCGGCCTGGATGCGGCGCGCGAGTGCGTGCACGTCGATCGGCTTGATGACCTGCGGCGCCTGCGGCAAAAAGATCGCGAGACCTTCGCCGTGCGGCGTCTTCGTCCAGTCGATCTGCGCGCCGCGCGCGCGCTGCGCGCTGGCCGCGTCGAAATGGATTTCCAGTCCGTTGGCGACGGCGACGATGTCGTTCGCGCCGGCTTCTCGCAGCTGGAATTGCGGCTGGAAGCGACCGTCGACGACGAGGAACAGTTTCGCGTCCTCGGCATCGCCGAGCGCGGCGCGGATTTTTTCGACGGCGGCGTCGGTGACGGTCAGCGTCGGCGGCGTGCGGTCGGGTTCGGCGACGCCTAGCAGGCGATGCAGTTCGCCCGAATCGAACATCGATTGGATGATGTCCGAGCCGCCAACGAGCTCGCCGCCGACGTAGAGCTGCGGAATCGTCGGCCAGTTGCCGAATGTCTTGATGCCGGCGCGGATTTCCTCGTCGGCGAGCACGTCGACGCTCGCGTAGTCGTCAAGCAGCGCGTTGAGCCGGTCCGCGGCCGCTGCGGAGAAGCCGCACTGCGGCGCGTGGCGCGTGCCTTTCATGAACAGGACGACGCGATGGTCGGCGAGCAGCGCCTCGATGCGGGCGCGCGTGGCGGGAGAAAGCGACATGGCGGTTTCCACGAAACGGGGCGCGCATGATACGCCGCCGCGTCATGACGCGCCTTACGCGGCGGCAGGCAGAGGCATCGGTTCCGGCAGGGCGATCGCAGCGCGATGCGCGAGCGTGCGTCGCTGCTCGGTCCAGTGCAGCAGTTCGAGTGCGCCGTCGTGGTGTTCGACGAGCGCGGTGCAATGTTCGACCCAGTCGCCGTCGTTGACGTAGAGCGCGCCGCCGGATTCGCGCAGGTTGGCGTAATGGATGTGGCCGCAGATGTGGCCGTCGAAACCGTCGTCGGCGGCACGCGCGGCGATGCGCGATTCGAAGTCGTCGATGAAGCGCGCGGCGGTCGGGATGCCGCGTTTCAGCGCGATCGACAGCGGCGCGTAGCGCAGGCCGAGCCGGCGTCGCAGTGCATTGCAACCGCGATTGAGCGCGCAGATGAAGCCTTGCAGTCGATCGCCGAGGCGCAGCAGCCACGCGGGCGCGTCGCTGCCGCCGTCGAATTCGTCGCCGTGGCTGACGCGGAAAACGCGGCCGTCGGCGCAACGATGCGTCGCGGCGAGCGCGAATTCGACGCCGGAAATGCGCTGTCCGGCGAGCGCGCGCAGCGGCGCGTCGTGGTTGCCGGGAATGTAGGTGACGCGTGTGCCGCGCGCGGCGAGGTCGAGGATGCGCGCGACGACGGCGCCGTGGTCGGCATTCCAGTACGGCGCGACGGCGAGGTTTTCCAGATCGACGATGTCGCCGACGAGATAAAGCTGCTCGCAGCGCATCGAGTCGAGGAAGTCGAGCAGGTAACGCGCCTGGCAGCTGCGATAGCCCAGATGCACGTCGGAGATGAACACGCTGCGGAACGATAGTTTCGACATGGCGCTGTCTCTCGATGGCCCGGCGCATCGTGCGCCGCGCACGTCGCAGCGGCGTTGCGGCACGGTTGCACGGCGATGACAACGCCTTGCACGCGGCTGTCACATGCGCGCGTTAGCGTCGCCGCGCCTCCGTTCCGGTGAATGCCCCATGACGAATCCGACCTTGCGCGACCGCTTCGACCAGCGTCTGTTCAACGCCATCGTTTCGCGCAGCCTTGTCTACAACACGTGCTGGGAAGATCCCGCGGTCGATCGCCAGGCGCTCGCGCTCGGCGCGGACGACAGCGTGCTCGTCATCACCAGCGCCGGCTGCAACGCGCTCGACTACGCGCTGCAGGGGCCGAAAAGCATTCACGCGATCGATGCGAATCCACGCCAGAACGCGCTGCTCGAACTCAAGATCGCAGCGATCCGCGCGCTCGAATTCGACGATTTCTTCGCGATCTTCGGCGAAGGCTTCCATCGCGACTTCGCCGCGCTCTATCGCGAGCGCCTGCGCGCGCAGTTGTCGCCGTTCGCGCAAGGATTCTGGGATCGCCACGCGCACTGGTTCACGAGCAAGCGCGGCAGTTTCTATTTCCATGGACTGTCGGGACTCGTTGCCCGCGGCAGCCGCGCCTACCTGATGGCGCGGCCGCGCCTGCGTCGCGCGATCGAGGACTTGCTCGATGCGCGCGATCTCGACGAACAGCGTGCGATCTACGACGGCCGCGTCGCGCCGGTGCTGTGGAACAAGCCGGTGAACTGGCTGATTTCGCGGCAATGGGTGATGAGCCTGCTCGGCGTGCCGTATCCGCAGCGCAAGCTTGTCGAAGCGCAGCACGCGGGCGGCGTCAGCGGTTTCATCCACGCCGCCGTGCGCTACGTGTTCCGCCAGCTGCCGCTCGCCGACAATTATTTCTATCGCGTCTACCTGACCGGGCGTTACAGCCGCGAGTGCTGCCCGGAGTATCTGAAGCCGGACAATTTCGCGCGACTCAAGGCCGGGCTCGTCGACCGCATCGAATGGCATACGACGACGGTGACGCGCTTCCTGCGCGCGCACGAGACGCCGATTTCGCGCTTCGTCCTGCTCGACCACATGGACTGGATGAGCACGTATCACCCCGACGCGCTCGTCGAAGAATGGGAAGCGATCCGCGAACGCGCCGCGCCCGGCGCACGCATCCTGCTGCGCAGCGCGCAGGCGCGTCCCGCCTATCTCGACGCGATCCGCATCGGCCCCGCGCAGGAGCGCCTGCGCGATGCGTTCCGCTTCCTCGACGCGGAGGCCGACGCGTTGCAACCGGCCGATCGCGTGCACACCTACGCCGGTTTCGTCATCGCCGACGTGCCGGCATGAGTGCGGCCGCCTCCACGCTGCGCGGCGACCTCGGCGTGCTGCTGCGCCTGCTGCGCGGCATGCCGCGCGGGGCCACGCATGCGCAATCGCTCGATGCGTTCTACGCCGCGCAGTCGAGCGACTACGACCGTTTCCGCGAACGCCTGCTGCGCGGCCGCGCCGAACTCGTCGCGGCTCTGCCATTGCCGCCGCGCGCGCGCATCGTCGAACTCGGCGGCGGCACCGGGCGCAATGTTGAATTCCTCGGTGCGCGCTTGGCAGAGGTCGCGTCGTACACGGTCGTCGACTTGTGCGAGCCGCTGCTCGCTCGCGCTCGCGAACGCGCGAAGGCGATTCCGCAGCTGCGCGCCGTGCATGGCGATGCGACGCGCTGGCAGCCCGACGCACCCGTCGATGCGGTGATCCTGTCCTACGCGTTGACGATGATTCCCGACTGGCGTGCGGCGCTCGCGAATGCATGCGCGATGCTGAAACCCGGCGGCGTGCTCGGCGTCGTCGACTTCTACGTGTCGCCGCGTCGCGCCGATGCCGGCATGACGCAGCATGGTGCGTTCACGCGTGCGTTCTGGCCGCGCTGGTTCGCGCACGATGGCGTGCGCCCGAACGCCGACCATCTGCCTGCGTTGCGCGCGCTGTTGCCGCAAAACGCCTGCGTCGAAGCGCGCGCGCCTGTGCCGTACCTGCCGCTGGCGCGCGTGCCGTATTACCGGTTTCTCGGCCGCAAGGCGTGATCGTCAGGCGCTGACGGCGTCGAGGCGCGCGAGGTCGTCGGCGTCGAGGGTCAGTTTGACCGCGGCAGCGAGATCTTCGACTTGCGCCGCGCTCGTCGCACTTGCGATCGGCGCGGTGATGGTCGGCCTTGCGATGAGCCATGCGAGCGCGACCTGCGCCGGTGTCGCCGCGTGGCGTTTGGCCACGTCGTCGAGCGCCGCGAGCGCGCGCAGGCCGTGGCCGTTGAGGAACTTGCCGACCGCGCCTGCGCGCGCGGCACTTTTGCCAACGTC
This sequence comes from Pseudomonadota bacterium, assembly GCA_029779475.1. Classification (GTDB taxonomy): domain Bacteria; phylum Pseudomonadota; class Gammaproteobacteria; order Xanthomonadales; family Rhodanobacteraceae; genus Dokdonella_A. The sequence continues at coordinate 13,469 of JAKPAN010000008.1, forward strand.
GGCTTCGCTGCGGTACTTGCCCGTGAGGAAGCCGCTGGCGAGCGCGTAATAGCAGACGACGCCGAGCTGTTCGCGTTCGACGAGCGCTTCGAGCGTGCTTTCGTAGTCCTTGCGCGCGACGAGGTTGTATTCGGGCTGCACGACCTCGTAGCGCGGCAGGCCGTGTTGCGCGCTCACGGCGAGCGCCTCGGCCAGCCGCGGCGCGCTGTAGTTCGACGCGCCGATCGCGCGCACCTTGCCGCGCTCGATGAGCCGCGCGAAGGCGCCGAGCGTGTCGGCGAGCGGCACGCTTGCGTCGTCCTCATGGGCGAAATAGAGGTCGATCGTCTCGATGCCGAGGCGGCGCAGCGAATCGTCAGCAGCCGCTTCGATGTTCTGCGGCGACAGGCCGCGATGCTGCGACCATTTGGCGACCTTGGTCGCGATCTGCACCTGCTCGCGCTTGCCGCTGCACGCGAGCCAGCGGCCGATGATCGTTTCCGATTCGCCGCCGTGGTTGCCGGGCACCCACGCGGAGTAGGCGTCGGCGGTGTCGATCATGGTGAGCCCGGCGTCGGCGAACGCGTCGAGCACCTGGAACGAGCGTGCTTCGTCGGCGCTCCAGCCGAATACGTTGCCGCCGAGCACGAGCGGCGCGATGGAAAGTCCGGAACGGCCCAGCGGACGCAGGTTCATGGCATCGCCTCTCGATGATGGAGCGACGACTTGCGGGTTCGAATCGGGGAAATCAACGCGCCACGATCGGCGCGGGATCAGCCGAGCGCTTTCGGACGGCGCGCGCCGGCGAACCGGTGCGCCCAGTACGCCTCGTCGAGGTTGCTCACGCTGACGCGCTTGCCGGTCGACGGCGAATGGATGAAGCGGTTGTCGCCGAGGTAGATGCCGACGTGCGAGATGCGCTTGCCGTGCACGCGGAAGAAGACGAGGTCGCCGGCCTTCATGTCGTTGCGCGCGACGCTGGCGCCGGCATCGAACTGGCTCGCGGAATTGTTCGGCAGGATCGCGCCGAGGCTGTGCTGGTAGACGTAGCGCACGAAGCCGCTGCAATCGAAGCCGGTCTTGGGGTCGCTGCCGCCGCGGCGGTAGCGGATGTCGCGCAGGGTCATCGAGAAATCGGCGAGCAGCTTGCGCAGGCGCGAGGTCGGTGCAGGGGCGGCGTCGGCCGCCGCTGCGATCGCGTTCGACGCGACCGGATTCGATGCCGTGACGGGGGCGGTGAGGACGGCGTGGGTCGACGGCATCATCGCGCTCGAGACGATCGCGCTGGAAGCGTCGGCGTGGAAGGCTTCGAGTTCGAAGTCCTGGAGCGGTGTTGCGAAGGCGGAAGCGGAGGCCGATGCCAGAAATGCGAGCAAAAGAGACGACGTCATTCGCGTGAATGGCATGGCTGGAACTCCCCCGAAAGGTCTGCATTGAGGGGGTGAACATGACCGTCCGCGCACCCCGCGAGGTCGGGAAAGTAGCAAAGGCTTTCCTGAATGGTGTTCGCGTTTCGTTAATAAAACCGGCCGGTTTGCAAACCCGGTCACAGGTTGGGCGAGAAAACCGTCGCAGACGAAACGCCGCGGATCGCGTCCCGGAAATGGCTAAGGCGAACCCGAGAACTCCAGCCGCGACAACGCCTTGCGCGCCGCAATCGCGATCGGCGCGATCCACGCCGCGTACTGCGAAGCGGACGGATGCAGCCCGTCGACGGCAAGCCAGCGTTCGTTCGAAGGCTGAGCGCGCGATAACGCGGTCACGTCGACGAAGGCCGCGCCGCGGGTCAGCGCGGTGTCGCGCGCGGCGGCGTTGAACGCGTCGATCTCGCGCGCGATCTGCGCGGTGTCGCGGCCGCTGGCGATCGCGAACGGCGTCGCGCCCCAGTCCGGGATCGAGACGACGACGACGCGTTGCGCGTCGCCGCCCGCAAAGGCGATCGCGGTGTCGAGCAGCGCGGAAAATTCGCCGCGGTATTCGTCGAGCGGGCGGCCGCGGTACTGGTTGTTGACGCCGATGAGCAGCGTGACCAGTGCGTAGGGCGGCGCGAAGTCGCGCGCCGCGATCGCCGCGGCGAGTTCGTCGGTCGTCCAGCCGGTGGTGGCGACGATGTCGGCGTCGCCGATCGCGATGCCGTCCGCGCGCAACGCATCCGCGAGTTGCACGGGCCAGCGTTCATGCGCGGCGATGCCCTCGCCGATCGTGTAGGAATCGCCGAGCGCGAGGAAGCGCGGAAGTCCGCCGGCCACGGGGTCAGGCGACGCGGCGGTTCGCGTGCTGCGCGTGGCGTTCGAGTTCGCGTTCGATCGCGGCGAACGCGTCGTCGAGCACGCCGGGTTCGGGCAACAGCGTGATGCGGAAATGATTGCGCGCGGGAATGTTGAAGCTCGACCCTGGCACGAGCAGCACGCGTTCGTTCTCGAGCAGGTCGAGCGCGAACGCGGCGTCGTCGAAGCCGGGCAGATGCGCGATGTCGACTTGCGGGAACGCGTACAGCGCGCCCATCGGCGTGACCATGTCGAGGAATTCGCTGCGTTCGACCGCGGCGCGCACGGCCGCGCGCGCCGCGTGCAGGCGTCCGCCTTCGCGCGTGAGGGCGCCGATTTCGTTCGGGCCTTCGAGCGCGGGCTTGATCGCCCATTGCGCGGTGACGTTGCTGCACAGGCGCAAGGACGCGAGCAGGTCGAGTGCGCGCACGAGGTTCGCGGTGCGTGCCTCGTCGCCGCTCACCGACAGCCAGCCGACGCGATAGCCGCAAGCCAGGTGCACCTTCGACAGTCCGCCATAGCTGATGCACGGCACGTCACCAGCGAGCGGCGCGAGCGGCGTGAACGCGGCGCCGTCGTAGAGCACGCTGTCGTAGATTTCGTCGCAGAGCAGAACGAGGCCGTGACGGCGCGCGACATCGACCAGCGCCATCAGCAATTCGCGCGGATACACCGCACCGGTCGGATTGTTCGGATTGATGACGACGATTGCGCGCGTGCGCGGCGTGACCAGTGCTTCGATCTCATCGGCGTCGGGCAGATGCGCGCGTTCGGCCGGACACGGGTAGTGGACGGGCACGCCGCCGTTGAGGCGCGTCGCCGCGGTCCACAGCGGATAGTCGGGCGCGGGCACGAGCACTTCGTCGCCCGCGTCGAGCAGCGCGCGCAGACTGAGGTCGATGAGTTCGCTGACGCCATTGCCGATGAAGACGCGTTCAGGTGCCGCTTTCGCACCGTTGCGAACGTGCTGAGCGGCGATCGCCTCGCGCGCTTCGAGCAGGCCTTGCTGATGGCAATACGCTTCGCTGCGCGGCAGGTGTGCGGAAATCGCATCGCGCAGATGCTGCGGCACGCGAAAACCGAACAGGCCGGGGTTGCCGATGTGCAGGCGCAGGATCGAGTGGCCGTCGCGTTCCAGTTCGTGTGCGCGCCGGCTCAGCGGGCCGCGGATGTCGTAGCGCACCTGTTCGAGGCGGTGGCTGACCGCGACGTTGGCGTCTTGCATGGGGCTTCCTGCAGCGGAAAAACGCTCATCGTAGCAGCGGGTCGGTGCCGCTGCATGGTGGTGCGGCCGCGGTCGCGTCGTGGTTGCCGGGGTCGCCGGCATCGTCGCCATCGCCGGTTGCGCAGACGCGATTGCGGCCCTGCGCCTTCGCGGCGTAGAGCGCGCGGTCGGCCGCGGCGATCATGCGCTGCGCGTCTTCGCCGTCGCCCGCGTGCAGTGTTGCCACGCCGATGCTGACGGTGACGGCGGCGCCGTGCGGATGCGGCAAGCCGTGCGATTCGATGAGGCGGCACAGGCGCTCGGCCAGTGCGTGGGCTGCGGCGCCGTCGCAATCGGGCAGCAGCAGCGCGAACTCGTCGCCGCCGAAGCGCGCCACCATCGACGTCGCGCCCGGCGCCGCGACGAGGCATTGCGCGGCGATCGCGCGCAGGCAGGCGTCGCCGCGCAGATGACCGGCGGCATCGTTGAGCGGCTTGAAATGGTCGACGTCGACGAGCAGCAGCGACAGCGGCTGTCGCGACTGGGCATGGCGCCGCCACGCGTAGACGAGTTCTTCGTCGAAGCTGCGCCGGTTGGCGATGCCGGTGAGGCCGTCGCTCATCGACAACAGGCGCAGGTGGCGATTGGCGACTTCGAGTTCGCGCACGACGCGCGCGAGGTGGATCGCGCCGGCGATCTGCACCGCGACCGCATCGAACACCGCACACACTTCCGGCCTGAAGAAATCCTCGCGCGTGCTTTCGAGGTTGAGCACGCCGTGCAGGCGCGTGCGATGGCGGATCGGTACGAGATATTCCGAACGCACCGCGCGATGGCCGGCGATGTAGTCCGGGTCGCGATCGACGTCGGCGATGAGTTGCGCCTTGCCGCAGCGCACGCAACGACCCGCGGCGCCGATCCCGATCGGCCACGGCAAGCCGCTGGGCAGATCGAGGTCGAGGTCGCCGCTCCACACTTCCTCGACGAAATGCGTGCCCGATTCGTTGAGCAGGATGATGCTCGCGATCGCGACGGGCAGTTGCCGCGCGAGGCAGTCGACGATGCGTTGCAGGACATCTTCGAGCGTGTCGCCTTGCAGCGCTTCGTTCGACACCTCGGCGAGGATGCCGGCGAGCATCGTCTGGCGCCCGGATGCGTCGCGTTCGAGCCAAGCGGCTCCCGGCGCCATCGACGCCACGTCGCCTTGCGCTGCGAAGGAGGGCATTTCGCCGGCTCCCGAACCCCCGGTCCGTTGCCGCCAGTCTACGCCTGCCGCGCCCGCATGGAAGCGGCGCGGCGGATTGTCGACCCGGGCGCGATCAGCGCCGTGGGTTTGCCAAGGCAGCAGTGACGGCTGCGACGTTGTCGGTCACGCGCGTGCGCTGCTCCGCGGGCAACGAGGGGTCGGACAGCATCTCGCGGCAGGCGGCAAGGCAACCTGCGTAGTCGCCCAAGGCGTGCAGCGCGCCGGAGAGGACGTCTCGCGCAAGCCAGCCATGGGCGGCCCGGTCGACCTGCACGCCTTGCGCGGGCATGGGCGTCGCGCAGGCGATGCGCGCGTAATCGCGCGCCTGCTCGAAGCGCTTGTGGTGCAACAGGTAACCGGCGAGATAACACACGGGTTCTGCGCGCTGCGGGTGGAACCGCCAGGCGTCGAGATAGGCCTCGACGACCGCTTCGATCGCATGGTCGAGCTGCTGCCTGATCCGCGCGATGCAGTATTTCGAGTAGAAGACTTCCTCTTCCCAGCCGCCGAGATCGACCCGCCGTTGGTAGGCGGCGAGCGCGTCTTCCAGATCGCCGGCGTCGTACAGGCTTTGTGCGTAGTAAAACGCGTAGCGGGTATTCCCGGGTTCGTCGGCCAGGGCGGCGCGCAGCAGCGCAGCGTCCCTCAGGTACTTTTCGCGAAGCCCGACGCGGCTGCGTGCCCCGCCGCCGATCCGGCGGATGCGTGCGCCCCCGAGGCGCGGTACTTCATCCATGCGCGAACAAGTCGGGTACTCATGCACGACGCCTTTCCACGACCAATCGACGTCGAGCTTGAGCACGGCATCGCGCCAGTAGGTCGATACCCTGTCGATGACTTCCAATGCGCAGCCGGGCACTTGCAGGCCCGCGAACGAACGTCCGGGTGTCACTTCCAGTACGTCGTCTGCATCAATGATCAGGGCGTAATCGCCATAACCGCGCGCCAATTCGAGCGCCTGGTTGCGGTTGGTCGCGAAGTCGACCCAAGGGCGCTCGATCAGCTCGCCGGGCAGGCCACCGAGCAGGCTGCGGACGATCGCCTGCGTGCCGTCGCTCGATCCGGTGTCGACGATCGCCCAGCACTGGATATGCGGCAGTACGCTGCGGATGCAGCGTTCGATGACCGGCGCCTCGTCGCGCACGATCATGTTGAGGCAGAGTCGCATCGGCTGCGTCTTTCACCGCGGGCAGGGCCGCTTAGAATAAGTCATGACTCCGACGGCCAAAACGAAAGCGGAAGGATGGCGCGCCATCGGCTGGCCCGAAGATGCCCGTCTTCCGGAGGATTCGCCGCCATCGGCCGCGCTCGCGCGCGTCGTCGCGCAGCATCGCGCCGGCTATGAGCTGCACGACGGCGAGACGCTGTTCAACGCGCAGCCGGCGGCGCGCTTCCTCAAGCGCGGCATCGATCCGACGCTGCGGCCGGCGGTCGGCGATTTCGTGCTCATCGAGCCTGGCACGCCGCCGACGATCGAGCAGGTGTTGCCGCGACGCACGCAACTCGTGCGCGGCGCAGCCGGCGAGAGCCGCCAGCGCCAGATCATCGCGGCGAACGTCGACGTCGTCTTCGTGCTCGCCGGACTCGACGGCGACTTCAACCCCGCACGCATCGAGCGCTATTTGCTGCTCGTCGAAGGTAGCGGCGTCGAGGCGATCGTCGTGCTGACCAAAGCCGATCGCGCGACCGATGCCGCCGAACGCCTCGCGCAACTGCGCGAGCGTGTGCCCGGCGCGCGCGTCGTCGCCGTCAACGCGAAATCGGCGGACGACGTCGCGCCGCTCGCCGCCGAACTGGGGCCCGGCCGCACCGGCGTGCTCGTCGGCTCGTCCGGCGCGGGCAAGTCGACGCTGACCAACACCCTGCTCGGCGAACAGCGCCAGGCGACCGGCGCCGTGCGCGAACACGACAGCCGCGGCCGCCACACGACGACGCATCGCGCGCTCATCATGCTGCCGAGCGGCGGCTGCCTCATCGACACGCCCGGCATGCGCGAACTCAAGCTCACCGGCGAGGAACAGCTCGACGAAGGCCAGTTCGCCGACATCGACGCCCTCGCGCAGGGCTGCCGCTTCGGCGACTGCGCGCACGGCAGCGAACCCGGCTGCGCGGTGCGCGCGGCGCTGGACGACGGCCGTCTCGATCCGGATCGATGGCGCAACTACCTCAAGCTCCGCGACGAACTCGCCGCGACCTCCGACGCGCTCGAAGCGCAACTGCGCCGCAAGGGCGAGGGCAAGGTGTTGACCAAGGCGCTGCACAAGCGCCTCGGCGAGAAATACGGGCGGCATTGAGCGTCCGGCGCGGATCCAGGTCGGCGAGCACAGGCAAGCGGCGCCGCAATCGCGCACGAAACGCAAAGCAATCGCTCTATCGACGCAACGTTCTGATGCGTGGCGGCGGCGATCTTCGTGTTCTCGTCGAAGTGCGGCAGCAGGCTCGAACGTGGCGGAGCATTCCGCCGCTTCGCGCGCTGGTTCGCGCGGCCTGCTGCGCCTGCTGTCGTCCGGCGTTCGCCTGACAGGTTCGCCCGTTGTCGCTTCGTCGTACCCAACGAAGGAGAGACTGTGCGCCCCATCCGATTGATCGCTGCCTGCCTGTTCACGCTGCTCGCCACGCAGGCATCCGCCGACTCGTTCGTGCCCGACCCCGCTTTCGGCGTCAACGGCGTTGCTACCTACGAGTGGTCCCCGTTCTATGCCTACCAGTACAACGCCGCCAATGTCTGGATGGCGGTGCAGAACAACGGCAAGCTGGTGGTCGCGACGCAACTGCGCAACGGCAATAGCGAAATCCTCTGGACTCACTGGTTCGAACCGTCGGGCCAGCCGACCACGCCTGCGCCGGGCGGCGGGCCGTATACGCCGTCGGCCTATTTCAGCCAGGGCGCTGGTCTCGTCACGAACTGGGATGGCTCCATCGGCCTGCTCGGGACGCGTACGATTGATGCCGGCGACAGCGATTTCCGTCTGCTTCGCACCTTTTCGAACGGCGAATCGGGCTATCAGGGCTGCGCCGGCGGCTTCGTGCAGGACGTGGCGTTCGACGTCGGCCCGGCGGGCCAGCGCCAGGATATCCCGCGGGCCATGGTTCTCGATGGAGAAGGGCGCACCTACGTCGTCGGCAATGCCAACGCTGGCGATGGCCGATCGGTGCTCGCCATCGCCCGCATCGGCCGGTACTGCGGTGTCGAAACCCAATACGGCAACAACGGACGCGTGACCACCGCCATCGGGTCATCGCGCACCGTGCGGCCCCACGTCGCCATTCTCGACGCGCAGAACCGTCTGCTGGTCGGCGGCGGGATCACCACCGATGGCGGCGCGAACGCGCCCGGGCGCTGCTTCATCAGCCGCTTCACCGATGCCGGCCGGCTCGACGGCAGTTTCGCCGGCACCGGCACCTACCAGATCAGCAATTTCACCGACTATTCCGGCACGTTCTCCTGCAAGGTGACGGGCCTGGCCACCGACAGCGGCGGCCGCATCTACGTGCTCGGGCGCTGGACGGTGAAGACAGGCACCGACGAGCGGCGCAACAGCTTCCACATGCGCCTGAATCCGGGCGGTAGCCGCGACAACGCGTACGGCGAATTGATCGCCGGCGGGTTGAACGGGAATCTCGACATCGAGGTGGCGGATCTCGCGATGTTCGAGGCCGACGGTTACGTCGCCCGGGTCGGCAGCAACATCAACTACGCCAGCGGCGGCAGCGCGCGCGGCTTCATCACCGGCAACCGGCTCGCCACCGGCACCGGTAGCGACGGCCCCTTCGCGGCAGCCCCCGTTCCGGGCCGTTCGACGGCATACCACCGCATCGTCAAGATCGACGACGACACGTTCTACGTGCTCGCGACCAGCGGCCCGGACTACATGAAGCATCACAAGACGCATGTCGTCCGCTATCGCCGCGCCAGCACGCTGCCGCCGAGCGACCGCATCTTCTTCAACGGCTTCGAGCCGTAGAGGCAGTCCGCCCGACGGCGAAACCGTCGTCGAGCCCGTAGCGCGTGCGTTGCCCCCGCGCACCGGCGGCATCGCATTCGCGCCTGCCGTCGCTGCGGCGGCGAGCGGGGTGGCGAAAAGGCCAGCTCGACCTTTCGCCGCGAATCCGGGCGCTCCTGCCGGTTGGTGCGACGCATCCTTTTGCATGGCCCATCCGCGTATTCGTCTGGCGAACCACTCTGCTATCGTCCCCGCGACTCGTGGATGCAGGCTGCGATGGCGTCGAACGCGGACACCGATCATTACGCCGAACTCGATCGCCGCCTGGTCGAGGCGACGCGCGGCGTGCGCCTGCTCGACGCGGTGAGCTGGCCGGCGTCGATCGAGAACGATTTCCTCGCCGCGTGGAAATCCGGCCGCGCGACGCTGCCGAAGATCGACTACGCCCGCAGCGATTTCTCCGCGACGCAAGCCGCGCTTGACGCGATCATCGCGGCCGCCGATTCCGCGCATCCGCTCGGCGATTACATCCGTCGCAGCGCGTTGTCTTGGCGCATCGCCACCGACCTGCTCGGCGCGATCGGCACGCCGCAGCTCACGGAATTTTCGGCGCAGCTCTACGGCCGTCCCGAAGACCGCGTTCCGGGCGCGACACTGACCAACATCGACGCCGCGCGCCATTTCATCGCGATCGCCGACGAATACAGCAAAGGCACCTCACCGGATGAGGCCGGCGAAGAAATCCCCGCCGAAACCTTGCGCGACGAACTGCGCGCCCGTCTCGACGCGTTCTTCGGCCCCGGCGTTGTGCGCGTGGAAACCGATCCCGACCTCATCGCCAAGGCCGCCGCGGGTGCTACGCGCATCCGCCTGCGCGCGGCGACGAGTTTTTCCAGCTACGACCGCGACCAGCTGCTCAACCACGAAGCCTTCGTGCATTCGCTGACCGCGCTCAATGGCCGCGCGCAGCCGAACATGAAATCGCTCGCGCGTTCATCGCCCCGCATCACCGCGACGCAGGAAGGTCTCGCCGTGTTCGCCGAGCTCATGTCCGGCGCGATCGACATCGCACGCATGAAGCGAATTTCCTTGCGCATCCTCGGCATCGACATGGCGCTGCGCGGCGCGGACTTCATCGAGGTATTCCGCTTCTTCCTCGACGCGGGCCAGAGCGAGGACGACAGTTTTTCCTCCGCGCAGCGCGTGTTCCGCGGCGTCGCGCCGACCGGCGGCGCCGCGTTCACCAAGGACGCGGTCTATCTGCACGGCCTGCTTTCCGTCCACACGTTCTTCCGCTGGGCGCTCAAGAACCAGCGCATGAACCTGTGCCGCAACCTCTTCGCAGGCAAGCTCGCGCTGCATGACGTGATCGCGCTCGAACCGTATTTCGACGACGGCACCATCGCGCAACCGCGCTACCTGCCGCCGTGGGTGCAGCACGCGCGCGGCCTCGCCGGCATGCTCGCGTTCTCGCTGTTCGCCAACCGCATCCGCCTTGATCGTGTCGAGGCGGAAGACCTCGTACTCGGTGTGTAGCGCCGACCCATTTCAGAGGATGGTCGTGAAGAAGACCCTGAATGCCCAGGCGTCGTGCCGACGGAAGTGAATCTGGAACCGTTTTTGGAGGTTGGCGTTTGCAGATGGATCTTTTGCAATGCGCTTTAATCCATCGAACAAGTTGCCGGTGTCAATTCCGATGAAGCGATTGATGCAAACGTTTCCGACGTAAGTCGACTCGCCTGTAATGCGATTTGTTATGTAGCAGTGTTCTTTGATCTTTTGTCCGCACGGGCAGTGGTCAAATTCTTTTGTGATCTCAACACTTACCAAATCTCATTCCGTGCGAGCCACCTCAAATAGGTCTGACCGCGAGAGCGGGAGGATGTGGGCCTTCAGGTTTTCAGAGTTGTGCTCCACGGTAATCTCTGGCGCGCACCTAACACCTGAGTTAAGCCGCCACGCGCAGTGGTGGCAGACGCGTGCTAGCGTAGCGCAGGCTCGCGGACGCTGCCACGAAGCGGGGTCGGCTTGAACGATTAGTTAGGTGCCACTTATATGAGGCCGAGCTTCCCAAAAACCTCTTGGATAAAGTGGCTGCATATTTCAGTAGGGCTAACGTCGTAGTCCCATTCGCTTTTTCTAGTAATGGGATTATATCTGCGGCGAATCATGGTGCGCCCATCAAATATAATTTCCCGTAACGTGATTCTATCTTCTACGATCTCATCGAGTGCTCGATAACCGCCCGCACTGTCCTCAAGTGAGACTAACAAATTGAGCATTGCTTCCGGGAATTCCTGTTGATCATCAGGCCTTCGATAGTGCTTGGCGTGCCAAAAGATAAATCGTTGATCGATTCCACCTGATCGCAGGTGAAGTCCAAAAAGCCAAGTCCTGCTAGCCTTACCCTTGGTTTTCAAATCTTGGTATTTTTCGAAATCAAGGCCGCCATAATCTTTGAATCCAATCCATATTCCATCAAGTTGGTCATTGAGGCTGGTGGTTGTTGTGGAAAAAGCGAACTTCAGTTCGTCCGACATTTTTTGCAGTGTGACAAACTTGCGATGTTCCGTTTCACGGACTTTTTCCGATGCGGCCTTCGCGATACTCATGATCCAGTTGGTTTTTTCTTCTTCTGCCCGAATAATGGAAAGATAGCGTCCCGCAGTTCGAAGAGTATTTTTCGCTACGATTTCCAGAAATGCCAAGCCATCACCTAGATCGGCATCTTCTAATGCTTGGTAGTAGTTTTTTTCGCGATCTTCAGGTTGGACTGTCGCGGGGACATACCTGCATTTGAGGAGAGCATAATCCTGAATTAGGCGCGATAGGCGTCCGTTACCATCTTTGAAGGGATGTATGCGCGCCAAAGCCCAGTGAATGTAAGCGGCTTGCTGGATGGGATGCGCATGAGGGTTGGCGTTTATTGTCTCAACTGCATGTTCAACGAGGTGTGGGATATCTAACGGGCTTGCTGGGGCCACTTTTGCACCCGATATCGCTACATCTACTGTTCTGTAATTTCCTGATGCCGAATCATCAATTCCTTGCAAGAGTTTTTGGTGCACTTGCTTGATCAAGTGAACGGACAATGGCTCACCCACATCAAGACAGTCTTGTAGGTAGATACAGCAGTCTGCAAGATTTTTAACTTCTAGCTGATCTTTACGTGAACCTGCCTCGACGATACCGCTGCTCAGGACGACAATTGTTTCCCTTCTGGAAAGAGAGTTCCCCTCTATCACAGCAGAAGAGTGGACACGATCGTACAGGATTTCCTCTTGGAGCTTTTGTGTGATGTCAGGGGGTAGGGGGGCGATGGGCGTCTATCTCCGCTATGCTTTCGGAAATCTCGTCCAGGTAGGCAAGGGTTGCGCCCTTTGGCGTAAATCTATCGAAGTTCTCAATTTCTTCTTTGCTGAGCATGCGAAAGTCTCCAGTGGCACCTAACTACAAATAGACCCCGTATCCGGGGTGTTGCGCGCCATCGTTCAGGATGTCCCCCGCGGGGTCAAGCCGGTTTCCTGCGTTACGTCAGACGCTTGGTCGGCCGAGTTGCGGCAACTGCGCTCGCGTACTGCCGCGCAACACGGCGGAATCGCGGGCGTATGAGTTACAGGCACGAAAACGCGGGTGTAACGGACAGCACCGGACGCGTGGCGTGCCTGATGGGCGAAGGGCCGCAGGCCACGACGAAGCAGGGCAAAATCCCGCGACATGCACGATGCTCGTCCGCAATGGCAAAGCCCGACTCGTGCCGGGCTTTGCCATCGGGAGCTTGGAACAAGGGCGGCGCGACGCGCTATCGTGCGGTTTCCTGCCACGCCGGAAATCCCTCATGCGCCCGACCTTGCTCGCCGCCGCGTTGTTGCTCGCCGCTGTTCCAACCGCCCACGCCGCCGACACCGCGGCGCAGACGATGACGCCGCTCGTACCGCAGATGACGGCATGGCGCCGCGATCTGCACGAGCATCCGGAACTGTCGAATCGCGAAGTGCGCACGTCGAAATTCGTCGCCGCGGAACTGAAGAAATTCGGATTGGAAGTCCACACCGGCATCGCGCACACCGGCGTCGTCGGCATCCTCAAGGGCGGCAAGCCGGGGCCGAAGCTCGCGATCCGCGCCGACATGGACGCGCTGCCCGTTACCGAGGAAGTCGACCTGCCATTCGCGTCGAAGGCGAAGGGCGAATACCTCGGTAAGCCGGTCGGCGTCATGCACGCGTGCGGGCACGACGCGCATGTCGCGATGACGCTCGGCGTCGCCGAGGCCATGGCGAAGATGAAGAAAGATCTGCCGGGCGAAGTGATGTTCATCTTCCAGCCCGCCGAGGAAGGCGCGCCGGCCGGCGAAGAAGGCGGCGCGACGCTCATGGTCAAGGACGGCGTGTTCAAGGATTTCAAGCCCGACGCGATCTTCGGCATGCACGTCGTCAGCGCGTTGCCGGTCGGCACGGTCGCCGTGCGCGCGGGCGGCGCGATGGCGAGTTCCGACACGTTCCGCATCGTCGTGCACGGCAAGCAGAGCCACGGCGCGACGCCGTGGAAGGGCATCGACCCGATCGTCACCGCGGCCGAGATCGTCACCGCGGCGCAGACCATCGTCAGCCGCGAACTCGACATCAACAAGGAGCCGGCCGTCGTCACGTTCGGCATCTTCGACGGCGGCCAGCGCTTCAACATCGTGCCCGACAAGGCCGAGCTGCAAGGCACCGTGCGCGCGTTCGACGAAGGCATGCGCCAGCACGCACTGGCAAGCCTGAAGAACATCGCCGAGCACGTCGCCGCCGCGCACGGCGCGAGCGTCGACACGCAGATTCCGCTGTCGGCCGACAGCAGCAACCCGGTCAACACCAACGATCCGGAGTTGACGGCGCGCGTGCGTGCGAGCCTCGAAACCGCACTCGGCAAGGATCACGTGCGGGAAGCGCAGCGCTGGACGGCGTCGGAGGATTTCCCGCACTTCGGCCGCTCGATCGACGCGCCGAGCGTGTACTTCTTCGTCGGCGCGACGCCCGCCGGCACCGATCCGGCGAGCGCGCCAACCAATCATTCGCCGAAGTTCTTCCTCGACGAAGGTGCGCTCGCGACCGGCAGCGAAGGCATGTTGCAGGCGGCGCTGGATTTCCTGAATCCGTCAAGCTGAGGCCGTTTCCGTCCCCGCAGGATTCTGCTTTGCGTAGAGCCGAGCTCGCTCGGCTCATGCGCGGCGAAGCAGCGAAAAGTCCGCGCAATGCGTTCCGCCTTGCCGGCATCGAACATTCGATGATCCGCCGCGGCGCCAGATTGCGCGTAAGACGACGACCGCTCCCGGCGCCGCTTTCGTGCGTCGGGCGTCATTCGAATTCAGAGGGACGAACCATGAGCATCATCAGGACCTTGGCCTGCGCCAGCCTCGCGCTGTGCGGCCTCGCCTTCCATGTCCGTGCCGAGGCGGCGCTTTGCTACGTCGACAAGGCTGCAACCGGCGCGAACAGCGGCGCGAACTGGGTCGACGCCTACGCCGACCTCCAAGCAGCGCTCATCAATACCGCATGCAGCGAAATCTGGGTCTCGGCCGGCACCTACACGCCGGGCGCGGCGCGCAGCGATAGCTTCATCGTGCGGCCGGGCAGCGGTGTCTACGGCGGTTTCGCCGGTACCGAGACGGCGCGCACGCAGGCCGATCCGGTCGCGCATGCGACGATCCTGTCCGGCGACATCGGCACGGTCGGAGACGCCAGCGACAACAGCTACCACGTCGTCACGATGGATGGCACGACGAGCGCGGGCACGATCTCCGCGAGCACCGTACTCGACGGTTTCACGATACGCGACGGTTATGCCAACGCCCAATTGCCCCTCAGCCTAGGCGCGGGCCTGTACTGCAACGGCAACGTGAGCGGGCGCAGCTGTTCGCCGACCTTATCGCGGCTGCGCTTTCTCGCCAACCGCGCGAGCTACGGCGGCGCAGTTTTGCTGCGGGCAGATGGCGAGGGCATCGCGAGCCCGAAGTTCGCCGACGTGGAATTCAACGGCAACATCGCGACCCATCTTGGCGGCGCGATCTACGTCTGGATCGATCATCACGGCGTCGCCAGTCCGACCATCCAGCGCGCGACCTTCACGGCCAACCTGGCCGACCAGGGTGGCGCGATCTACAACGCCGCCGGAGGCGCCGGCGGCACCGCGAACGCAGTCATCGTCGATGCGACGTTCCAGGGCAACGACGCCAGCATCGGTTCCAACATCGGCAACGGCGGCGCGATCTACAACCGCGCCGTCGGCGGCAGCGCCGCGATGAAGCTGACCAACGTCACCTTCAGCGGCAACACGGCCAGCGGCATAAATCACTTCGGCGGCGCGATGGTCAACGAAGGCGTGGGCGCCACGCCGGTCATCACCAACACGATCTTCTGGGGCGATGCGGCCAATGCGCAGCCGGAGTTCTACAACGTCGTCTCCGCGCAGCCGACGTTCTCGCACAGCATCGTCGCCGGTTCCGGCGGCAGCGCGGCGTGGAACACGACGTTCGGCGTCGACGGCGGCGGCAATCTCGACGTGGACCCGCAACTCGGCGCGCTGGCGGACAACGGCGGCTTCGCACCGACGATGCTGCCCGCGAGCACGAGCTCGGTCATCGACGCCGGCGACGACAGCGTCTGTCCAGCCGTCGACCAGCGCGGCGTGACGCGCCCGCAAGGCGCGCATTGCGACATCGGCGCGCTCGAGGTGGTGGTGCCGCACCGCTGCTACGTGAACCGCGCAGCGAGCGGCGCGAACGACGGTTTTGCCTGGGCCAGCGCCTACGCCAATCTGCAATCGGCGCTGGGCGATGCGAACTGCAACGAAATCTGGGTCGCCAAGGGCGTGTACAAACCGGCCGCGTCGACGACCGATCGCAGCGCGACGTTCTCGATCCGCCCCGGCATCAAGGTTTACGGCGGCTTCGCCGGCACCGAGACGAACGCAGCACAGGCTGATCCCGCCGCGAACCGCACCGTGCTGTCCGGCGACATCGACAACAACGACAACGTCGATGCCGACGGCGTGACGCGCTCGGACGCCGACATCGCCGGCAACAATACCTATACCGTCGTGCGCATCGACGGCACGACCGCAGCCGGTTCGGTCGGCGCCGATACCGTGCTCGACGGCTTCGCGATCAGCGCAGGCACGGGAACTTCCGGGATTCTGAGCGCAGTCATCGCCGGCGCGTTGTACTGCGACGGCAATGGCGGCGGGCGTACCTGCAGCCCGACACTCTCGCGCTTGTGGTTTGCCGGAAACCGGGCAGAGGCCGGCGGCGCAATATTCCTGCGCGGCGAGAACGGCGGGCAAAGCAAACCGCTGCTGAGGGAGGTGACCTTCAGCGGTAATCGCGCCGCAATCGCGGGCAGTGCAGTCGGCAACTATGGTTTCGGCGGAGAGGCCAGCCCCGTGTTCGACAACGTCACCTTCAGCGGCAACAGCGCGATCGCCGGAGCGATCTTCAACCAAGCCAGCTTGAGCGGCGGCGTGGCGAGTCCGGTCTTGCGCAGTGTCACGTTTGCGGGAAACCAGGCGCAGGCGCCGTATGCAGCAGCGATCCACTCGGCTACGGATGCGGTGGCTTCGTCCGTGGTGACGGTCGACAACGCGATTTTCTGGGATGCGGCAGGGCAGCGCGAAATCGGTTTCGAAACGACCAGCGGAACGGTCGTTGTCAGCGACGCCGCGATGCGCGCCGGTTGTCCCAACGCCGCGCAGATCACATGCCACAACGTGATTTCCACCGATCCGTTGCTTGGCGTCCTGCAGGACAACGGCGGCGCGACGCCGACGACTCTGCCCGGCCCGGGCAGTTCGGCCGTCGATGCCGGCGACCCAGCCACCTGCGGCAGCGCGCCCTTCGACATCGACCAGCGCGGCGTGTCGCGACCGCAAGGCGCGGGCTGCGACCTCGGCGCGGTGGAATTGCGGCAGACGAAATTGACGGTCGCTGTCAGCGGGCCGGGTTCGGTCTCGGCCGACGCCAGCGCACCGAGCGCTGCGGCCAGCGGCATCGCCAACTGCCGCGTCGACGGCGGCACGTGCAGCGCCGGCTACGCGGCCGAACCGCAGCCGGCGAGTGCGCTGCTCGATCTTACTGCCGATGCACATGCGCATCTCGTCTCCGTCACCGACACCTGCAGCGCTGGCGGCGCATCGGCCGGCGTGTTGACGGGATCGACCTACGCACTCGCCGCGCTCGCCGCCCAGTGCACGGTCACAGCCACGTTCGCGACCGACACGCACGTCGTCGGCGGCTCGATCAGCGGCCTCGCCGGCGCCGGACTGGCCTTGCAGATCAACGGCGGTGAAACCGTCACGCCGGCCGCGGCCGACACGACGTTCCAGTTCCCGACCGCGCTCGCCTACGGTGCGCATTACGGCGTCGTCATTGCCGCCCAGCCGACGCAGCCGTGGCAGACCTGCACGATCACCAACGGCAGCGGCGACATCGGCGATGCGGACGTCGCCTCCATCGCCGTGAGTTGCACGACCAACGTCTACGCCGTCGGCGGCAACGTCGACGGACTTGCCGCCGGCAGCACGGTCGGCGTGCGCCTCGACGGCGGCGAAACGCTCGCGCTCGGCAACGGCCCATTCGCGTTCGCGACAACGCTGGCCAGCGGCGCGAACTACGCGGTCGACATCGCGCAACAACCCGACGGCCAGAACTGCACGGTCGGCAACGCGAGCGGCACGGTCGGCGGCGCGGATGTCGCCGTCGCCGTGCACTGCGCCGCGCTGCCG
Source organism: Pseudomonadota bacterium (assembly GCA_029779475.1). Classification (GTDB taxonomy): domain Bacteria; phylum Pseudomonadota; class Gammaproteobacteria; order Xanthomonadales; family Rhodanobacteraceae; genus Dokdonella_A. Next base: position 30,866 of record JAKPAN010000008.1, read on the forward strand.
CCGCATCTCGTGCTGGCGTTCGACAGCGGCAGCGGCTTCGCGCGCTATGGCCAGGTCGTCGACTACACGGTCACGCTGAACAACGACGGCTCCAGCGCCGCGACGCAGGTGTCGCTCGACGCGATGTGGTCGGACGCATTCGATAGGCCGTACGCGCACTGGCAATGCTTCGGTGCAGGCGCAGGCGCGACCTGTGCGCCCAGCGGCGACGGCGCGCTGCACGACGTCATCACGTTGCCGCCCGGGCGCAACCTGACCTGGCGCGTCAGCGTGCCGGTTCGCGCCGACACGCCCGAGCCGGATGCGACTTTCACGCTCGCGCTCGGCGGCGCGCAGCCGGCCAGCGCGTCCGACACGCGCACGCTGGTGATCCTGCGCGACGGTTTCGATGTGCCTTACGCCGATGGCGCGCGCATCGCCCGCGCGCAGGCCGATGCGATCCTCGACGGCGACACGACGCATGCGTTCGCGCTGCCGCCGCCGAGCGGCGAACGCCTCGACACTGTGCTCGCCGTGCACGGCGGGCACGCCGCCATCGACGTGCAGCGCACGCCGCGCGATGCGACGACTGCGCTCGTGCGCCTGCTGCGTCGCGAGGCTGGCGGCGAAGAACGCGACACGCCGTGGGTCGTCGTCGCCAACGGCGCAACGCTG
>JAKPAN010000024.1 GCA_029779475.1 Pseudomonadota bacterium
AATGTGCGCGATAGGCGCCGATGCGGCCCTTCACGTCTTCGACGTAAACGACATCGCCGGCGACGACGGGCGCGCCTTCGATCGGCTTCTTGCCCAAACGCTGGCGCGCGGCGAACTTGCCTTCGGACAGCGACAGCCAGTGCACGAAGCCTTCGCTGTCGCCGACGACGACCGTGTTGCCCTGGATCGCGGGCGCGCTGAGCCAGCGGTACTTGAGCTGATCCTGCTTCCACAGGTTCGCGCCGGTTTCGCGGTCGAAGGCCCAGACGTTGCCTTCGGAATCGACGGCGACGACGGTGTTGCCGGAAACGGCGGCGCCCGTGTAGCTCGACAAGTCGCGCTGCCAGTTCGGGCGGCCGCTGTCGAGCGCGAGCGCGGCGATCTGGCCGCGATAGCCGATCGCATACAGCGCGGAGCCGTCGCTGACGATGTTGCCGTCGACGTCGGACAGGCGCTCGACTTCGCTGCGGCCTTCGCCGGTGGCGAGCGTCTGCGTCCACAATTCGTTGCCGTCGTCGAGGCGCACGGCGGTGACGCGCCCATTGTCGGTGCCGTCGTAGACGACGCCGTTGGCGATCAGCGGCGCGGAATTGGCGCGCAAGCTCAGCGCCGGCACCGTCTGGTCGAACAGCCACTTCTGGCTGCCGTCGGCTGCATCGAGACCGTGCAGCTTGCCGTCGTTGCCGCGGACCACGACAAAACCGCCGCCGATCGCCGGCGGCGCGATGACTTCGGAATTGATCTGCGTGTGCCAGCGTTCGGCGCCATCCTGCGCGGACAGCGCATAGATCTGGCCGTCGAGGCCGCCGACGACGAGCAGGTCGCCGTCGACGCTCGGGCCGCCCGACCAGCGCAGCGAATGGTCGGAACGCTTCCACAGGAAACCCTTGCTGCCGCCGAGGCGCTTGTTCCACACGGTGCGGCCGGTGGCCGCGTCGATCGCTTCGATGGTGCCGTCGACCGACGCCGCGTACACGCGTCCATCCGCGGCGGCGTGCGGCGCCATGCGCGCGCCCGACATGCCTTCGCCCTTGCCGACGCCTTCGGTCCACAGGCGGTCGACCTGCACGCTCGGCGCGAACTCGACGAGCGGCGTCGGCGGCTGGACATTGTCTTTCTTGCCGAGATTCTTGATCCAGTTGCAGCCGCCGGTCGAAACCGCGAGCGCGGCGACGGCGATAACGAATGAGCGCTTCATGTGGCCGGCTTCTCCATCGCCGGTGCGGCGGCGCCAAGGTCGTCGAGCTTCATCTGCAGCATGTTGCGGTCGATCGACTGCGTGTCGCCGGCCGCGAGCGCCGACTCGTAAGCTTTGCGTGCGTCGTCGGCGCGGCCGAGCTGGGTCAGCGCATCGCCGCGCAGTTCGCCGGCCAGCGCGTCGTAGTTGCCGGCGGGGACGCCCTCGGCGAGCTTGAGCGCGCCTTCCGCATCGCCCTTGGCGAGCTTGACACGGCCGATGCGCAGGTCGATCAACGCCTGCAGGCTGGTCGTCTTGGCGTGCTGGCGTGCCCAGTCGAGCTGCGCAGCGGCGCCATCGAGATCGTTCTTGCCGACGGCGAGGTTCGCCATCTGCAAAGCCGCGAGAACCGCATAGGTCGAATCGGCGAATTGCGAACGCACCGTCTCGGCGATCTTCATCGCGTCATCGGTCTTCTTCGACGACACGGCATCGGCCAGTGCCTGATATTGCGCGGCGGCAGCGGCCGTCTCGCCCGCACGATGCGCCTTCCATTGCTGCCAGCCGAAGATCAGGGCAAGGCCGATGGCGACGCCGACGATGATCGCCATCGCGTTTTCGCGGAGCCACTTCTGAACCAGTTCACCCTGTTCGTGTTCGTCGAGAACGTCGAAACTCATGTATTCACCCGCAAAAGCTGCGCAAGACGAAAAGCCGCGGCGGCGCCGCGGCCAAAGAAGGGAAGATTAGCAGGAAACGTCGCGGCGGCGCGCCGTCGGGCACGCTGCGCCGCGATCGTTCAGCCCTTATTGTTGCGGCCGTTCGGCGTTCTCGCCGCGTTGTTCGGCGACATCGCCGAACAACTTGAGATGCGCGACGTTGCCGCGCTGGAACGGAGCAAGGTCGACGGCGTTGCCATCGGCGCGCAGTTCGGCGCCCTGCGCGTTGCCGAGGCGCACGCTGACCGAACCGTCGCTGCGATACTCGTGTTCGGAACCGGCGGCGAGCGTCGCATATTCGAGCTTGCGGCCATCGGCCGCGGTCACTTCGACCCAACTCGGCTGCGCGATCTTGAGCGTGACGACATGCGCGCCCTGTCCGTTCGCGGCAGCCTTGGCGGCCGTCGCTTCCGTCGACGCGGCGGGCGCGGATTCGGCCGGGTGCGCGACCTGGAACGGCGTCATCGAGGCGACGATCGGCGCCTGCTCGACGGGCGGAATCGCGAGCGACGTCGCGGTGTTCGCAGCCGGCGTATCGGTCGTGGTGCTCGGGTTGTTCGTGGCGACTTCCGCATTCGAGGAGGCGTCGTCTTGCGCGATGTCGGCGACGTGCACCGGCGGCGGATCGAGCGGCGTAACGCGGGCAAGGTTCTGTTGCAGGCCGCCGTGCGTGGCGAGCCAAACGGCGGGAACGACGATGATCGCGGTCAGCGTCAGATACGTCGCGCTGGCCGAATAGCGTTCGAACAAGTATCGCGAGCGCGAGATCTTGCCGGTGGCGACAAGCGGCGCGACGCGGGCGTGCGCGTCCACGACCTTGACGGTTTCGTCGACGGGTACGCCGACCAGGCGCGCGTAGCTGTTCAGATAGCCGCGCAGGAAGACGGCGTCGCTGAAACCCGCGTAGTCGTCGTCCTCGAGGCGCTCGATGATGCGCGCGGGAATGCGCAATTCGGCGACGACGTCGCCGACATTCCAGCCGTGCGCCTCGCGCGCGTCGCGCAGGCGTGCGCCTAGCGATTCCGCATTCCGCGGTTGCGGCGTCGTGTCCGCGTTCTCGAGATGTCCGTCATCGAATTCGTGAGCTGTCGCCACATCGGTTTCCTCGCGCAATGGCAGCATCATCTGGCTGCCGCTAGCGCTACCCTGTTCGTCGATCCCCCGCCCCTCCGCCGGGGATGCATGTCGACGTTCCTTCGTCGTTTCCACGTCCGCCATCGTGGCGGATGATGTATCTGTATTACCCACCGTCAACCCTGCGCGTTGAGCGAAACCGCTTCGGGTGATTGGGGGAAATTGCGCAACAACTTGCGCGAATACTCGCTGGCGCCGCTCGCATTGCCCATGCGCAGCTCGATATTGCGTCCGAGCAGGAGCGAAGCCGGCTGCGCGCCGGCGATGGCCTCGTAGCGCTGCAGGAATCCGCGCGCGTTGAGGTATTCGCCCTTTTCGTAGAGCACGCCACCCATCGAGAGCAGCGCACCCGCATCGTTTGGATTGACAGTGAGTGCCTTGCGCAGCATGTCTTCGGCTTCGTCGCGCTTGCCCGCGTGGAGCAGGCACGAACCGGCATTGCTCATCGCCAGCGCGGGCGTGTCATAGAACGGGTCGGCGAGCGCCTTCTTGAAATAATCTTCCGCTTCGCCGTACCGCCCCTGCATGCACAGGAAACGGCCGTAGTTGTTGTTCTCGGCGCCGCCCTTGGGCTTGAGCTGCACGGCGCGGCGATAGTGTTCCTCGGCCTTGGCCTTGTCGTTGATGCTCTCGTAAAGCACCGCGATCACGGTGTGTGCGTCGACGTAATCGGGATCGAATTCGAGCGCCTTGTTGAGCTTCTCCAGTGCGATCTCGGACTTGCCCTGTTGCAGGTATTTCTGGCCGAGTTCGGTATGGACGCGCGCGGCTTCCTGCCTCTGCGTCTTCGGATCTTCCTTCTTGACCGGCGACGAGGCGGTGTTGCCGCAGCCGCCGAGCAGCAGGCTCGACGCCGCGATGGCAATGCCCAGCAGGAAAGATTTATGCCGCATCGGCGACGCCTCCTTCGAGCTTGCGGCGGAATTCCGCCTGGCGGCGCGTGCGATCCATGACCTGGCCCTTGAGCTGGCCGCAGGCGGCGTCGATGTCGTCGCCGCGCGTGCGGCGAACCATGGTCAGCACGTCTGCGTCGAGCAGGATCTTCTGGAACGCGCGGATCACGTCCTCGTCGGAGCGCTCGAAGCGCGTGCCGTGGAATGGATTGAACGGGATCAGGTTGACCTTGGACGGCACCTTGCGCATGAGCTTGACGAGCTGGCGCGCATGTTCGGGCTGGTCGTTGACGCCCTTGAGCATCGTGTATTCGAAGGTGATCGTCGTGCGCGCGCGGCGCTGCGTGTAGCGCAGGCAGGCGTCGAGCAATTCCTTGATCGGATATTTCTTGTTGAGCGGCACGAGTTCGGTGCGCAGCTCGTCGTTCGGTGCGTGCAGCGAGACGGCGAGCGACACGTCGCTCGCTTCCGACAGCTTGTCGATCATCGGCACGAGGCCGGCAGTCGACAAGGTGACGCGCTTGTTGGCAAGGCCGAAACCGAGGTCGTCACGCATCACGCTCATCGCGGTGACGACGTTGTCGAAATTCAGCAGCGGCTCGCCCATGCCCATCATGACGACGTTGGTGAGCCTGCGCTGGTGATGCGGCACGTTGCCGAGGTGCTTCGCCGCAACCCAGACCTGACCGATGATTTCGGCCGCGGACAGGTTGCGGTTGAAACCCTGCGTCGCCGTCGAGCAGAACTGGCAGTTCAAGCCGCAACCGACCTGCGACGACACGCACAACGTGCCGCGCGAGGTTTCCGGAATGAATACCGTTTCGATCGCGTTGCCGCCGTCCATGCCGAGCAGCCACTTGTAGGTGCCGTCGGTCGCCTGCTTCTCGAACATCGTGTTCGGCGGCGTGATCTGGATGGCTGCCGACAGCTTTTCGCGCAACGCCTTGCCGACGTCGGTCATCTGCTCGAAGTCGGTCACGTGGCGGTGATAGACCCACTTCATGACCTGGTCGGCGCGGTACGGCTTTTCGCCGAGCTGCGCGAACACGTCGCGCAGGCCCATGCGGTCGTAGTCGAACAGGTTGATGCGGCCTTCCGCGCGCACGCCATCGCGCGGCGCCGCAGGAGCGGCGTCGCGTGGGGTTGGCGGGTTCGGCGGAAGGCTCATCGCTTCGACCTTAGCGCGAACAGACTTCCGCGTCGGTGAAGAAGTACGCGATTTCGTTCTTCGCCGTATCGGCGCCGTCGGAACCATGCACGGCGTTGGCGTCGATCGAATCGGCGAAATCGGCGCGGATCGTGCCCGGCGCTGCGTCCTTCGGATTGGTCGCGCCCATGAGTTCGCGGTTCTTGGCGATCGCATTCTCGCCTTCGAGCGCCTGGATCATGACCGGGCCGGAAATCATGAAGTCGACGAGCGCCTTGAAGAACGGACGCTCCTTGTGCACGGCGTAGAAGCCTTCGGCGTCCGCGCGCGACAGCTGCTTCATCTTCGCCGCGACGATGCGCAGGCCAGCCTTCTCGAAGCGGGTGTAGATCTCGCCGATGACGTTCTTGGCGACCGCGTCGGGTTTGATGATGGAAAGGGTGCGCTCCAGCGCCATGTGCCGGTGTCTCCGTGGTGGATTGTCGAAGGGAACGCTCCGGAAGGGGGCATTATGGGGCCAAATCTGCGCCAATCCGCAGGCTTAGCTCACATTTTCGCGAACGATTCTAGCCAAATCTCAGCAATTTTAGAACTCGCCGCACCACGATGGTTTGACCGCCCGCTTGGGCAACCTCTACCATTCAAACGATCGTTTGACGAGATTTCCGCGACGTGCGCATGGGACAAGCCAATTTCTCGACCCGCGAACGCATCCTCGGCGTCGCCGAAACCTTGTTCGCGCGGCACGGTTTCGCGGGTGCTTCGCTACGGCAGGTGACGGCGACGGCGAAGGTCAACCTCGCGGCGGTGAACTACCATTTCGGCTCGAAGGACGGCCTCATCGAGGAAGTGTTCCGGCGCCGGCTCGACGAACTCAACCGCGAGCGCCTCGCCGCACTTGCGGCCGCGGTCGCGCGCGAAGACGCAACGCTTGAGGACGTGCTCGATGCCTTCATCCGCCCTGCCCTGAACCAGTCCCAGCAAGCGGCCGGCGGCGGTGCCTTCGTGCGCGTGCTGGCGCGTGCCTACGCCGAGCACGACGAACGCCTGCGCAAGTTCCTGTCCGAGAACTACGGCCACGTCCTGCGCGAATTCGCGCTGGTTTTCGCGCGGTTCCTGCCGCATCTGGACAAGGAAGAACTGTACTGGCGGCTCGACATAATCGCCGGCGCCGTGACTTACGCGATGGCCGACTTCGGCATCATCAAGCGTCGCGCGTCGACGTCCGAGGATGCGCACCGCAAGCAGGCCATCGGCCATCTCGTTGCATTCGCGGCCGCCGGTCTCAAAGCACCAGGTATGTGAGTTTTGCGATCTTCCGTGCTCGCCGCTTCGACGGAAAATGGATCGCTTTTGAAGCATCGCCTCTTCGTCTCGTCCACCAGCGGCCATCCTTGGCCGCACTTTTCACGAAAAGCCATTTCAATCCGGAGTTTTCCATGAGTCATTCGCCTCTCCGCATCCGCAAAGCCGCCGTGCTCGGCGCCGGCGTCATGGGCGCGCAGATCGCCGCGCATCTGGCCAACGCCGACGTCGAAACCCTGCTCTTCGACCTGCCGGCCAAGGACGGCGACAAGAACGGCATCGTGCAGAAGGCGATCGCCAACCTCGCCAAACTGTCGCCCGCGCCGCTGGCCGAGAAATCCAAGGTCGCCGGGATCACCGCAGCCAACTACGACGACAACCTCGAAGCGCTGCGCGATTGCGACCTCGTCATCGAGGCGATCGCCGAACGGCTCGATTGGAAGCTCGATCTCTACAAGAAGATTGCGCCGTATCTTTCTGATTCTGCGGTCGTTGCGAGCAATACCTCGGGCCTGTCGATCAACGCGCTGGCCGAAGCCCTGCCGGCCAAGCTGCGCCCGCGTTTCTCGGGCATCCACTTCTTCAATCCGCCGCGCTACATGCACCTGGTCGAGTTGATTCCCGACAAGGAAACCGACCGCGGCGTACTCGGCGGCCTCGAAGCCTTCCTGACCACGACGCTCGGCAAGGGCGTCGTCTACGCCAAGGACACGCCGAACTTCATCGGCAACCGCATCGGCGTGTTCTCGATCCTCGCCACGATGCATCACACCGCGCAGTTCGGCTTGCCGTTCGACCTCGTCGACGCGCTGACCGGCCCGGCGATCGGCCGTCCGAAGTCGGCGACCTATCGCACCGCCGATGTGGTCGGCCTCGACACGATGGCGCACGTGATCCAGACCATGGCCGACACGCTGCCGGACGATCCGTGGCACGCGCATTTCAAATCCCCGGAATGGCTGTCGGCGCTGATCGCCAAGGGCGCGCTCGGCCAGAAGACCGGCGCCGGCATCTATACCAAGCGCGGCAAGGACATCGTCGTGCTCGATCTCGCCAAGCAGGACTACGTCGCGTCCGGCGCCAAGCCGAGCGACGAGGTTTCCGCGATCCTCGCGATCAAGAATCCGGCCGAGAAGTTCGGCCAGCTGCGTGCATCGAACGATCCGCAGGCCCAGTTCCTGTGGGCGACGTTCCGCGACCTGTTCCATTACGCCGCCTATCACCTTGAGGGCATCGCCGAAACCGCACGCGACGTCGACTTCGCGATCCG
>JAKPAN010000029.1 GCA_029779475.1 Pseudomonadota bacterium
AGATCGGCGAGCAGCCGCGTGCCCGCCGCCGACGGCGCGCTCCTCTCCTTTGCAACGCGCTTCGCCCATCTGCGCGACATACGCCGTCCCCATTCGATGCCGGGACGCTCCACGCAGCGGTAGATGACATCGGCGAAGACGATCGTGATCGCGACGTTGACGAGCAGATAGACGCCCAGATGCTGCGCACGAAGCACCGAAGCCTGCGGCACGAATTGCATCGCCCACAGCAGCGTCATGAACACGACCGGGTGGAACAGGTAGATCGAATAACTGATGCGGCCGAGCCAGCCGAACAGACGCGAGCGAATCTTGAGGATGCTCGTGCCGGCGATGAACAGGAGCAGGCCGAGCGCATAAGGAACGGTCGAATTGCCTTCCATGCCGAACAGCGGCAGCGTCGCGCAGGGAAGCACCAGCAGATGCCAGGCGAACAGCGCGCACAAGCCGCGCCGCGTCCACGCATCGCTGCCACCTACGACGAACACCATCCGATACACCGTGCCGGCGAACATCATCGAAAAATTCAAGCAGGCGAATTCCAGCGTCGTGGCAACCGACGATCTGCCCGTCCGCCATTGCATGAACAGGCCGATCGAAAACACCGCGGTCAGGACCACCGAAATCGCGAGCAATCGCCGCGCATTGCCGAGGCTGCGCGCCAGCAACAGCAGCACGCACAGGAAGTAGAAACCCCACTCGACGAGCAAGGTCCAGTAAACGCCTTCCGCCGCCGGGATGCCGAAGAAATCCTGCAACAGCGTCAGGTTGACGAGGACATCGCCCGCGCCGAAATGGCGTTGCCATATCCAGTAGCCGCTCGCGGCGCCGAACAGCACCGACAGCCAGTACGCGGGATAGATGCGGAAAAAACGCTTGATGAGGAACGTGCCAATCGGCGCGGGCCGGTCCGGATCGATGCTGAAGGGAATCACGAAGCCGCTGATCAGGAAGAACGCGACGACGCCGATGCGGCCCGCGTCGACCATATCCGCCCACTGCGCGATCCAGCGCCCCGTGACTTGCGGACCGATGTCCACGAACGCATCCGCGACATGCCGCCACAACACGAGCAACGCAGCGATGCCGCGCAGCGCGTCGATGTGCCGCAACCGCTCGTGCGCGCATGCGGGACCGGCCGAAAGAGGCTCCATCGCGAAGCGTCGCTAGAGCTTCACGCGGCCGCGCAGGATGTCCGCGTACATCACCCAATCGCCGGCGAGGCTGTAGAGCGGATGCTTGAACGTCGCGGGGCGGTTCTTCTCGAATACGAAATGCCCGATCCAAGCAAAGCCGTAACCGGCGACTGGCGCGAACCAGAGCCAGTTCATGTTGCCGCTTGCGCACGCGAGCGCAACGACGACGAGCACGAGCGTGCTGCCGACGAAATGCATGCGCCGGCAATAGCGATTTGCGTGCTCGGACAGGTAATACGGATAGAACGCGCGGAAGTTGGCGAATGACGGCATGGTTCGACCTCGGCGCGCAGGATACTCGATCGCGCTCAGCGCTCGGGCAACGGAATGAACTCGGTTTCGCCGGGCACCTGGCCGAAACGCTGCGCGAGCCAGTCGGCCTTGCCGCGCTCGATGCGCGCGGCGTCGGAGGCGACAAAGTTCCACCACAGCACGCGCTCGCCGTCGAGCGGCGCGCCGCCGCACAGGAACAGGTGGACATCGCCCTCGGCGACGATGTCGATGTCGCCTTCGCTATCGACGACGAGCATCTGCAACGGCGGCAACGTCGCGCCGTCGACGCGTACCGCGCCATCGAGCACGTAAATCGCGCGTTCGGCATGTTCGGCGGGCACGGAGAGCCGCGAACCGGCGCGCATCTTCACTTCGACGTAGAGCGTCGGCGCGTAGACGCGTACCGGCGACTCCATGCCGAACGCGGTGCCTGCGATCACGCGCAGGTGCACGCCATCGCGCTCGGTTTCCGGCAACGCACTCGCTTCGTAGTGGCGGAATTCCGGCGCGGTTTCCTCGAATTCGCGCGGCAGCGCGACCCAGGTCTGCAGGCCGTGCAGGCGATGGCCCGACGCGCGTTCCGGCGCCGGCGTGCGCTCGGAATGGACGATGCCGCGACCTGCCGTCATCCAGTTCACGTCGCCGGGGCGAATCACCAGGTCGTTGCCGAGGCTGTCGCGATGCTCGATGGCGCCATCGAACAAATACGTGACCGTGGCCAGTCCGATGTGCGGATGCGGGCGCACGTCCATGCCCTTGCCCGGCGCGAGATCGACCGGACCGATGTGATC
>JAKPAN010000050.1 GCA_029779475.1 Pseudomonadota bacterium
CGCCGAGTTCCTCGAGATCGAGCAACGCGTTGTGCGCGCCTTCGATGGCGCGGATCAGCTCGTCCATCTTGACGTGCATCGCTTCCGAATCGCGGTTCTGCGTGTTCTGGATCAGGAACACCATGAGGAACGTGACGATCGTCGTGCCGGTGTTGATGACGAGCTGCCAGGTATCGCTGAAATGGAACAGTGGCCCCGTCACCGCCCACACGACGACGATGGAGACCGCGAGCGTGAACGTCAGCGGGCGCCCGGTCGCACGCGACGCCGCGTTGGCGAGACGCTGGAACCACGATTTGGGCATGGCCATGGCGCGCACCTGGTGTTTGGGGGCTTATTTAGCGGCGAAAATTTCCGCGAAGAACGCATGCATCTGCGCGAGTGCGCGCTTGGCGACGAGCGGATCGTACTTGCACCCCGGCGTCGCGCCGTCGGCCGTCGGGATCGCGAAGCAATGCACGGCGCCGCCGTAGCTGACGAATTGCCAGTCGGCCTTCGCGTCACGCATTTCCTGCTGGAACGCGGCGATCTGCTCGGGCGATTCGAACTTGTCGTCGGCGCCGTGCAGCACGAGCACCTTGGCCTTGATGTCGTCCTTGAACGACGCATCGCCGCCGAGATTGCCGTGGAAGGAGACGACGCCGGCGACATCCGCGCCGCTGCGCGCGAGGTCGAGCGTCGTCGCACCGCCGAAGCAGAAGCCGAACGCGCCCCAATGCGTGCCGTCGAGCGGCGCGTTGCTGGTTTGCGCCTTCAATTGCGCGAGCGCGGCGTTGATGCGCGCACGCAGCGCACCGCGATCGGCGTACATCGCCTTCGTCGCCTTGCCGGCTTCGTCGCCGTTCTTCGGGCGCACGTCGGCGCCGTAGACGTCGGCGACGAGGATCACGTAGTCCTTGCCTGCGATCTGCTTGGCAAGCGCGAGGCTGTCGGGCGTGATGCCGAGCCAGTCCGGCGTCATCACCAGGCCGGGTCGCGGCGCTTTCACCGCATCGTCATAGACGAGCACGCTCTGCATCTTCTTGCCGGCGACGGGGTAGCCGACGTTCTTCTCCACCATCGCCGCCTGCGCGAAATTCACACTCAGGCAGCACAACAAGCCGAGCCATTGCCAACGCTTCATCGCGATTCTCCGCCGGAGGACTTTGCGACACAGGTTCCGCTCGTCGATGACGGCCGCCGGGCCGCCATCGCAGCGCAACGGGATTTTCCCACGGCCTTGGTTAAACTTGCATGCGTCTCCGCCCACTCCGATCGAGGCCTTCATGTCCAAGTCCCGCGTGCTCATCGCCGTTTGCGCCGTTGCCCTGTCCACACTTGCCGTCGCCCACAACAAGGAAGACGGCGCGGCCGAATACCGCATGGGGCTGATGTCCGTGATCGGCTGGAACTTCGGCCCGCTCGGCGCGATGGTCAAGGGCAAGCAGCCATTCGATGCCGCCGAGTTCTCCAAGCGCGCCGACCGCATCGCCAATTTCAGCGATCAGCTTCTCGAAGGATTCCCCAAGGGTTCGGACAATGCCGAACACACCGCCTCGAAGGCCGACATCTGGACGAACTGGGAAGACTTCCAGGGCAAGGCGCGCGACTTCGAACGCGAAGCGAAAGCGTTGGCGGCCGTGGCCAAGAACAACGACGAGGCGAAGGACAAGGAACAGTTCAAGAAGGTGGCCGAGACCTGCAAGTCCTGCCACGAGAAATACAAGAAGAAGGACTGATCAGTCGCCGTAGCGGCTGAGCACGAACACCGCCGCGATCGCCACGATGAGCAACGCCAGCGCGAGCCAGCCGCTGGCGAAGCGGAGCGATCGCGTTTCGGCGCCCGGCTTGCGCCCGCTGAACATCGGCGCGACGAGGTTGTCGCGCTTGAGCAGCCAATGCAGCAGCACGGCGGCAACGTGCAGCACGATCAGCACGACCAGCACCGTCTCGCCCCAAGAATGGACGCGCGACGCCAAACGCACGACGGAATTCGATACCGCGCCGACGAAGGGACCGTCTTCGCTGATCTCGTCGCTCGTGAACAGTCCGCTCACCGCCTGCACGAATACGCAGACCAGCATCGCGACCACCGACCAGCCGCCGAGCGGATTGTGCCCCGCCGCGTGCCCGGCCTTGCCGCGCATGAGATCCGCAGCGTAGCGCGACACAATGCGCGGGCCGCGCAGGAAATCGCTGAAGCGGGCCGTCTGCGAACCGAAGAATCCCCACAGCACGCGGAACACGACCAGTGCCAGCGTCGCGTAGCCGAGACGGAAATGCCATTCCATCGACAACCAGCCGAACTCGCCGCTCGCGTACTGCAACGCGATCAGCAGCACGAGCGCCCAATGGAACAGCCGTGTCGGCGCATCCCAGATGCGTGTGGACGAGTTGTTCGCGCTCATGCCGCACTCCATTCGTGAATGGTGATCGTCGATGCGCGCTGCACGTGCAGCGGATCGCGTTCGGCCAACGCACGCGCCTCGTCCAGCGAGTCCGCGCGCAAGAGGTAAGCGCCGCCGGAACGATCGCCGAAACCGCCCGACAGTTCGATCCTCCGCTGCGCGCGCAGGTCGTCGATGAAACGCAGGTGCGCGTCGATCAGCGAGGTGTCGAAACCGGGATTGCGCATGACGAGGACGAGATAGCGATGCTTCATGCACGGATGTTCGCATGATCGGCCACGATGCAGGCGCACGCGCTCACGCGATGCCGAGACCTTCGATCTGTCCGATTGTCGCGGGATCGAAGCCCGCGAGTTCGGCAAAGCGGCAGCCGCGCGCTGCGTAATCCTTGAACTGGTCGAAACTCGGCGCACCCGGCGAGAGCAGGATCACGCCACCCTCGCGCGTGAGCACGCGGGCGCAGGCGACGGCCTCATCAAGCGTTGCGACTTCCTGCAGTCGATATGCGCCGCCGACTTCGCGCAATTGCGCGGCGATGCGCGGCCCGTTCGCACCCATCGCGACGATCGCATGCGGCGGTTGCATGCGCACCTGCTGGGCGAACGGCGCCCAGTCGAGGCCGCGATCGTGGCCGCCGACGAGCACGGTGACTTCACGGCCATGCAGGCTCGCCAGCGCTTCGAGCGTCGCCTGCGGGGTGGTCGCGATGCTGTCGTCGATCCACGTCAATCCATCGCGCTCGCCCAGCGTTTGCAGGCGATGCGGCAACGGACGGAACGTCGCGATCGATGGCGCCGCGGCGACAGCATCCTCGCCCGCCGCATCCAGTGCGGCGAGCGCGGCGCAGAGGTTCGACGCGTTGTGCGCGCCGGGCAGCGGAGATTGCGCGAGATCGAAGACGCGTTGCTCGCCGCGACAGATCGCGCCGCCATCGACGTGCCAACCCTCGGCGCGACCGAAGCCGACGAGGCGCGGATGCGCTTCGATCCGCGGCAGCAGCGACGCCTGTGCGGCGTTCCCGACCAGCGTGCGCGCCTGCGCCGCGAGCGCGAGCTTGTCGTCCGCGTACCGCTCGCGCGTGCCGTGCCAGTCGAGATGCTCTTCGTAAACGTTGTTGATGACGGCGACCTCGACGTTTGCCGCCTCGCGCGTCTGGAAACTCGACAGTTCGACGACCCACCAATCGGGCGCTTGTTCGGAATCGAGCAATTCGAGCAGCGGCAATCCGATGTTGCCGGCGAGCGCAACGCGGCGGCCGAGCGCGCGCAGCAGATGCGCGATCAGCGTCGTCACCGTGCTCTTGCCTTTGGTGCCGGTGACCGCGATCACGCGGGCCTCGGGATGCTCCGCGAACCACAGCGCCGTACCGGACGTGAAGCGCGTGCCGTTGTGCTGCGCTTCGAGGATTTCGGGTTTGTAGGCGCTGATGCCGGGGGATTTGATGACGACATCGAACGCCGCCAGATCGGCGCCAGTCGGCGGTGTGGCGACGCTATCCAAACCCGAAATGGCGCGCGCCTCCACTTCATTGCAGAACAACGTCGGCCGCAACGTGGGCAAGCGCACGCGCAAAGCCGCAAGCGCGGCCTTGCCTTCTCGACCGTAACCCCACACCGCAACGCGGCGACCCGCGAGGTCAGCAATGCGCATCGAACACGAACGGCACGAGCCGCTCCGGAATGCGATGTTCACCGGACGGCGCGAGCAACGCGTCGAGCGCAAGATCGCGCGCCTCGAGTTGCGGTGCGATTTCGTCGGCGAAGCGTGCGACCAACGCGTCCTCGCTCCACTCCGCGCGCTGGGCCAATGCGGCGAACGCAGCGCGCGACTCGGCGCCTTCGCCGACGCATTCGAACGGTTTGTGGTCGTGGTATTCGATGAGCGCGTCGAAACCAGGCGCGAGCGTCGCGTCGTCGAGCAGGTTGCGACCGAAGATCGCGAGCAGGCGCGGCTTCGGCATGAACGGCGCCAGCGCGAGGAACACGAAATGACATTTCGGACATTGCCCGCACCAGCGGTCCGCGGGCTTCGGGCCGAGGATGCGGAAGTTGCGGTTGCAGCTCGAAAACGCGTCGTCGTAGCGCGACGTGCGCGCGAAACGTTCCGCGACGGCGAGCTCCGACAAAGGACGCAGCAGCGAGTAGTAATCGAGATCGGCAGCGACGCTCGCATGCACGAGCTCGCCGAACGTGCGCTCGAAATCCCAGCCCTTGCTCCACTGGTGGTTGACCGGCTGGCCATCGTATTCGAGCGTCGCGCTCGACGCGGAGCGTTCGTTCGAGAACGCGATCGCGTCGAAACCATAGAGGATCGCGGCGACGACGAGGATCGCGGAGTTGATCGCGGTCACCGGGATGTGGCCGTTGTACGCGCCCGCCTTGTTGTACTCGAACAGCACAGGCGACAGCTCGCGGCGAATGTTGAGCGACGGCAATCCGGTGCGCGCGGCGCAGGCTTCGATCAGCGGCGAATTGCCGACCCAAACGGCGGTCGCGTCCTCGCCTGCGCGCTTGAGGATTTCGACGCTGACCAACGAATCCTTGCCGCCGCCGATGGGCACGAGCGCACGATGCGGCAGGCCAATCGCCGGCGCCGCTCCAGATGAGGTCCGCGAAAACGGAAAGCGGATGCGCCCGCGCAGATCGAGCTTGTTGTGGTACGCGAATTCGCCGAGGCCATGCAGGTACAGTGCATCGAGGAATGTCGCCGTCGCCTCATCGAGCGTCGTCGACTCGACGCGGAGGTCGCCGGGCACGCCCGCCTTGTAATAGCTGACGCCCGCGACGAGATGCAGCAGGTCGAGCGCGGCGTCGAAAGCCTGCGCTCGCTCGGGCGCGAGTACCGGCGCGTCCGGGAACGCGATGCGCTCGACCAGCTCCGCGCCGTCGTCGAAGGCGTAGACGAGCGAGGCAATGCCGTCGGCGTAGCTGCGGCGGATGAAGCGGAACGCGCGCGCCGCGCGGGGGCTGCCTTTATTCAACGTGTGCGTTTCCATTCTTCGATGCTTTCTCGATCGAGCTTGGCGCGCGACGCGAACCATTGCGCAACCCACAGGGACAAAGCGACACCGGCCATAAAGACAAGCCACTGAAAGGCTAGAGTGATGCCGCCAATGTCCGGGGGAATGCCGGGTTGCGATCCGTGCAAGGGAACGCCAGCCAGCAGAAGCGTAAATGCGAACCCGAGCAGGATTAGCAAAACAAACCACATCCATGCTGCGTGGACGGCGATGCCGAACGCTCTCCTTATCAGACCACGCAAAGTCCACTCACCGGGTAGCCAAGCGTCGCCGCGGGTGGCCAACGCAGCCGAAACACACGATGCAACCATGAGCGGGACGCCGATCCACCACCAAAAATCGGCACCAACAACTCGAAAATGTGTTCCTACTGCAATCAGTATCCCGTAGAACCGAGCGGCCAGCCACGTTGCAGCCAGCGCAGACATCATGCTGCCGAAGATGGTCACGATCCGCGCCCCGGTCACAACACCATCTCCGTCGCCGGTTCGCGCAGGTTGTAGCGCGAGGCCATCGCCGCGCCGTACGCGCCGGTTTGCGCGATCAGGATCACGTCGCCTTCGCGGCATTCGGGCAGGCGGCGGTTGGCGCCGAGCACGTCGCCGCTTTCGCAGATCGGGCCGACGATCTGCACCATCTGCGCGGCAGGTTCGTCGAGTCGCGTGAGGTTGACGATCTCGTGCCAGGCCTCGTACAGCGCCGGGCGGATCAGTGAATTCATGCCGGCGTCGATGCCGACGTAGTGCACGTGGCCCTTGCGCTTGGTTTGCGTGACGCGCGCGAGCAGCACGCCGGCATCGGCGACGAGGAAACGGCCCGGCTCCATCCACAACTTGAATTGCGGATACGCGCTTTTGACCTCGGCGAGCGCGGCGCCGAGCGCGGCGAGATCGAGCGCGGCTTCGTCCGGTCGCGACGGCACGCCGAGGCCGCCGCCGATGTCGATCGATTCGATGCGCGTGAAACGCTCGGCGAGGCTCGCGAGTTGCGCGTAAACCGAGCGCCAATGATTCGCGTCGAGGATGCCTGAGCCCAGGTGCGCATGCAGGCCGACGATGCGCGCATTTGCCTTGCGCGCGAGCATGCGGAACGTTTCGACTTCGTCGAGCGCGACGCCGAACTTCGACGCCGCGCCGCCGGTTTTCACCTTGTCGTGATGGCCGCGGCCGACGCCGAGATCGACGCGCAGATGGATCTCGCGGTCCGAAAACAGTTCGCCCCAATGTTCGATCGGATGCAGCGCGTCGAGCGTGACGCGCGCACCGATCGCGAGCGCGGCGGCGTATTCCTCGCGCGGTGCGAAGTTCGGCGTGAACAGGATGCGTTCCGGCGCGAGCTGCGGCAATGTCGCGCGCACGGCTTCGATTTCGGCGAGCGAAACGCACTCGAAGTCGAAACCTTCCTCCTGCAGCGCGCGCAGGATCGCGGGATGCGGATTGGCCTTGAGCGCGTAGTGCCAGCGGTCGACCGAGCCGATCGCGCGCAACGCACGCGCCTGCGCACGCACGGCGTCGAGCGAGTAGACGTAGCGTGGCGTCGTTTCACGGGCGAGCGCGAGCAGCGCGGCGCGTTCGCGCCGCCACCACGTCTCGCGCGTTGAAGCGGCAGCGCCGGCACCGAGTTCGCGCCAGCTCGGGCCGAATACGGCGCCGTCTTCCGCGCGCAGCGCGTCGGCGCGGATGAGCAGCGCGTGCAGGCGCGGAATCAGGTCGTCGACGAGCGCTTCGTCGACGACGAAGGTGAGATTGAGGTTGTTCGACGACTGGCTGATGAGATGCACGTCGAGCGCGCCGAACTCGGCGAGCACGGTCGACAACTTGTGCAGCAGCGAACGCATGCCGCGGCCAACCAGCGTGATCGCCGCGCACGGCGCGATGACTTTCACGCGGCACACTTTGGCGAGATCGCTCGCGAGCGCGGACAACACGTCGGAGTTGACGAGGTTCTCGCTCGGATCGAGCGACACGGTGACGTTGGTTTCCGCCGAGCCGATCAAATCGACCGACAAGCCGTGACGCTTGAACGCCTCGAACACGTCGGCGAGGAAGCCGACCTGCTGCCACATGCCAACCGTTTCCATCGAGATCAGCGTGACGCCCTTGCGCGCGCTGATCGCCTTCACGCACGGCGCGGCGTCGCTGGCGACGGCGCGGATTTCGGTGCCGGCGAGTTGCGGCCGATTCGTGTCCTTGATGTGCAACGGCACGCCGGCGCGGCGCAGCGGCCCGAGCGAACGCGGATGCAGCACCTTGGCGCCGGTCGTGGCGATTTCCTGCGCTTCTTCGTAGTCGAGCCGCGCGAGCAGGCGCGCCTCGGGCACGAGGCGCGGATTGGCGCTGAACATGCCGGGCACGTCGGTCCAGATTTCCACGCATTCCGCGCGCAGCATCGCGCCGAAATAGCCAGCCGACGTGTCGGAGCCGCCGCGGCCGAGCAGCACGGTCTTGCCATCCGCGTCGCGCGCGATGAACCCCTGCGTGATGAAGCATTCGCCGCGCGCGGCGAGCGCGCCTTCGAATGCGGCATCGGGGGCCGCCGGAACGGTCGCCGACAGCGTCTGGCTCCACGCGCCCTGGTTCGCGAGCGGTTGCGCGACGAGGTGTTCGCGCGCGTCGAGCCAGTGCGCGTCGAGTCCTTGCGCAGCGAGGAAACGCGCGCCGAGCGTGCTCGACATCAATTCGCCAAGCGAAAACACTTCCGCCTGCCAGTCGAGCGCGCGCGTCGCGCGGCGCGTGTCGCCGATGAGCTGATCCAGCCGCGCGAGCCAGCCCTCGAGCGCGTTGCGCAGCGGCAGTTCGAGATCCGTCAACAGCGCGTTGTGGCGCGCAACGATCTCCACCTGCGCGGCGCGCGCGGCGGCTTCGTCGGCGCCGCTTTCGGCGATGTGTTTGAGCAGGTCGGTAACGCCCGACAACGCGGAAACGACGATCAACACGCGGCGACCGCGCGCGCGATGCGCGGCGGCGATGCGCGCGATGTTTTCCCAGCGCGGACGCGTCGACACGCTGGTACCGCCGAACTTGGCGACGATCCAAGGCATCGACGCCGGCGGCGGCGGATTGGTTGCACTCACGGAAGGCGACACGGAGCGACCATGACAGGAAATTTCGCGGCGCAGCATAACGCAAACAGCGGCGATTGCCGTGGCATTGCGCTGGCGATTCGCGGGCAGGCCGCAGCATGACGACCTTCGCCGACGCCGCTCGACACATCGGACGCGAACCGCGATGCTTGGCGCTTGCATCGATGGAGTCTCGATGGACACGCACGAAGTCGGCTACGCACGCCGCCTGAGCACCTGGGACGCGGCAATGGTCGTCGTCGGCGGCGTGATCGGCTCGGGCATCTTCCTCACGCCATCGTCCATCGCGCGCGCGACGACGTCGTCCGGCGAACAGTTGCTCGCCTGGGCGATCGGCGGCGTGATCGCGCTGATCGGCGCGCTCTGCTACGCGGAACTAGGCACGCGGCGGCCGAATGCGGGCGGCGGCTACGTCTACCTGCGCGAGGCGTTCGGACTCGTCGTCGCCTTCGTCTACGGCTGGAACCTGCTCGTCGTGAACCATTCCGGCTCGCTCGCGGCGGTGGCGACGGTGTTCGTGCAATACGCGGCTGCGGCGTTCGGCGCGAAGATCGACAACCCCGGGCCGTGGGCGGTCGGCACAATCGTGTTCCTCGCCGGCATCAACTGGTTCGGCATCCGCGCCGGTTCGCTCGCGCAGAACATCCTGACCGTGCTCAAGCTCGCCGCGATCGCGCTGCTCATCGCGGTCGGCCTCGCCGTGCGCGGCGCGCCCGCGCCGAGCGCGCCGCCCGCATCCGTGAGTCCGCTCGCCTTCATCGGCGCGCTGATGCCCGTGCTGTTCTCGTACGGCGGCTGGTACTACGTCAACGACATCGCCGGCGAACTGCGCGACCCGCAACGCACGATCCCGCGCGCGCTCGTGTTCGGCATGCTGCTCGTCGCTGCGTGCTATCTGCTCGCGAACCTCGCCTACCTCGCCGTGCTCGGCCACGACGGCCTCGCCGCGAGCGACGCCCCCGCTGCCGATCTCATGCGCCGCGCGCTCGGCGAACCCGGTGCGCGCGTCATCGCCGCCGGTATCGCCATCTCCACGCTCGGTTTCTGCAACATCTCGATGATCGGCGCGGCGCGCGTGTTCCAGGTCATGGGTGCGGACGGCGTGTTCTTCCGCTCCGCCGGCAAGCTGCATCCGCGCTGGCGCTCGCCGAACGTCGCGCTGCTGCTGCTCGCGGCATGGGCGATCGTGCTCGCGCTCACCGGCACGTTCGACCAGCTCCTCAACTACTCGACGGTTGGCGACTGGATCGGCATGGCCGCAGTGATCGGCACGCTGTTCTGGTATCGCCGCGCGCGCTCGATGGAAGCCGCGTCGTTCCGCGTGCCGCTGTATCCGCTGCTGCCGCTCGCATTCCTTGTCGTCGTGCTGTGGGTCGTCGCGGTGACGATCTGGCAGCGCCCCGCCGACGCCGGCATGGGCGCGCTGATCACGCTGGCGGGACTGCCGGTGTACTTCATTTGGCGCCATTTGCCCGGCGCGAAATCACGTCCGACGCCGCCGTAGGCCGGTATTCCTGCGCACGCGCGGCGCGCCGCTGGGCTTTCGCCGCGCCACGGCCGAGTGGCGGCCTATCTCGCCGCCCCGCTCCGCCGATGCCACAATGCGCGGATGCCAAACCCGACCGAAACACCGGCCACGCCGCCGGCCTCCGCGCCCATCGCGCATGCGAACGCGCCGCGCCCTGCCGCGCCGCTGCCCATCGACATCAACGGCAAGCCGTATTTCCACGACGGCGACCCTGCGATGCCCCTGCTCTGGTTCCTGCGCGACACGCTGCGCCTGACCGGCGCGAAATACGGCTGCGGCAACGGCCAGTGCGGCGCGTGCATGGTGCTCGTCGACGGCAAGCCCGTGCGCGCCTGCACGCTGCCGATGAAGGACGCCGCGCGCCATGCGGTGACGACCATCGAAGGCCTCGAGGGCGACACGCTGCATCCGGTGCAGCAGGCGTGGATCGAAATCGACGCGATGCAATGCGGTTATTGCCAGAGCGGCCAGATCATCGCCGCCGCCGACCTGCTCAAGCGCAAGCCGAAGCCGAGCGAAGACGACATCGCGACGATCGCGAACCTGTGCCGCTGCGGCAGCTATCCGCGCATCCGCCGCGCGATCGCACGCGCCGCCGAACTCCTGCAGGACGCAAAGAAATGAGCGCGCCCATCGACCGCGGCCGGCGCCGCTTCATCCAGGTTTCGCTGACCGCCGCGGGCGCGCTGCTCGTCGCGCCGCGCCTGCGCGCTGCGCCGATGCCGACCGTGCCGCCGGAACTGCTCGGCGACGATCTCACCGCGGTCGGCCCGTTCGTGCGCATCGAACGCGACAACCGCATCGTCATCGGCGCGCCCGCCTGCGAAATCGGCCAGGGCGTGTTCACCGACCTGCCGATGCTCGTCGCCGAAGAACTCGACGTGGACTGGTCGCAGGTGCGCGTCGTGCAACTGCCCTACGGCTACGCCGACGGCGATGGCGACGGCGCGGCTAGCGTCTACGGTGCGCAAGGCGTCGACGCGTCGGGCGCAGCTTCGCAAAAACATCTGCGTGAAGCCGGCGCAATCGCACGCTGGCTGCTCGTGCAGGCGGCTGCGCAGGAATGGAAACTGCCTGCGGAACAGCTGCGCACGCAAGCCGGCGACGTGCTCGCGCCCGACGGCCGCAAGCTCAGCTACGGCGCCCTCGCGCGCACCGCCGCGACGATCGCACCGCCTGACAAGGCGCCCGCGCTGAAGAAACCCGACGCCTACGCGATCATCGGCAAGCCCACGCGCACCGCCGATGCGCGCGAGATCGCCACCGGCCACCGCCTCTACGGCATCGACGCATACGCCGCGAACGCACTCGTCGCAGTCATCGCGCGCTGCCCGTTCGCGGGCGGCACGCTTGCCTCGTTCGACGATGGAAAGGCGCGCAAAGTCGCCGGGGTCGTCGACGTCATCGAACTGCCGAAGAATGCCGACGCGGCGTTGCCGGCCGGCGTCGCCGTGCTCGCCGAACACACCTGGGCCGCGTTGCAGGGCCGTGACGCACTCGTCGTGGAATGGAAACCTGCCGACGCGAATGCCGAACCCGAATCGAGCGCCGCGCTCGTCGGCCGCGCGCACACCGTGCTCGACTCGGGCGAAGGCGGCATCAAAGTGCGCAACGACGGCGAAGCCGAGAAACTGCGCAAGCAGCCCGCGCGGCATCGCCTGGAAGCACGCTACGAACTGCCGTTCCTCGCGCATGCGATGCTCGAACCGCTCGGCGCGCTCATCGACCTCAAGCAGGATGGCGCACGCCTCGTCGCGCCGCTGCAGGATCCCGACGGCGCCTCGCGTCTCGTCGCCAAGCTCACCGGCCTGCAACGCACGGACATCGCCATCGAACTGCCGCGCGGCGGCGGCAGTTTCGGGCGCCGGCTCGACAATGATTACGTGGCCGAGGCCGTCGTCATCGCGAAGGCCGCGGGCAAGCCGATCAAGCTCATGTGGACGCGCGAGGACGATCTCCAGCACGACCGCTACCGCCCGTTCGGCGTGCACGCGCTCGCCGCGTCGCTCGACGCGCGCAATCGCGTCGCGAGCTGGTCGCACCGCTGCGCGGCGACGCCGCTCGATGCGAAAACGCCGAACGCCGGGCTGCTCGACGCCAGCGAATTTCCGGCCGGCCACGTCGCGCATCTCGAACAGACGTTCTTCGCGCTGCCGACGCGCTTGCCGCTGGCTTCGGGTGCTTGGCTCGACGCGTTCCGCGCGTTCGCGGTCGAAAGCTTCATCGACGAACTCGCCGTCGTTTCGAAACAGGACGCGCTCAAGCTGCGCCTGGCCATGCTCGAAGACGCACACGCGCCGGCGACGACCGGCGGCGTTGAAACCGCGCGCCTCGCGCATGTGCTGCGCGAATGCGCCGCGCGCATCGACTGGGCGACGCCGCGCAGCAACGGCCACGGCCTCGGCATCGCCTGCCACGCGGTCGCGGGCGGTTGCTTCGCGCATGCGTTCGAGGTGTCGGTCGAAGGCCGCCAGTTGCAGATCCATCGCGCCGTCTGCGTCGCCGACATCGGCCGCGTCACCAATCCGCTCAATGCGGAAGCGCAGATCGCGGGCGCGATGCTCGATGGCATCTCCGCCGCGCTGTATCAGGCGATCACGCTCAAGGACGGCCGCGTCCAGCAACACGGCTTCCAGGACTATCCGCTGCTGCGCATCGGCGCCTCGCCGCGCGCCACGCAGGTGCAGATCGTCGAGTCGAACGCCGACCCGATCGACCCCGCCCTCGCGAGCGCCAGCGCCGCGCCCGCGCTCGCGAACGCCGTTTACGCGGCGACCACCGTGCGCGTGCGCAAGCTGCCGCTGATGGCGGAACTCATGCGGATGTTGTGACGCCGAGCGCGGTGGTTCGACCATACGGGAATCCGGTCGTCCGTTTGCGCCTAGCGATGGATGGAAGTTCCGGCCAATGAAACAGCGCGTCCTGCTTTCCTGGAGCACCGGCAAGGACAGCGCCTGGTCGTTGCACGTGCTGAGGCAGGATCCGGACGTGGAAGTCGTCGGGCTTTTGACGACCGTCAACACCACGCACAGCCGCGTCGCCATGCACTCGACGCGGCTCGCCATCGCCGAAGCGCAGGCTCGCGCGGCCGGACTCCCGCTGCACGTCGTTCCGCTGCCCTGGCCTTGTTCCAACGAGGTGTACGAGCGCGAAATGCGCGCCGCCATCGCGGCAGGCGTCGAGCGCGGCGCCACGCACATCGCTTTCGGCGACCTGTTCCTGGAAGACATCCGCGCCTATCGGATCAGGCAGCTCGAAGGTTCCGGCCTTCGGCCGATCTTCCCGATCTGGGGCGAACCCACCGGGCAACTGGCGCGCCGCATGATCGACGCGGGCGTCGTCGCCGTCGTCACCTGCGTCGATCCGAAACAATTGCCTCCTTCGTTCGCCGGGCGAACGTTCGACCACTCGTTCGTCGACGATCTGCCGCCGGGCGTGGATCCTTGCGGCGAGAACGGCGAGTTCCACACTTGTGTTCTCGCCGGGCCGATGTTTCGCGAGCCGCTCGCCGCCACTGTCGGCGACATCGTGGAGCGCGACGGCTTTTGTTTCGCCGATCTGCTGCCAGATTCCGCGACAGCCGCGGCTCAATTCGGCGACAGAACGTGAGTCGGATGAAACGAAGCGAAATCCCGACTCGCAAGCGTCATCCCTTTTCCGGCGAACATCGGGAACCATGACCGCGATCCTCGAACCGCTCAAACGCGAACTCCTCGCCCTGCAAGCGCGCGACCTGCGCGTCCGCTCCGAGCTCGCGGCCGATGGCTCGCTGTTCGAGGGCTATCACCCGCGCATGGAAGACGTCCATCGCGCGAACGCCGAGGCGCTGCGCGCGATCATCGGCGCACATGGTTGGCCGGATGAAGCACTCGTCGGAACGGAGGGCGCTGAGGCCGCATGGCTGGTCGCGCAACATGCGATCGCCGAACCGGATTTCATGCGCGAATGCCGTCGGCTTGTCGATGAAGCGAGCCTCGCCGGGCGCGTGCCGCGATGGCAGTTCGCCTACCTCGACGACCGCATCCGCACCTTTGAAGGCAAGCCGCAGCGCTTCGGAACGCAGGTCGACCTCACACCCGATGGCCCGGCATTGAACGCGCTGGACGACCCGGATCAAGTCGACGCGCGTCGGCGAGAAGCGGGCCTTGGTTCGATCGACGCATCGTTGTCTCGACTGCGGGACGCCCCGTTGCCCACGCGCGACGAATACGCGATCCGGCAGGCGGAAGGAAATCTCTGGCGCAAGAACGTCGGATGGATACCGTGAGATCGGAACCGCGTCGTTTCGATATCCGATTCCCTGACGCATCGCGACGGCTGGGCGACGACGCGCCCTCCTGACGTCCGCCCGCGCCATCGTGCGCGACGCTCGGCTACAACGCCGCAAACACGATCCCCGCACCAAGCAGCAGCGCAACCAGGCTCGCCACGTCCGTCAACGCAAACACGATCGGATCGTCATGCATGCGTCCGCGCGCGGCGAGGCGCCACAGGCGCGCGATCCATGCGGCGAGCAGCGGCACGAGCCACCACAGCCGATGCTGGTGCGCGTACAGCGCCGCGCTTTTCGTGCTGTCGATGTAGAGCGCGAGCACGCCGACCGCGCCGATGCCAGCGGCGACGCCGAGTGCTCGGATCGCGCCGCGATGACGCACGCGATAGCCGCGGCCGCTGAGTGCGGCGTCGGGCGTGGCCGGCATGCGCGCGATCTCGGTGTCGCGCTTGAGCATGGCGAGGCCGAGGAACAGGCACATCGAGAACGCGAGCAGCCAGCCGGACACGTCGACCGGAATCGCGACGCCACCGCCGACGATGCGCAGCGTGTACAGCGTCGCCAGCACGAGCACGTCGACGACCGGCAATCGCTTGAGCCACAGCGAGTACGCGAGCGTGGTCGTGCCATAGGCGAACAGGGTCGCGACGAATTCGCCGGACAGCGTCGCCGCCAGCGCGAATGCGGCAAGCGTGAGGATCGGCGTCGCGAACAGGCCCGCGAGCAGCGACAAGCGTCCCGACGCGAACGGACGCAAGCGTTTGCGCGGATGGCGGCGGTCGGCGTCGAGATCGAGCAGGTCGTTGAGCACGTACGCGGCCGACGCGCACAGGCAAAACGCGGCGAAGGCGACGAGCGCGTGCCGCGCCGACATGGCATCGGCACGATGCGCGGCCAGCGGCGCGACGAAGACGAGCAGGTTCTTCGCCCATTGGTGCGGACGCAGCGTGCGCCACGTCTCGCGCCACGCGCCGCCCGCGCGCGCGAACACGCGATCCACGCGGCCCTGCGCTTGCGCCGCGCGCAACACGCCTGCGAGCGCATTGACGACGATCGCCTGTCGCGCATGCGCCCAGACGGCGATGTCCGCGTGCGCGTTGCCCGCGTAATCGAACCCGTGTTCGCCGTAACGCGCGACGAGCGCCGCGGCTTTGCGCGAACCGGAAAGATTCGTGACGCCATCGCTGGCGATCACCGCGTCGAACAGGCCGACTTGGGCGGCGAACGCATTCGCGAGCGACGCATCGGATGCCGTGCACAACACGCGCGGGCGTCGGCTCTGCCCGCGCAGCCATTCGACGACGCGCTCGTCGCAAGGCACGCGCGTCACGTCGAGCTCGACGCGGCGCGCGACTTCGCGCTTCAAATGCGCGAGTCCGCGCATCAGCCAGAACGGCAACACGAACACGTACAGCGGATTGCGCCGCACGAGCGCGAGCACGGATTCGACGCCGAGGTCGCCGAGCACCAGGGTGCCGTCCATGTCCACGCACAGCGGAACGTCGTCGTCGCGCATCGTCGAATCGAAAATGGAAATGCGCGGAGCGGCGCGAGGCAAGGATAACCGCGGCGAGGCGGCGGCGGACTATTTCGCCGGCTCGCAGCCGCCCGATTCCGCGCGTTTTTCCGCACGATGCTTGATCGCTTCCGGATCGGCGAGGCCGATCCATTTGAGGTACTTCGACGCGACCTTGTCGCCCGCGCTCATGTCGGGCGCGAACGCGCCGGCGAAGCGCGTCTTGTGGCAGTCGAGCGGGTTGCCGCGTTCCTCGATCCGCGCCCAGCGCTGCGCGGCGGCTTCGCGTTCGGTCCTGGGCTTGTTGTCGACTGGCGCGCGGATCGGCGCGTCGCCATTGCCGATGCGCACGCTGCCGTCGGCGTTGAACAACTTGAGCGGCGCGGACGGCGCGCCGGCGCCGATGCGCGCGCGCATCGCGTCGCTGCTTTCCTCGGGCCGCGATGGCGGCGGCGTCTGCTTGACCTGCGGCGGCGCGATCGCGATGCGGCTCTGACGCGCGCGCATCTCCGGCTCGGGTTCGGGCGGCGGTGGCGGCGTTTCGCTCGGCGGTTCGATGAGCTGGACGGTGATCACCTGCGGCACCGTCGCGCGCCGATGGTGCGCGCTGTGGTACGAGCGCATGCCGAGCGCGAAGCCGCCGATTTCGAGCACGGTGACGAAGAAGGCGAGCGCGAAACCGAGCCAGAACACGCGCCGGTTCCGCAGCGGTTTCTCCCAGCGCAGGCTGCGCTGCCACGGCAGCGCGTCGGACGCGAGACGCAACGATCCGGGCGCGTCCAACAGGACTTCGCGCACGGCAGGCGATGCTGGATCGGGCTGGTCGGTGTCGGCCAAGGCAGTGCGCGCTTCGCAAAGCGCCGCAGGATACGGGCGGCGTGATAAGCCGAGGTTAAACCCGGCCCTCGCGAAGCCGCAGATGCAGCCAATCGACGACGTTTTCGGCGACGCCCGCCGCGCTGCGACCGAGCAGCGGCCCGACGTGGCTCGCGCCGGCCACTTCGCGGAATTCGGCGCGAAAGTCCTGCGCCAGCCTACGGCTCGACGCGCAAGGAATGTCGTTGTCGCCTTCGCTGGCGATGACCAGCGTCGGGCAATCCGGCGCAGCGACGGCGAGTCCGCGCCGCGCTTCGTCGAGCACGCGACCGGATTCGTCCCGCCAACCGCGGAATGCGAAATGCCGCGCCGCATCGTCGGCATCGGGCATGGCGCGACGCGTGCTCGCGAAACGTCGCGCGCTGCCCCAGCGCACGATCGGCGGTGTCGGTCTCTCGGCCGGCAAACCCCAAGGCGGCAGCGGATTGACGAGCACGAGCGCGCTCGCGTTGGCTTGCGCGGCGACGGAAAGCGCGAGCAATCCGCCGAGACTCGCGCCGATCAGCACCGGCGGCGTCGACGCCTGCGCGCACCAAGCCTGCACCTGCGCGCGATAGTCGGCGAGCGCGGTCGCGGCGAGCCCTTCGGCCACCGGCAGCAGATCCGGCGCGACGACGCGCCAGCCGCGCGCGGCGAACACGCGCGCCCAGATCGCCCACTCCCAGCCGCCGCCGCCCGCGCCGTGCGCGCAGACCGCGACGGGCGCGCGTTCGCGCATTGCACCTTGACCATCGTTCATGAACGGACAAGTCTATGCCGACGCCGCGAAGACGGCGCGGCGTTTCCCGCCATGACCCCAGCCTCGCGCACGCGCGCGAGCCGGTCGCCGTGACGGTCCCACCCTTTTGCAACGGGAGGTCGACCATGTCCTACAGCACGCAAGACATCCGCAACATCGCCCTCGCAGGCCAAGCGGGCGCCGGCAAAACCACGTTGTTCGAAGCCCTGCTGCATGCCGGCGGCGCAATCCAGACGGCAGGCTCGGTGGACAAGGGCACGAGCGTGTCCGACCACGACGCGATGGAGAAGGAACGCAAGCATTCGATCGCCGCCTCGATCGCTTCGGTCGACAACGCCGGTGCGCACGTCAACCTCATCGACACGCCCGGTTTCCACGAATTCCGAGGCCAGACGTTGTCGGCGCTCGGCGCGGTGGAAACCTGCGCGATCGTCGTCGACGCCGCGGCCGGCATCGCGCACCACACGCGGCGCATCATGGAACGCGCGAAACAGCGCGGGCTGTGCCGCATCCTCGTCGTCAACAAGATCGACCACGAAGGCGTCGACCTCGAAGGCATCGTCGAAGCCTTGCGCGACGAATTCGGCGGCGAA
Source organism: Pseudomonadota bacterium (assembly GCA_029779475.1). Lineage (GTDB taxonomy): Bacteria > Pseudomonadota > Gammaproteobacteria > Xanthomonadales > Rhodanobacteraceae > Dokdonella_A. The sequence goes on from JAKPAN010000050.1 coordinate 18,014, forward strand.
TGCCTGCCGATCAACCTGCCCGCAAAAGGCGGCGCGGGCGTCGTCGATTGCTTTTTCCAGCCGCAAGGCGAGGCCGATTTCTCGTCGGTTGCGCAGGCGCACCAGCAGATCATCGATCAAGTCGTCGAGATCAACGAAACCGTCATGGGTCACTATCTCGACGACGGCGAAGCGGGATTGTCGGGACAGGAACTGCACGACGCATTCGAGCAATGCCTGCGCGAAGGCCATCTCGTGCCGATCTGCTTCGTCTCCGCGCGCAGCGGCGTCGGCGTGAAGGAGTTGCTCGACATCGCCGCGAAGCTCTTGCCAAATCCGCTCGAAGGCAATCTGCCGCCGTTCGTCAAAGGCACGGGCGCGAACGCGCAGCCGATCGCCGCGACGCCCGATCCGGACAAGCACGTCATCGCCGACGTGTTCAAGATCGTCAACGATCCCTTCGTCGGCAAGCTCAGCGTGTTCCGCGTCTACCAAGGCACGCTGAAGAAGGACACGCAGCTGTTCATCGACGACGGCAAGAAGCCGTTCAAGGTCGGCCACCTGTTCAAGCTCAAGGGCAAGGATCACGTCGAGATCGAGCAGGCGATTCCGGGCGACATCGCCGCGGTGGCCAAGGTCGAGGACATCCACTTCGACGCCGTGCTGCACGATTCGCACGACGAAGACCAGATCCATCTCGCGCCGATCGACTTCCCGCAGCCGATGTTCGGTCTCGCCGTCGAACCCGCGCACAAGGGCCAGGAACAGAAACTCGCCAACGCGCTCGCGCGGCTCGGCGAGGAAGATCCATGCTTCCGCGTCGACCACAACAAGGAACTCAACGAGACGATCGTGCGCGGTCTGTCCGACCTGCACCTCAAGCTCATGCTCGAACGCATGAAGGAACGCTACGGCGTCGAGGTGACGACGCGCCCGCCGCGCATCGCCTACCGCGAGACGGTCGGCGCGAAAGCCGAAGGCCATCATCGCCACAAGAAGCAGACCGGCGGCGCCGGACAATTCGGCGAAGTGTTCCTGCGCATCGAACCGCTGCCGCGCGGCGGCGGCTTCGAGTTCGTCGACGAAGTCAAAGGCGGCACGATCCCGAACCAGTTCCTGCCCGCGATCGAGAAAGGCGTGCGTCAGGTGCTCGACCACGGCGCGATCGCGGGGCACCCGTTGCAGGACGTGCGCGTCATCGTCTACGACGGCAAATACCATCCGGTCGATTCCAAGGAAGTGGCCTTCGTTTCCGCCGGGAAAAAAGCCTTCCTCGAAGCGATCGCGAACGCGCGGCCGCAAGTGCTCGAACCCGTCGTCAACCTCGACGTGACCGTGTCGAACGCGCACATGGGCGACGTCACCGGGAGCCTGGCCGGCAAGCGCGCGCGCATCAACGGCACCGATTCATTGCGCGGCGGCGAGATCGTCGTCAAGGCGCAGGTGCCGCTCGCCGAGATCGTCGACTACCAGACCGAACTCAAGGCGATGACCGGCGGCGAGGGACGCTACACGATCGAGTTCAGCCACTACGAACCGGTGCCCGCGCACATCCAGAAGCAGCTCGTCGAGTCGTACAAGCCTCGGCCCGAGGAAGACTGAGCCGTACCCCGATCTTCAACCCGTCACCGGAGAACACCATGAACGTCATCGCCCTGTTGTGGCTCCCGATCCTCGTCGCCGCCGTGTTCGTCTTCATCGCCAGCGCGCTCGTGCACATGGTGCTGAAGTGGCACGCGCCGGACTACCACGGTTTCTCCAACGAAGACGACGTCGCCGACGCGTTGCGCAAGGGCAATCCCGCGCCGGGCATCTACGTGGTTCCGTATTGCAGCGACATGAAGGACATGGCGAGTCCGCAGATGCAGGAGAAGTTCCGCCGCGGCCCGATCGCGAAGATCACGCTGCGCGCAGGACAGGCGCCGAGCATGGGCAAGCCGCTCGCACAATGGTTCGTGTATTGCCTGTTCGTCTCACTGCTGTGCGCGCTGATCGCGGCGCCGTTACTCGGCGGCAATGCGTCGAGCCACGTCGTCTTCCACACCACCGGCCTCGCGGCGATCCTCGGCTACGCGTTCGGCTCTTTCGTGCAGGGCATCTGGTGGGGCCAGCCGTGGAGCGCGGTGTTCAAGGATTCGGCCGACGGCATCCTCTACGCGATCATCACCGGCGCGACGTTCGCGTGGTTGTGGCCACATTGATTCGCCGCGTTCGCGCTGCGTGCGCCCGCGCGCAGCGCACTCACTCGCGCGCGAGCAATTCGCGCGCGACGGCTTCGAGTTTCGCGAAATCGATCGGCTTGGTCAGGTAGCGATCCGCGCCGGCGCGCAGCGCGGCGTCGCGCGCATCGGCGCTCGCGTTGGCGGAAAGCATGAGGATCGCGCCGCGATAACCCTGCGCACGCAGGCGGAACACGGCTTCGCAGCCGGACAGGTCCGGCAGGTGCATATCGAACACGAGCAGGCGCGGCGGCTCGGCGAGCGCGACCTCGATTGCGGCGGCCGCCTCGCCGACGACGCGGACGTCCAAGCCGATTCCTTCAAACGCGACTTCGAGCAGGCGCGACACGTCGACGTCGTCCTCGACGACGAGCACGCGGCCATGCACCGGCGCGGCGTCGTTCGTCGATGGCGACGCGGCGGCGCCCGGCAGGTCGAGCGTGAAACGCGTGCCGACGCCGAGCTCCGACTGCAGAGCGAGCGTGCCCTGCATCTGTTCGACGAGACGCCGCACGATGCTCAGGCCAAGTCCCGCGCCGCGACTCCCCGACTGCGCGCCGCTGTTGAATGGATGGAACACGCGCGCCTGGAATTCCGGCGCGATGCCGATGCCGGTGTCGGACACTTCGACATGCAGCCGTGCATCCGCCCAACGCAACGCAAGCACGACTTCGCCGCTATGCGTGTAGCGCATCGCGTTCGACAGCAGGTTGATGACGATCTGGCGCAGCTTGACCTCGTCGAAGCGCGGTGTCGTCGCGTCGCTGCGTTCGAGGGTCGCGCGAAACACGAGATTCTTCGCCACCGCGAGAGGACAGAACATCGCTTCGCAGTCGGCGAGCAGCGCGTCGAGGTCGATATCGGTTGGATAGAGCAGACCGCCGCCCGCTTCGCCGCGGCCGTATTCGAGCAGGTTCTCGGCCAAGGCGAAAAGATAGGTGAGGCTGCGCCGCACCGCCTGCAGCGCGTCGCCGCTTTCGCCAGGCGGCAGTTGTTGTTCGAGCAAGCGCAGATGGCCGAAGGCCGAGGTCAGCGGCGTGCGGAATTCGTGGCTCATCGTCGCGATGAACGCGTTCTTCAGCGCGTTCGCTTCCTCGAGCCGCGCGCGCTGGCGTTCGAGTTCGTTGCGGATGTTGCGCAGCGCGTCGATCGCCTTCGACTTCGCATGCCCGGCGAGCACGGCTTCGTTGGCGAGTTGCTGCTGGCTGCGTTGCGTCGCGCGCGCCTCGTCGGCATCCAGCAGGAGCAGATGGAAACTTTCGCCGTCCGCGAGCAGGTACACGTGCACGCTGCGGCCGTTGGCGAGTTCGACGAACGGGATTTCCTGGTCGTCGCCGACGTCGATGCCGACGAACAGATCCTGCAACGCGGCGATGCGGGCGGCCGGCGCGTCGGTATCGATGCCATGGAACGCGGCGTCGCCGTGGATTTCGCGCAGTGTCCAATCCGGATCGAAGCCGAGCACGAGCGCGTGCGAACGCTCGAGCAGCAATGCGCGCAGGCGCTCGCGGACGAACGGCGGCAGCGCGTCGGCGTCGATCATGGATCGAGCCCCGCAACGATCGCCGCGAACGCTTCTTCGACCCCGGAACCGGCCGCCGCGCTCGTTTCGAACACGGTCATCGCGCGGCGCAATTGCGTCAGCGTCGGCGGCGCGATTTCCCAACGGTCGAGCAGGTCGAACTTGTTGATCGCGAGCACGGCGAACGCGTTCGGCAACAGGCCTCGCGCCTGCATGAGCAGGTTCAACGCCGCGGCGAGGCTCGCCTCGCGCGTGCCATCGGCGACGATCAGCAGTGCGGATGCGCCGCGCAGGTAGTTCGCGCTGACCGAGTCGATCGCGTTGCGGCCGGCGATGTCCCAGAGCACGAGCTTGGTCGGATCGCGACCAGGCCGCGCGACTTCCTTGCTGTCGACCTTGACGCCGACGGTGGTCATGTATTTGTCCGAGAACGTGCTGCGCACGAAGCGCGAGACGAGGCTCGTCTTGCCGACGCCGAAGTCGCCGAGCATGCACACCTTGAATGGGCCAGCGCTCATCGACCACCTCCGATCGATGCGCGGACACGCGCGTTGCGTTGCGTGGGATCGGGATTCGACTGTGCATCGCCTTCGCCGACATCGGCGACGCCGCGCGCGGCGAGCGCGAGCGCAAGCCAGCGCGCACGCAACGCGCGCACGCGGACGTTGGTACCGCCGTCGCCGCTTTCGTCGGAACTGCCGATCG
>JAKPAN010000103.1 GCA_029779475.1 Pseudomonadota bacterium
CGAGTTGCAGTTGGGAGTCGATACTCGCGGCTGGGAACGCATGCGCGGACCGGGCGGCATGCGTGCATCCGCCGCGACGGGCGGCGACGCGCGTGTCGGCGTCAAGCTCGCGGTGCCGGGTGGATCGGACGCGTTCTCGGCCGCGCTGCTGCTGACGCTCGGCGTGCCGGTTGGCCGAGCGCCGATCGGCAGTGCGGGCCACACGAAGGATCTTGGCCTGTCGATGTCATGGGCGGTCGCCGACGGAGCCAGCGTGTCGCTCTACCTCGACCATCGCCGCGATCGTGGCGGCGAAGGATCGTTGTGCGCGCTCGCCTACAACGTGTCGCTGCGCGACGATCTTTCCGCCTACGTCGAAGGCGGCTTCGGCGATCGTGCGCAGCACGCGCGCGAGGCTGGCGGCGGAGTCGCCTGGATGGTCACGAAATACGTGCAGCTGGACGCATCGTTCCTGCGCGCGCTCGATCGCGCGACGACCGATTGGCAGGCGGGATTCGGCGTCTCGGTGTTCTTCGACGGTCCTCATTCGTGAACGCGGCCATGGCCATGCCTGCATCGTGCGCGGCGGGAACGATCGCACATCCGCTGCTGCGCGCATGCCTCGAATCGGATGCTCGGTTGCCATCGCTCGACGAATGGGAACGCCGCCGCATCGTCGAGCAAACGCGCGACGGCATCGCGCGTCCGCGCTTCGTCGCGCAGACGCGTGAGCTGCTCGACGACGATCTGCACTACGAAACGCGCATCGCCGAACGCGGCGTACTCGCCACGCGCGAAGGCAGCGCGCACGACGCGTTCAACGCGCTGGTCTGGTTGCGTCATCCGCGGTTGAAGTGGGCCGTCAACGCGCGTCAGGTCGCCGACATCGCGCGCGTCGGGCCGAAGCAGCGCACGCGCGGCCAGTGCGCGCTGACGCATTTCGACGAAGCGGGCGCGATCGTCTGGCTCGCCGACGACGCCTTGCTGCCGATGTGGGACGCACACGACTGGCCAGCCTTGTTCTGCGATGCGCACGCTGCGTGGGGCGCGTCGATCGCGGTTACCGTGATCGGCCATGCGTTGTACGAACACGTCTGGAACGGCCATGACCTTCCCGTCGCGAAGGCGCTCGCCGTGCGCGTGCCCGCGTTGCCCACAGAGGTGCGCAGGCATGCGGTTGTCGCGCGGTGGCCGGAGGCGGAGTGCGACATCGCGTCGCGCATCGCGGCGGGCACGCTGCTCGCCGATCCGCAGGAACTGCGTCCGCTGCCGCTCGCCGGCATCGCCGGCTGGCATGCGCGCGGCAGCGAGCGCGATTTCGTCGCGAGCGCGCCGTGCTTCCGCCCGTTGCGCGCGGGGCGTCGCTATCCGCCGGCGGTCGTGTCGATTCCGTCGTCGGGCTGACGAGCGCGTGGCAGATGTCGCGGAACTTTCCGCGACGCTTGCGGTATCTTTTCGCGTTCCCGTCGCGTCGCTGTTGGCCGCGCGGCCGGGACTCACCGACTGGGCCGAGCCTGCGCGACGGTTGTTGCGCGGAGCTTTTTTTCTGCAAATGGAAGCCGGACGACGATGATAGAAACCCGCGAACTCACCAAGCGCTACGGCGACTTCACCGCCGTCGACGCGATCAGCTTCAAGGTCGAGCCCGGACAGGTGCTCGGCTTCCTCGGCCCGAACGGCGCCGGCAAATCCACGACGATGAAGATGATCGCCGGCTTCCTCGCGCCGACCTCGGGCCGCGCCACGGTCGCCGGCTACGACGTCGAGACGCAGCCGCTGGAAGCCAAGCGCGCGCTCGGCTATTTGCCGGAAGGCGCGCCGAGCTACGGCGAAATGAGCGTGCGCGAATTCCTCGACTTCATCGCCAGCGTGCGTGGCCTGTCCGGCGACCTGCGCGACAAGCGCGTCGACGATTCCGTCGGCCGCCTGCATCTGGAGCGCGTACTCGAACAGCCGATCGACACGCTCTCGAAGGGCTTCAAGCGCCGTGTCGGACTCGCCGGCGCGATCCTGCACGATCCGAAAGTACTCATCCTCGACGAACCGACCGACGGCCTCGACCCGAACCAGAAGCAGGAAGTGCGCAGCCTCATCAATTCGATGGCGCGCGACAAGACGATCGTGATTTCCACGCACCTGCTCGAAGAAGTCCATGCCGTATGCACGCGCGCGATCATCATCGCCGGTGGCCGCGTGCTCGCCGACGCGACGCCGGGCGAGCTGGAAACGCGTTCGCGCTACCACCAGGCCGTGTCGCTGACCGCGGGCAACTTGCAACAGGCGAAGGAAGCGCTCGCGAAAGTCGCCGACATCGCCTCGATCGAAGTCGCTCCGCAGGACAACCGCATCACCGCGTTCCCGACACCGGGCCGGCAGATCTTCGTCGCGGTGAGCGACGCGCTGAAGG
>JAKPAN010000134.1 GCA_029779475.1 Pseudomonadota bacterium
AGGTGGTACGAAATCGGCAACGCGCCGCGCCACGCGCTCGGCGCGAGCTGGCCTTCGAGTGCGGCCAGCAACGGTTGCGCGTCGGCGTAGGAAATCGGCAGCACGGGAATCTTGAGCACGGATTTCGCTTCGGAAATCGGCAGGCGTTTCGCATCCTTCGTCGCGCCGACGCCGGGCGTGAGCGGATCGCCGGGATAGAGGACCATGTCGGCGACCGAGCCGCGCTGCACGCCATCGGCGGGGCGCCAGCCGCCTTTCGGATAGACGTCGCCTTCGAAATAACCGTCGTCGCGCGGATCGGAATAGATGAGGCAGCCGACTGCGCCGTGCTCATAGGCGAGTTTCGGCTTGAGTCCGCGCCAGCCGTGGCCGTAGCGCGCGATCGCGATCTTGCCCTTCACGTCGACGCCGTGGCGCGCAAGTTCCTTGTAGTCGTCGGGCATGCCGTAGTTGACATAGACGAGTTCGGCGGTGACGTCGCCGTCCGCGCCGAACACGTTGTATGGCGGCAGCGCCGCGTCGAAATGCGCCGACGCGGGATCGCCGTCGATCGGCGGCTCGTGCAACTTCGCCTTGAACGCTGTCGGCGCGACGAGCTCGAGCGATTCCGACTTGGGCGTCGGATAGAGCACGTCGAAGGTTTCGATCTGCGCGTCCCAGCCCCACTCCTTGAACTTCGCAAGTGTGTATTCCGCATTCGCCTTGTCGTGCGGCGAGCCGACGTGGTTCGGCTCGGACGCCATGTCGTGCAGCCAGTCGCGCTGGTCGTCGGCCTTGAGCTGTGCATCGAATCGCGTCTCCAGCGCGCGCTGCGCGGACGAACCCGCGGCATCGAACCCGATCAGCACGGGCGCCGGTTTGTCCGCGGCGCTCGCGCCGACGGCGCAGGTCAGCAGCGTGGCAATGGCGATGGACAACGACCTCGGTGCGGCGCGGCGCATGCGTGACCCCTTCGATGCGTGGTGAGCGCATGAGAATACGCCTGCGTGCCACGATCGCGCATCGTGACGATCGGCACGGTGGCGACACACATCGTCTCTTGCATTGAGACGGCGGCGCATACAACTCTTCGACCGGCAACTAGGAAAACCTCATGCGCGACGAGAAATCAAGCATCAGTTCGGACTTGCTATTTCGGCAGATGCAGGCCGCGTTTCCCGATGAGAGCTATCCGCGCGATCTGGGCCCCGTGCCGTCGCTCATGGACGGCCTGTCGTTCTTTCCTGCCGGCCGCGGCCTCTATCAGCCGAACGGCTCGACGCAGACGCCGACATTTCCCCATGGAGGCGTCATGGTTGTCGGTCGCGACTTCGGAACCCACGGCGCCTACGTTCAGGCCAATGCCGAACGGGGCGAACGCGAAAGCGACCCAACATGGAATCACTTGCTGACACTTCTGGACGAAGCAGGCTGCGATCCACGCTCCTGTTTCTTCAGTAATGCCTTCATGGGACTGCGGAAAGGAAACCAAGCACGGAACGTTGGCGATACCCCGGCCCATCGCGACAAGAAATTCCTTGCTGCTTGCCGTGATTTCTTTATCGTCCAACTCGAGATGATGCGGCCGCGGGTTCTACTGACACTTGGGAGCGCTGTTCCGGCATTCGTCGCCACCAAACTCAAAGTCGATCCGAGTTGGAGTGCCGGCACGTTGAAAGCGATCGATGTCGCCGAAAAATCCATACAAACGGAGGTTGCAGTTCCCGAGTTGGATTTCACGGTTTCTGCAGTCGTCGCGCTGACCCATCCCTGCATGCGGCCGGTGAACGTCAGGCTCAGACAGTACGACCTGTTACGCGGGCGCAATGCCGAAAAAGCGATGCTCATGGAGGCGCTGGTCTATGCCGGACTCCAGCCGGCAACATGGGAAAGTTCACATGATCGATAACTCGATGTTCCATCTCACCGACGAGCAACTACGTGCTTACGATCAGTGGATGACTACGATCGCCAAATCGCACTGGAGTGCCGACGCGGCGGAATCCCTGCAAGCCACCTTGTCGTTCACGTTCACCGCGTTGGGTCGACGCGTGGAGGCCCGTGTCGGGGAGCATCATTTGCTGCTTGAAGATTTGTGACGACCGGGATACAGCGCCGAGCGACTTGGCTCAAATCGTCAAAATGATGAGAAAGGCGTCTTCACGTGACGCTCGACGGCATCGCAGACATCCCCGCCACCGACTACGATGCGCGACCCGCCACGACCGCTGAGCCGTCCGATGCGCCCGATCGCCCTCGCCTTCCTCGCCCTCGCGCTGCATGCCGCGAACGCCGCCGCGAAACCCGCGCAGGCACCGAAAGCCGCAAAGACGACGAAAACCCGATCGACGCCGACGCCGTTCCCGGATCTCGTCGTGCTCGACCTGAAGAACGAAGGCGTGCGCATCCGCTACCCCGCGGACAAGGCGCAAAAGACCGACCATCGCGCGGCCTATCTCGCCAACTACGAAGAGGCTGGCGTCTACGCCTCGCAGCCGCTGCGTTTCAATCTCGGCCATGGTCTGCCGGCGACGACGCTGACCTGCGACTCCGGCCCGAGCAACGATCCGATGTGCCGCCTGCTCACCGATGCCGAACAGCCGTCGAGCACGATCTTCGAAGCGCCCGGCAAGGAGTTCGTGTTCCTCGCCGACGGCGAAATCTACGTGCTCGGTCAAAGCGATTCGATGTACGACCACCGCCGACTGTTCCGCTACGACGGCCACCATTACGTCGAAGCCGCACAACCGCTGCGCTACGTCGGCATCGAAGGCACGACGCGCGCGCCGCTTGCGCTCACCGCCACGCGCGGCGGCGACACCGCGCACGCGCTGCGCACGCTCGACGCTGGCACACCCGTGACGATCCTGCTCAACGCCGTCGACGGCGACGACGAGAACGGCCTCAACCCGGATTACCTCGTGAAAACCCGCGAAGGCCTCATCGGCTGGGCGCGCATCTCGTCGAAGCCGGACGGCACGACGATCGTTGAGGGACTGCGCTTCAACGGTGATTGAGCGCGACGCGGCGGCGACCGTTCAATCCGCCACGTCCGGCTCGAAGAACGACCAGCGGATCTGCGGGAAGCGCGCCTTCATGTCGCGCTCGACGGCGTTGATCGCGTCGACGATGCCGCCGGCGGAGGATTCGCGCATCTGCGCCTTGATCGCGACCATGACGTCCGGGCCGAGCTGCAGCGTGATCAGGTTGAACACGCGTTCGATCTCGCCGCGCGATCGCAGGAACGCGGAAAGGTCGCGGCGCAATTCCTCGTCCGCGCTCTGGCCGATGAGCAGCGCCTTCACTTCGATCGCGACGAAGATCGCGACGAGCACGAGCAGCACGCCGATCGCGAGCGTGCCGATCGCGTCGAACAGCGGATTGCCGGTCGTCATCGTCAGCGCGACCGCGGCGAGCGCGATGACCAGGCCGCACAGCGCGGCGAAATCCTCGCCGAAGACGACGATGAGTTCGCTCTGCCGGCTGTCGCGGAACCAGCGCCACAGGCTCTTGTCCTCACGCGCCTTGTTCACTTCGCGCAGGCAGCCCCACATCGAGAAACTTTCTGCGGCGACACCGAACGCGAGCACGCCGAGCGCGATCCACGGCCAGCGCAGCGGTTCGGGGTGCGAGAGCTTGTGCACGCCTTCGTAGATCGAAAACGCGCCGCCGACCGAGAACAGCAGCAGCGCGACGAGGAACGACCAGAAATACACGGCCTTGCCCTGGCCAAGCGGATGATCGTCGGATGCTTCGCGCCTGGCGCTCTTCAAGCCGAACAGCAGCAGCACCTGGTTCGCGCAATCGGCGAGCGAATGCACGGCTTCGGCGAACATCGCGCCGGAGCCGGTCATGACTGCGGCGACGGCCTTGGCCGAGAAAATCGCGAGGTTCGCGCCGAGCGCGTAGAAAATCGTCTTGAGGGAATCGGCGCCACTGGACATGAAGGTTTCCGTATCAACGATGGGTGCGCGACGTCGACGCGCGATGTGTCTATTTCAACACGACAACGCCGACATTTTCCGCCGCTCAGCGCACGGCGAGGCGCTCGCGCAGGTCGGCCGCATCGTCGTCGTCCATCATGGACGCATCAGGCGTGCCGGCGAATATCCGTGAATTGGACACCGCCGCGATTTCCTCGTCGCGCGCTTGCATCCGGACGGATCCCTTGACACTACCGTTGCGGCGGCAACGGCTACCGCACCATCGCTTTCGATCTCGACGACGCCACCACTGGGTAGGACGCGGATCAGGTGTTGGTGCTGCGGATCCAGTCCGACGACAAGATCGTACTCGCCGGCCTTGCCGCAAACGTCGACGCGGCCGACAACAACTATGTGGGCGATGGCCAGTTCGGCGTCGCGATGATCCGCATCGACGAGATTGTCGGCAACGGCTTCGACCCGTGAGCCTCGCGTGCAGCGCGTGCGAGGCGCACCGCATGCGTCACGCGTCCAGCGCGGCCTGCGTTTTCTTCGGCAGGCTTTCGCGCACGAGTTCGTAGGAACGGCGCACGTAGCCGGCGAGATCGGCATGATCGAAACGTTCCGGTTCGGTCACGCTGATCCAGAACATGCTGCCCGCGTAGGGCGCGCTCGCCATGCCGGGCTGTTCGCGCAGTTCGACGAAACGCTCCGGTTCGACCTTGAACGACAACCGGCCGCGATCGGGGCCGAGCGTGCACAGCACCGCGAACATCTTGCCGGCGACGCTCCAGACGAGGTCGACTTCCCACTTCATCGAACGCGTCGCGCCGGGCCAGCGCGCGCACAGGTCGTCGAGATCGACGTCGCGCATGCCCGTTTCACGTTCGCTCATGTCTGTCTCCCCGCGGCGCTCTCGCGTGCCGGCCGAATGCCGCCCGAACCGCCGCCACCGATTATGCGGCAAGCCGCAAGCCCGGCGCGAAACCGTGGCATGCTCGTCGCCACACACATGGTTTCCACCCTGCCATGACAACGCCGACGCCGAATCCGCCCCGCCCAACGCCACGCCATCGCGGCACGCCCGCGCGCGGCCGCGCGTTCCGCGCCGCGGACGGGCACACGTTCCGCGTGCGCGCGATCCATCCGAGTGACGTGCCTGCGCTGCAGCGCGCGTTCGCGCGGCTCACGCCCGAGCAGATACGGCACCGCACGTTCCATCACATGAACGAGCTGACGACGGACGCGGCCACGCGGCTCGCCAACGTCGCCCCCGCGCACGGCGCGGCGTATGTCGTCGTCGACGACGAAGGCGAGATCCGCGGCGAGGCGCGTTTCTACCTCGACGCTGGAAAGCCGAGCGCCGAGTTCGCGGTGATCGTCGATCCGACCCTGCTCGGCCTCGGCATCGGCCGCGCGCTGATGCGCCGCCTCGTCGGCGACGCGCGGCGGCGCGGACTGAGCGAGCTGTGGGGCAGCGTGCTCGCCGAGAACGCATTGATGCTCGATTTTTCGCAGCGTCTCGGCGCCGCGCGCGAATCGATGGCGGACGAACCCGGCGTCGTGCGTGTGCGTTTCGACCTGTCGCGGCGTTTGCCGGGTTATCGCTGAATCGCGTTCGACGCGTTCGTCGTCGCGCGCCGCCCGCGCAACCGCTCCTGCAAACGCTCGAAGTAGAGATAGATCACCGGCGTGATGTAGAGCGTCAGCAACTGCGAGGTGATGAGCCCGCCGACGACGGCGAGACCGAGCGGACGCCGCGCCTCGGCGCCCGCGCCGAAGCCGAGCGCGATCGGCAGCGTGCCCATCAGCGCTGCGAACGTCGTCATCATGATCGGACGGAAGCGGATCACGCTGGCGTCGACGATCGCATGCTCGGCGTCCTCGCCGTCGCGCTGCTTCTCGAGCGCGAAATCGATCATCATGATCGCGTTCTTCTTGACGATGCCGATGAGCATGATCAGGCCAACCGCGCCGTACAGGTCGAGATCCTTGCCGAAAATCCACAACGTGAGCAGCGCTCCGAACACCGCGGTCGGCAATCCCGACAGGATCGTCAGCGGATGGATGAAGCTTTCGTAGAGGATGCCGAGCACGAGGTAGATGACGAAGATCGCGAGCAAGAGCAACACGCCCATGCCCGCGACCGAATCCTGGAATTGCTGCGCGGTGCCCTGGAACGAGGCCGTGATCGAATCGGGCAGCTTCAATTCCGCGACCGCCTTGTCGACGCCGGCGACCGCGTCGCTGAGCGCCATGCCCGGCGCGAGATTGAACGACACCGTGACCGCGGGCACCTGGCCGAGATGGTTGATCGTCGCCGGACCGACCGAGTTTCCGGTCTTCGTGACCGCCGACAACGGCACGAGCTGGCCGATCGGCGTCGCGGTCGCATTGCCGCTCGCGCTCTGCGGCGGTTGCGTCGGCGTGACGTAGATCTGCGAGAGCACGTTCGGATCGGCCTGGCGTTTCGGATCGACCTGCAGCAGCACCCAGAACTGATCCGAGTCGGTATAGATCGTCGACACCTGCGCCGGGCCGAACGACTGGTACAACGCGTTCTCGATCGCGTCGGGTGTGACGCCGTACGCGGCGGCGGCATCGCGGTCGATCGCCACGTCGAGCTGCGGATTGGCGATGAGCATGTCGCTGCTGACGTCGAGGAAACCGGGCAGCTTCGACAGCGCAGCGACGAGCTTGGGCGTCCACTGGAACAGCTGCCTGGTGTCCGTGTCCTGCAACACGAACTGGTAGGTGCTGTTGGTGAGCTTGCCGCCGATGCGGATCAGCGGCAGGTTCTGCGGAAATGCCTTAAGGCCGGGAATGTTCTGCAATTTCGGGCGCAACTCATGCACGACCTCGTCGGCGCTCTTGCGCTCGTGCGGCGGCTTGAGGTTGACGATCATGCGGCCAAGGTTGAGCGTCGCGCTGCTGCCGCCGGCGCCGACGAAGGCGAGCACGTTGTCAACGTTCGGATCCTTGCGGACGATCTCCACCGCCTGGCGCTGCTTGTCCATCATCGCGTCGAAGCCGATGTCCTGCGCGGCCTGCGTGAACACGAAAAGCTGGCCGGTGTCGTCGTTGGGCAGGAACCCCTTCGGCACGCGCACGGCGAGGACTGCGGTGGCCACGACGAGCGCGAAGAATACGAGCAGCACGGCGAAGCGATGACGCACGCAAGCCTGCAAGGTACGCCGGTAGAAATCCTGCGTCGCGTCGAACGCGCGCTCGCTGGCCATGTACCAGCGGTTGTGATCGTCGCCGTGCAGCGGCCGCAGCATGCGGCTGCACAGCATCGGCGTCAGGCTCAGCGAGACGACGCCGGAGACGAGCACGGCGCTGACGATCGTCACCGCGAACTCGAACAGCAGCCGCCCGATGATGCCGCCCATGAACATCACCGGGATGAACACGGCGGCCAGCGACAGCGTCATCGAGACGATCGTGAAGCCGATCTCGCGCGCACCGTCGAGCGTCGCGGTCAGGCGATCCTTGCCCATGTCCATGTGGCGCGAGATGTTCTCGAGCATGACGATCGCATCGTCGACGACGAAACCCACCGCGAGCGTCAGCGCCATCAGCGACAGGTTGTCGATCGAAAAACCCAGCGCG
>JAKPAN010000135.1 GCA_029779475.1 Pseudomonadota bacterium
CAGATCATTGGGCAATCGACGTTGCCGCAAGGGCGCATCGGTTTCGTCGATGATCGCCAGCACGCTGTTGTTGGAATGTAGATCGATCGCTGCGTAAAGTGACATCGCTGCCTCCTGTCGCGTTGCGGTGGTTCAGAACGTCGCAATTCCGAACTTACCGCCACGCGCAGGCGGCGGCGACATGAGTTTTCAGGTTCACTTACATCCGTTTGAAATCGAAGCCTTCGCCGGGATATGGCACCCGCATCAATTCAATACGGCGCGGAATCGATCTCGATTCCCGCCGCGCGCAGCAGCGTGATCGCGTGCACCTGCTCGAATTCGTGCTTCTCGATCGCATGTGCATCGGCGCGCCAGACGCCATCAACCTCGCGGGCAAGCACGTCGATGTCGATCGCAACCTCATCGCTGTCGCGATCGCGGCCGAGTCGCATCTCGATGGCTTTCAGCGCGGCGACGAGTTCTTCCGCGTCGCCGTCGAAACCGAATTCGACGAGCGCGTTGAAATAGTTCCGTCGCGCGTTGCGGCTACCGGGGCCGTGCTGGATCGGCGCGCGCAATGTCGCTTCGCCGAGCGTGCGCAGCTCGCACAGCGCGGCATGGATGCGTTCGTCGCTGCCCCGCGTGGAGCCGAGCAGCAGCAGCCAGCGCGATGCGGTCACGCGAACGCCCGCCGCACGCGCACGCCGACGCGCGCGCAGCCAAGGTTTTGCGCGGCGAGCGGCTTGGCGACGCGCAGGTCGATGTCGCGCGCGCCGAAACGTTCGCGCAACAGCACGCAGGCGTCTTCGGCGAAGACTTCCAGCAGCTCACCGTTCCACGCCGCCGCCCATTCACGCAGCGCAGTCGCGATGGCGGCGTAGTCGAAACTTTCGGAAAGCGCGCCGCTCGCGGCGGCGGCGCGGTTGTCGTAGCCGAGGCCGAGCGACAGCAGCAGCGGCTGACTCAGCGTGCGTTCCCAGTCGTAGACGCCGATGACGGCTTCGACGCGCAGGTCGTCGATGAAAACGTGATCCATGGCGGCGCCGGTTCAAAAGGATGCGGTCATCATCGTTGCTTTGCGCGCCGCGCGACAAGCCGCGCGGCATGGCCGTTGTCCGCGCGTTTACCGCGCCGAGGCATACTGCGCGCCGATGAACGCGATTGGCCCGGCCCGACTTCTCCACCTCGCACGCGCGTGCGCACTCGGCGCGGTGCTGCTGCTCGGCGGTTGCCAGGGCGCGTTGTTCGCGGGACTCAACTCGACCAACGACCGTGCCGGCGTGCGCCATTACGACGACGTCGAATTCGACGCGCGCCGCGAACTGTCGCTCGACGTGTATGCGCCCGCGAACGCGCAGGGCGCGCCGGTCGTCGTGTTCTTCTACGGCGGCAGCTGGCTCGGCGGCGAGCGCGACTGGTATCGCTTCGTCGGCGACGCGCTTGCTGCGCATGGCGTGGTCGTCGCGATCCCCGATTACCGAAAATTGCCCGAAGTCAGCCTCGACGGCTTCATGCGCGACGCCTCGCGTGCGGTCGCATGGATGCACGATCACGCTGCCGACTACGGCGGCGACGCGCGGCGCCTGTTCGTGATGGGCCATTCCTCGGGCGGGCACATCGCCGCGTTGCTCGCGACGGATCCGCGCTGGCTGGCGCGACACGGTTTGGTGCCGCGCGATCTCGCCGGCTGCATCGGTCTGGCCGGTGTCTATGCGTTCCTGCCCGCCGATGTCGACGACGACGAAATGCTCGACGTGTTCGGCGCCACGCCGGAGGAACGCCGCGAGGCCGCACCGGTCGCCTTCGTGCGCGGGCGCGAGCCGCCGATGCTGCTGCTCAGCGGCGATGCCGACCGCGAGGTCGACGCGGAGAACAGCCGCGAACTCGCGACCGCGCTGCGCTCGAAGGGCGAGCGCGTCGAGATGCGCATCTATCCCGGCGTCGGCCATTCCGCGTTGCTGCTCGCGCTGTCGCACCCGCTGCGCTCGCACGCGCCGACGCTGCACGACGTACTCGCTTTCGTCGGTGCCGGCATGCAGGCGTCGGCGATGTCGCACACCGCGTCGCGCTGACGATTTCGCGGCGCGCCACAACTCGACACCGGCTACGCGCGGAACTACGCTGCGCCCTGCGCCGCCGTCAGCGACGACGCGCAACAGGGGGCAACGGCAATTTCGTCTGGCTCGATCCGCGCACGTCGCCGGGTCGCTGCGGGCAGGTTTGACCGGAGCCAGACATCGCTCTCCCAGGTCGAACCGGAGGAATAATGAACATCTCGATCCATCGCGCGTCCCGCCGCGCGCCGCACGCGCTCGCCGCGGCTTTGGCGCTGGCATTGTCCGGCGTTGCAGAACCCGGCAGCGCCGCGCAACGGTCCGCGCATCCCGGCATGGCGTCGCATGCGAATGCCATGCTGGCGCAGCCCTTCGCCGATTTCAGCCGCCTTCGCGCGGCGTTCGCACAGGCCGCAGCCGCGAAAGCCGCAGCGCCGATGCCGTCGCGCGTGCCGATGACGCGACGCGTGCAATCGCTCAGCGACAGCGGCCCCGGCTCGCTGCGCGAAACGCTCGCGAGCGCAGTCGACGGCGACGTCATCGACCTCGGCGACCTGCGCGGCCGCATCACGCTCGCCAGTTCGCTCACGACGTCGGCCGACGTCACCATCAACGGCCCGGGCCGCGACCTGCTCACCCTAGACGGCGCTCAACAGGGCCGCGTCATCACCAGCAATGGCTCGTTGACGCTGTCGGACATCTCGATCACCGGCGGCTCGGGCGGCGGCGGCATCGACGGCGGTTCGCCCACCGCAGGCGGCTGCTTGTTCGTGCAGGGCAACCTGCAAATGACGCATGCCACGATCAGCGGCTGTTCGATCGGCGACGCGACCACGCCTGCGGCCTACGGCGGCGGCGTCGCCGTGGGTGGCATGATCTACGCCAAATACACGACGATCTCCAACAGCACGGTGACGGCGAATAAGCTGGCCATCGGCGGTGGTCTCGTTGCCGCCAATGGCGGTCCGCTGATCAACAGCACGATCAGCGGAAACCACGTCAACCAGGTGCTGGCGCCAGCGGACGCCCCGCCGAGCGCGTCACCGCAATTCGTAGGCGGTGGCGGCGGCGTCATGGTGATGGGTGCGACGGCGCCTCTCTACCTGTTCAAGTCCGACGTCAGCGGCAACGCCGTGACCGCAGCCGGCGGCACCTACCTGGACCCTAACAACAACCAGACCAGCACGGAACCCGGCAGCGCTTATGGCGGTGGCGCAGCGGCACTGCAGCCGTTCGTCGTCGCCTCGACGATCACCGGCAACACGGCAAACGCCAACGGCATCGCCTACGGCGGCGGCATCTTCCTGCCGCCTGTGCCGCCTCCCGTCATGTCGACCGCCGGTGCGGCCCAGCCGCGGATGATTCCGCTCGTGCTCGGCCGCGCGATCCCGGACGGAAGCTCCAGTCCCATATTCCAGTACGCGGCCATTTCCGGCAACAGCGCCACCTCGACCGGCTCCATAGCCTATGGCGGCGGCGTGCTGAACATGGGCACGCTCTCGATCGTCGCCAGCGCCATCAACGACAACACCACGCATGGCGGCACCGGCTCGTGGAGCGGCGGCGGGGGCATCATGTCGACGAACAGCTCCTTGTTGAACATCCAGTCCAGCACGATCAGCGGCAATGCTGCACTGTCGGTCGCCGAGAACGGATACGCATGGGCCGGCGGCATCGGCGTGTGGTACAGCGGGCAGCTGCAAATGTCGAACAGCACCGTTTCCGGCAATCGAACCGAAGCGCCGAGCGGCGCGTACAGCGGCGGCATCGCCGCCACGAAAGCGACTCTCACCAACAGCACGATCACGCTCAACTCGGCCGCGAACAACGCCGGCGGTGTCGCGCTCTACTACGACAGCTCGGTGGCCAAAACCATTTCCAGCACGATCATCGCCGGCAACACATCGACGATTTCGCCGGCGAGCGCCGACTTGTCGACTTTCGGCAGCCTGACCATTGGCGGCGACCATAACCTCGTCGTGGCAAGCAGCGGCATCACCTGGGCCACGGAAACGCCGCTGACGACCGACCCGCAACTGCTGCCTCTGGCCTTCAACGGCGGCCCGACGATGACCCACGCCCTGCCCGTCGGCAGCGCGGCAATCGACGCGGGCAGCAATCCGTCCGGCGGGACGACCGACCAGCGCGGCTACACGCGTGTGGTCGGCGCGAATGCGGATATCGGCGCCTACGAACTCGACACCGATCGCATTTTCACGAACGGTTTCGACGCCCGGGTCGGCGGCCCCTAACCCGCGCTCCGCGCACGCAGCAACACAAAAAAAGCGGGCGAAAGCCCGCTTTTCTTTCGCCCGGAACACGGCATCACGCCAGCGCCGGCAAACTCTCCAGATCCCAGCGCGGCTGCACGAAGATCGACGGCGTCTCGTGTTGGCCGGCGGCGAGGCGCAGGCTGCCGGCGAGTGCGATCATCGCGCCGTTGTCGGTGCAGAACTCCAGGCGCGGGAACGCAACGCGGAAACCCTCGCGTTCGCCCGCCTGCGCGAGCTGCGCGCGCAGGCGGCGATTGGCGCCGACGCCGCCGGCGATGACGAGCGTCTTCGCGCCGGTCGCGGCGAGCGCGCGGCGGCATTTGATGACGAGCGTCTCGACGATCGCCTCCTCGAACGCGCGTGCGATGTCGGCCTGCGTCTGCGCGCTCTGGTCGCTCGCCTGCCACGCGAGCAACACCTGCGTCTTGAGACCGGAAAAACTGAAATCGAGCCCGGGCCGGTCGGTCATCGGCCGCGAAAAACGGAACGCGCCTTCGCGGCCCTGCTCGGCGAGCTGCGCGAGCGCCGGGCCGCCGGGGTACGGCAGGCCCATGAGCTTGGCGGTCTTGTCGAAGGCCTCACCGGCAGCATCGTCGAGCGTGTCGCCGAGCAGGCGGTAGCGGCCGATCGCGGCAACTTCGATGAGCATGGAATGCCCGCCCGACACGAGCAGGGCGACGAACGGCGGCTCTGGCGCGTCCGCTTCGAGCAGCGGCGCGAGCAGGTGGCCTTCCATGTGATGCACGCCGATCGCGGGCACGCCGAGCGCCCAAGCCAGCGAACGCGCCGCCGCAGCGCCGACGAGCAGCGCACCGACCAGGCCCGGCCCGGACGTGTAGGCGACGCCGCCGAGGTCGGCCGTGGTCAGGTTCGCGCGGGCGAGCGTCTCGCGCACGAGCGGCAGGAGCTTGCGCACGTGGTCGCGCGAAGCCAGTTCCGGCACGACGCCGCCGTAGTCGGCGTGCATGCGGATCTGGCTGTAGAGCGTGTGGGCGAGCAGGCCTCGGCCGGCATCGTGGTGTGCCGGATCGACACGCGCCGGATCAAAAATGGCGACGCCGGTTTCGTCGCACGAGGTCTCGATACCGAGCACGGGGCCGGCCGGCTTGCCCGGTTTTGCAATGGCTTGCGTCATCGCGCTAGAATACACGGCTCTTTCCCCGGCAGCCCCGGGTCCACAGGCAAGCGGAGTTCCAATGCCCAGCGTCAAAGTTCGCGAAAACGAGCCGTTCGAGTTCGCCCTGCGCCGTTTCAAGCGCACCTGCGAGAAAGCCGGCGTGCTCGCCGAAGTGCGCAAGCGCGAGTTCTACGAAAAGCCGACCCAGGAACGCAAGCGCAAGCGCGCGGCTGCGGTCAAGCGTCACCTGCGCCGCGTTTCGCGCGACGTGACGAAGCGTCAGCGCCTGTACTGACGCCGTCGGGCGGCTTCGGTCGCCCGTCATCGAATCCAGGGCTGCGAGAAGCCGGCGGCGCGAGAGCGCAGTCGGCTTTTTGTGTTTTTTGATGAATCACCCAGGCCACACGACATGACCCTCAAAGCCCGACTCACCGACGACATGAAAGCCGCGATGAAGGGCGGCGACAAGGAACGCCTCGGCGTGATCCGCCTCGTCAACGCCGCGATCAAGCAGCGCGAAGTCGACGAACGCATCGAGCTCGACGACGCGCAGGTGCTGTCCGTGCTCGAAAAGATGCTCAAGCAGCGCAAGGATTCGATCACGCAGTACGAAGGCGCCGGCCGCGAAGACCTCGCCGCCGTCGAGCGCTTCGAAATGGGCGTGATTGAAACCTACCTGCCCGCGCAGCTTCCCGATGCAGAAGTCGAAGCCATCGTCGCCAAGGCGATCGCCGACTCCGGCGCGAGCAGCGCCAAGGACATGGGCAAGGTCGTCGGCCTCGTCAAACCGCAAGTCGCCGGCCGCGCCGACATGGGCAAGGTGTCGGCGCTGATCAAGGCCAAGCTCGGCTGACGAGGCCGTTCAACGAGCCGCGGGCTGCAACAGCTCGCGGCGCGCACCAGCGTTGCCGCATCCTGCGTGTCATTCTTGCGCCCTCATGGCCGGCCGCATCCCCGAAAAATTCATCGATGACCTGCTCGCTCGCGTCGACATCGTCGACGTGATCCAGGAGCGTTTGCCGTTGAAAAAATCGGGCAAGGACTGGTCGTCACGCTGCCCGTTCCACGACGAGCGCTCGGCGTCGTTCACGGTGAGTCAGACCAAGCAGTTCTACCACTGCTTCGGCTGCGGCGCGCACGGCAGCGCGATCGGTTTCCTCATGAATTACGACCGCCTCGAATTCCCCGACGCGGTCGAGGAACTCGCCAATCTCGCCGGCGTGAAGG
>JAKPAN010000169.1 GCA_029779475.1 Pseudomonadota bacterium
ATAAGAGCAATTGCGGCAAAAACCAGACTTTCTGCACGGCGAGTTGGAAGTCGTGGCTGACGAGCCAGCTGAAGCCGTGGTGGATCGTGAAGTTCACGCTGAGCAGGATCAGGCCGACGAGGAAATGGTTGACCGCGAAATGCTTGAGGTCGGTCTGCCATTCGCGGCGGAACACAGCCTGGCTTTTGTACAACGGGAACATTTTCTCGATCGCGACGAATATCAAAGTCGAGCCGAGCAGATCGAGGATGAACCAGTCGAGGCCGATGTACGGCGTGTGGTCTGGAAAATCGCCAACCGGCACGCGCGACCCGCCGAACGCGACCGCGGCGATGACGAGCGCGAAGGCGAGCAGGTTGAGATTGCGTCGCACGCCGAGCACGAGGTTCGCGAGCGACAAGCCGCCGGCGACGATCAGCGCCGCGAACAGCGCATGGCGCAGGACATCGACCGAATATTTCTGGCGCAGTTCCGGTGTGGTCAGGTATTCGGGGTAGTGGAAGGCAAGCACACCGAGCAGGCACAGGACGCCGAGCGCGAGCGCGACGATCGTCGCGATGAGCCCTTGGCCGAATTTCAGTTCGCCGCTCGAATGCAGCAGCGCTTCCGCATCGGCGGCCGTGGCGCGCACGACTTCGACGTTCGCCTTGAACGCATCGCCGAATTGGTAAGGCGTGCGGCTGACCGAGGGTTTGGACATGGAACTTCCTTGAGGGATCTTCGATGGATTCCAGCAATACCGCCGTCGCGGGTAGGCGCGCGCGTTCGCGTCACCGGCGCGACACGAACGCGCGGTTCGCGAGCGCGATCGGCAGTCCGAACAGGAACATGTGCGAGAGCAGGTCGTAGAACGCGCCGGGCATCGCGAACCGCACCGGGTTCGGATACGCGGACAACGGCAGCACCACGAGGCGCATCGCGAAGAACACGATCACGCCGAATACGGGCCCGGACAACCACGGCTTTGCGCTCACAGCGCTGAAGCGTGCGGCGATCACCGCGAACAGGGCGGCCCAGAGCAGAGACAACCCGAAATGGAACAGCGCGCCGCTCGCGGCACCGGCGGCGCCCATGTCCATGGCTGCCTTGCCGAACGCGCCGCTGGCGACGATCTGCAGGAGTCGCGCAGGCGCGATGCCGTTGCTGGCGGCGGAGACGAGCGCGAAGGCGAGGTCGAACGCGCCGCCGAGCATGCCGCCGATGAGAATCGCCTTGATCCGGCCCTGCATTGCGCGCTTCCCCATCACGTCGTCATGGCGTCCGGCAGCGCACGAAACGCTGGCGGACGATGAGCGGCGATGATCGGTGCTGACGCGGCCTTTCGCAATCAGCGCAGCGGTGCGCCGAGCGCGGCGGCCATCGCGGCGACGCTGCGCATCTGGATGCCGTCGCGCGTGTCGTAGCTTTCGCCGCCGTAGCCCCACCAGTCCCAGCAGCCTTTCGGGTTGAGCGGCGCCATCGTCGCGCGCGCCTGCGGGTAGAGCACGACGACGCCGTACGCATCGGCCCAGCGGTTGTATCCGGCGTCGCGCACGAAGGCTTCGCCGACCGCGTCGGCATTCTGCTGGCAGCCGTGGAAGGCGATGTGCAGCGCGCAGGATTTGCCTTCCGCGCAGGCTTTCGGCACGTAGAGGTAGCCCTTCGGCGAAAGGAACGCGTCCTTGTCCTTGTCGCGATAAGCGTCCTGGCCGAACGTGCGCAATTCGCCGGCCGCGTCATGCGCGACGGCGTGCGGCGGCTTGCCGTACAGCGTCGAGAAAATTTCCTGCGCGGCGTCGAAGCCGCAATGGCCGACGTAGGGCGCGGTGCTCGTCTCGCACGACGCGCCGGCGTCCTGCGTCGGGAACGTGTGCGTGAATGCGCGCGCGAGGTCTTCGCGCACTTTCGCCTTCGGCTCGACGGTGCGGTAAAACGCCGTGCTCGCGGCGCTCAGCGATTCGCCGACCGTCTTGTCGGCCTTGCCGTGCAGGACGAGCACGGCGTCGCCGGCGAGGTTCGACAGCGGGGCGATATGGCCGGCCTTCGCCGCGTCTTTCGCGAACGCGGCGAGCGCGGCGACGTCCGGGCCTTTGCCTTCGGCCGGGTTCATGCAGTTCGCGAGCGCGGTCTGCAATGTGCCTTGCGCGCAGTGGTACGGGCCGCCCGCGATGAAAGCCGCGCCGCTGATGTGGTCGGAGAACGCGACGTGCATCTGCTGCGCCATGTACGCGCCGGACGACAGGCCCGACACCGTGGTGTGCGCGGCGTCGAGCTTGAGCTCGGGCAGCGGCGTGTCGTCCGCATATGCGGCAAGGGGAAGCGCCATGCTCAGCGCGAAGAGGGAAAGTCGCAGCGTCGCGGCGGTCATGGCGTTCTCCGTTTCAGGTACTGGCGCGTTCAGAAGCTGTAGCGCGCCGAGACATAGTAATTTCTCGGCCAGCCGAAGTACGCGGTCTGGATGTTGCCGACGCTCGAGAATTCCTGGCCGTCGGTCTTGTAGACCTTGTCGGTCAGGTTGCGCACGCCGGCGCGGAATTGCCAGTGGCCGTCGGCCGAGTCGAAGACGCCGAACAGGCCGACCAGCGCGTAGCTCGGCTGCATGAGGCCAGGACGGTTGTCGACGCTGAGCCAGGTGTCGTCGCGATAGGACACGTCGCCGCCGATCGAGAGCGCCGCGCCGCTGCCGAAGTTGAAGGTTTGCGTCAGCGCAATGCGCGCGGTCAGTTTCGGCGAGAACGGCACATGGTCGTGCAGGCTGGCGAGCGCCGGGTTCAGCTGCACGCGCGGATCGTTGAACTCGGCATAGCGCGCGTCGAGGTACGCGATCTGCGCGGACAACTGCGTGCCCTTGCCGAACAGCGCCGCGCCTTCGAACTCGATGCCGTCCATCTTGAGCTTGGCGGCGTTGAGCACGGGGAACGCGAAGGTCGGCGTCGGCGAACCGGGGTTGAGCACCTCGGAGACGCGTGCCTGGAAATTCTTGTAGTCGCTGTGGAACGCGGCCACGTTCGCCTGCAGGCGGCTGTCGGCGGAACGCATCTTGATGCCGGCTTCGTACGTCCAGACGGTTTCCGGATCGAAGACCGCATGGGCCGCCTCTGCGGCGCTGTTCGCGCGACCGTTGAAGCCGCCGGCCTTGTAGCCGCGGTTCGCGGAGACGTAGCCCATGACCTGATCGCTGAATTGCTTTTGCAGGCTGATCGACGGCGTCCACGCGCTCCAGCTTTGCGAACCCGAGAACGGCAGCGTGCCGTTGACGAGGCCCGGCGGGATCTGCGGTGTCCAGAAGATCGACGTGCTGCGGTCGTAGTCCTTGCTGTCGTGCGTCCAGCGCAGGCCGCCGGACAGCGTCCAGGTCGGCGCGAATTCCCAGTTCACGTGCGCGAACGCGGCGGTGCTGGTAGTCGCCTGGTCGTCGTCGATCGTGCGCAGGAAGCCGATCGGCGCGCCATTCAGCGCGAACAGATCGTCCGCGTACGCCTCCTGATGCGAAGGCACGGTTTCGTGCAGCCAGTACAAGCCATAGACGGCCTGCAGATTGCTGCCGTTGTCATATTGCAGCTGCAATTCCTGGCTGGCCTGCTTCTGGTTGAAATCGACGAGCACGTCGCCGAGCTGGAACTGAGAAGCGTCGATGTCGATGTACGAATCGCTGGTCAGCCAGCGGTACGCGCTGATGCTCTTGAGCGTCCACGCATCGGACAGTTTCCAATCCATCGACAGGCTCACGCCCTTGTGCGTGAGCTGCTGGCCCTTGTCCGGGCTGAACGAGGTTCGCGTGTGGAAATCGTATTCGCCGGCTTGCTGCGGCAGCAGGATGACCGCGCCTTTTACGAAGTCGGTCTGCACCAGCGGCGCCGTCGGCTCGCCCAGCGTGAGCGCAGTGTCCTGGTGCGTGTAGTCGAGTGCGAGCGTCGCCTTGAAGTTCTCGTTCGGCTTGAACTGGAGCTTCGCGCGCAGCGCCTTGGTGTCGTCGTCGTTGTAGCGGTTGCCGGTGACGACGTCCTTCACGTAGCCGTCGTTGCCGGTGATCGCGCCGGCGATGCTGGCCGACCACATGTCGTTGAAGCCGCCCGCGAGATAGAACCGGCCTTCGGCGCGGCCGTAGTTGCCGAACGTGAGTTCGGCCGAGCCGGTCGTCACGGGACTCGGATCCTTGGTCACGACCTTGATCGCGCCGCCGGTCGAGTTCTTGCCGTAGAGCGTGCCCTGCGGGCCGCGCAGCACTTCGACGTGGTCGACGTCGAACAGGCTCATCAGCGCGCCCTGGATGCGCGAGTAGTAGACGTCGTCGACGTAGAGGCCGACGCCGGGATCGAAGGTCTGCAACGCGTCCGGTTGGCCGATGCCGCGGATGAACACGTTCGCGCTCGACGACGAGCCGCGGCCCTGCACGATGTTGAGTCCGGGCACCGCGCCCTGCAGGCCGTCGAGGTTGGTCGCCTGCAAGTCCTTGAGGTCTTCCTCGCTGAACGCGCTGACCGCGACCGGCACTTTCTCGATGTTCTCCGAGCGGCGACGCGCGGTGACGTTGATCGATTCGAGTTCGGTGACCGCCTTGCCGTGCGTCGCGGGCGACGCATTCGCGTCCTGCGCGGGCGCGGGATCGGGCGACGCGGCATCGTCGGCAGCAAAAGTGGCGTTCGCGGATGCGCCGAAGGCGCAGGCAATGGCAAGGCACAGCAGACGACGTTGCATGGTTCCCCTCACGATGGCGCCGGCCACACGGCCAGCCTTCGTGCAGGCTAGGCGAGGGTCGGCACGGCGACACTTGTACCTTCGTACAGTGGGCCGCGCGCGGCGGCTGCGCATACTCGGGCGTCATCGTCGCGCCCAGGGCGCGACTCTCGTCGTTGCAGGGAAATCTTCGATGGCCTTCCTGATCGTGCTCGCCGCGCTCGCGTTCCTCATGTTCGCGGCGTATCGCGGGCACAGCGTGATCCTGTTCGCGCCGCTCGCCGCGCTCGGCGCGGTGCTGCTCACCGATCCGTCGCTGGTGGCGCCGATGTTCACCGGCCTGTTCATGGACAAGATGGTCGGCTTCCTCAAGCTGTATTTCCCGGTGTTCCTGCTCGGCGCGGTGTTCGGCAAGCTCATCGAGATTTCGGGCTTCTCCAAATCGATCGTCGCCGCGACGATCGGCCTCGTCGGCCGCAGCCGCGCGATGTTGTCCATCGTCATCGTCTGCGCACTGCTCACTTACGGCGGCGTGTCGCTGTTCGTCGTCGTGTTCGCGGTGTACCCGTTCGCGGCCGAACTGTTCCGCCAGAGCGACATCCCCAAGCGCCTCATCCCCGGCACGATCGCGCTCGGCGCGTTCACCTTCACGATGGACGCGCTGCCGGGGACGCCGCAGATCCAGAACGTGATTCCGACGACGTTCTTCCACAGCACGACGTGGGCTGCGCCGTGGCTCGGCACGATCGGCGCGCTGTTCGTGCTCGCGCTCGGCCTGAGCTATCTCGAATGGCGACGTCGCTCCGCCGCCGCGAATGGCGAAGGCTACGGCGCGGAACACGTCAACGAACCGGACGCGTTCGGCGGCGCGCGACTCGCGCCCGCGCCGCTTGCGATCCTGCCGCTGGTCGTCGTCGGCGTTGCCAACTTCCTGCTCACGCACGCGATCCCGCGCTGGTACGGGCCGACGCAAAGTTTTTCGCCGAGCGTCGTCGGCGAGACCGCGCCGATCGTGCAAGACGTCGGAAAAATCGCGGCGATCTGGGCCGTCGAAGGCGCGCTGCTCGCGGGCATCGTCTGCGTGATCGCGTTCGCGTGGCGGCCGGTGACACGGGCGTTCACGACGGGCACCAAGGCCGCCGTCGCGGGCGCGCTACTCGCGTCGATGAATACCGCGTCGGAATACGGTTTCGGCGCCGTCATCGCCGCGTTGCCGGGCTTCCGCGTCGTCGCCGACGCGCTGCGCGCGATCCCGCATCCGCTCGTCAACGAAGCCGTGTCGGTGACAGCACTCGCCGGCATCACGGGTTCGGCGTCGGGCGGCATGAGCATCGCGCTCGCGGCAATGGCCGACACGTTCATGCAAGCCGCGGCCGCGGCGAATATCCCGCCCGAAGTCCTGCATCGCGTCGCCGCGATGGCCTCCGGCGGCATGGACACGCTGCCGCACAACGGCGCCGTCATCACGTTGCTCGCGGTGACAGGGCTCACGCACCGTCAGTCGTATCGCGACATCTTCGCGATCACGCTGGTGAAGACGCTCGCGGTGTTCTTCGTGATCGTGGTATTCGGTTTGACCGGATGGGTTTGAGCCACCGGCAGGAAGCTCAGACGGGCTGACGGGCGGCGTTTGCGCGATCCGGCGACGCGTCGTCGTGCGGTTTGTCATGCCCGCTCGGATACGGCACGTAGTCCGGCCCGAACGCGACATCACCGGGTCGCCAGCCGGCGCGCGACCATACGGCGCCCCAGAAGCGGCGGAATGCGCCCCATTGCATCGCGACGAGGCCGCGTTCGTTGTCGATGTCGACCATCGGATCGAGCACGCCGGTTGCGCGCGCGGGTTCGCCGTAGAGCGATGTCTTGAACAGCACGTCCCACACCGACAGCACCTGGCCGAAGTTGCAGTTGTGCAGGCCGGGCCGCGCTTCGTCGACGATCATGTGGTGCAGGCGATGGAATTTCGGATCGACGAACACGCGCTCGAAGACGCGGCCGAAGCCGAAGCGCACGTTCGCGTGCGAGAAGTTCTGCACGAGTTCGCCGATGAACAGCAACAGCGCGAACTGGTCGGGTTCGATGCCGACGAACAGCGCGACCGTCGCGAGCACCATCGACTGCAAGAAGCCGTCGACGTAGCTGCCGCGATCGTTCGTCCAGCAATTCATCTGGCGCTGGCTGTGGTGCATGCTGTGCAGCGCCCACCACCACGGCATCCAGTGCTGCATGCGGTGCATCCAGTAATACGTGAAGTCGAACAGCACGTAGTAGATGCCGAATGTCAGGTACGGATGTGCTTGCAGCCAAGGAATCCACGCGACGAGTCCGCTCGGGCCCGTATCCGCGGCTGCGCCGCCATCGCCGAGCCAGTGCGCGAGCGGCGTGAGGAAGAAATACGCGAACAGCGGATTGAGACCGAAGAGCATGACCAGCGTGTAGGTGCGATCGATGCGCGCGTAGCGACGGTCGCTCCACTTTTCCGCGGGCGCGAGCGATTCCAGCGGGCGGAAGAGGCCGCCGATGATGAGCACCTGCGCGAAGGCGATGAGCAGCGCTTCGGCGACGTCGCGCGGATCGCCGAAGGTTTGCGTCAGATGGAAATACGACAGCAGCGGCGATACCGCGTGGCTGTCGAATCCATCGACGAGCCGTGACCAGAATTCATGCATCCGCGCATTCTAGCGCCCAGCCGATTCACGCACGTGGCAACGCGAGATTCACGACGCATAAAGGCCGCGCTTTCGACGATGCCGGTTCGATCCACGCGGAGAACGAACATGAACCGACTTCTCTTGGGTGCCGCTTCGGTCGCGATCGTCGGCGCGCTCGCCGCTTGCAGTCCATCGCCGGACGATCACGCGCAGGACGTCGCCAAGGCGCAGGAACAGGCCGACGCGGCGATCGCCAAGGCGCGCGCGAAGGCCGAGGAGGCGCACGCTAAGACGCAGGCCGAACTCGACGCCGCGCGCACGCAAGCGCAGGCCGATGTCGCCAAGGCGAACGCCGAAGCCGGCGCGAAAATCAACGACGCGAGCGCGGAAGCGAGCAAGGTCGAGCAGGACGCCGACCGCAAGGTGGCCGACGTGCAATCAGCCGCGTTGCAGGACGAGGCGCAAGCGCGTTACGAACTTGCGCTGTCGCGCGCGGATGCCGACTACAAGGTCGCCGTCGAAAAATGTGCGGCCGTCGCTGCGGGAGAGGACGCGTGCAAGGCCGCGGCGAAAGCCGACGCGGACACGATCAGGCAGCGCGCCAAGCTCGAACTCGACAATGCGAAGGCCGCGGCGAACGGCGGGCATTGAGACGAACCGCCCATCTTTGCGACGTCATGCCCATGCGCGGGCATGACGTCGAACAGCAAGTCGCGCGAGGCAACTACGCCGTCGGCGGCGCGCCGAGGAAATCGAGCTTGCCGATCTCCACGCCGTGATGGCGCAGGATCGCGTACGCGGTCGTCACGTGGAACCAGAAATTCGGATGCGCGAAATGCAGCAGGTACGGCATCCCGCGCAGTTTCAGCTCGCCGCTGCGCTGCGGGACGGTGATCTCGCGATCTTCGCTGCCGTCGATCTGCGCGGGCTTGAAGGTGGCGAGGTAGTCGAGCGTCAACGCGATCCGCTTTTGCAGGTCATCGAACGACGTTTCGTTGTCGGGCATGGGCGGACGTTCGAGTCCGGCCAGCCGCGCCGCCGCGCCGCGTGCGTGGTCGGTCGCGATCTGGATCTGCCGCGACAACGGCAGCATGTCGGGCGCGAGACGCGCGTTGACGAGGATCGCCGGATCGAACTTCTTCGCCTCGGCATGCGCAGCGCCCTTGGCGAGGATCGCGGCGAGATTGGTGAGCGCGCGCTGGAACACCGGCACGCTCGCTTCGTACATGGAAATGTGCATCGACGAATCCTCGATCGAAAAAATACCCCGCCGAAGCGGGGTTCATATCATCGCCGGATGGCGCGCAATGCGCGAGCGGATGTCGACAAACGGCTGCTATGCGCGATGTCTATTCCTCTTCGGACTGGTCCGTGCCCATCGATGCCGACAGCGTGAACTCGTGGCGTCCGGTGAAATCGTTCGGCGCCGGATAGGCCGGTGCCTGCTTCACGCGCTCCTGCTTGGCGCGAAGGGCTTCGCGGAAGTGGTCGAGTGCGGCCTGCGCGCTGAGCGCCGCGCTGAAACCCGTCGTTACCGAGGGCGCGAATGGCGAAGGCGCCGTCATGCTGACTTCCGTGCGGAAACCGCTGCGCGGTTCGGGCTGCTTCGCGACGGGTTTCGCTGGTTTTGGCGATGGCTTCGGCGCCGCCATGGCGGGCTTCGGAGCATGCGGACCCGTCTTGCGCGCGGCGGGTGGGGGCGTGCGAGCGGCGACTTTCTTCATCGCAGGTTTCGCGCTCGATGCGGTTTTCGATGCTGCTTTCTTGGCGACCGTTTTCTTCGCCGCGACGCGCGGAGTCGCCGATTTGGCTGCTTTCTTCGCAGACGTTTTCTTGATGGCCGTTTTCTTGACGGCAACTTTCCTGGCGACGACCTTCTTCGCAGGTTTGGCCTTCTTCGCCGCCACGCGCTTGGCCGCGACTTTTTTCGCGGGTGCCTTGCGTACCATCTTCTTCGCCGGCGCTTTGCTCGCGGACTTCTTCGCGGCGACCTTGCGCGTCGTGCTGGCCTTGGTGGGCGTTGCCTTCTTCTTCGCTGTCGCCTTTTTCGCCGCCGGCTTGCCCGAACCGCTCTTGCGCGCTCCTACACGTTTCATCGCGTTACCCCGCTTCGTGCGTGATGGACGTCGCCTCAATAACAAGGCGAAGCTGTACGGCGACCTAGCGGCGTGATCGGCGCCGGTCGCAAGCGGCGAGACGCGCGGGCGCATACTCGCCAAGGTGAACCAACGCGACCGCCACGACGATCCGCTCCGCCTCGATGCGCCGACACGCATCAAGGGACGCGGTGCGGCTTCGAATCCGGACAACCGCTTTGCTGCGACCGCAAAAACGCTCGAGGACGATGGCTGGCATCGCGACGCACCCGAACCCGCGCGGCCGCCGACGCACGTCACCGAGGAACGCGCGCGCAGCATCGTCAGCCGCAACGATTCGCCCGACATCCGCTTCGAACAATCCGTCAATCCGTATCGCGGATGCGAACACGGCTGCGTGTATTGCTACGCGCGGCCGTCGCATGCGTACCTTGACCTGTCGCCGGGCATCGATTTCGAGACCAAGCTGTTCGCCAAGACCAACGCGCCGGAGCTGCTGCGCAAGGAACTCGCGCGGCGCGGCTACGTTTGCTCGCCGATCAATCTCGGCGCGAACACCGATCCGTACCAGCCGATCGAGCGCCGCTACCGCATCACGCGCGGCGTGCTGGAAGTGCTTGCAGAGACGAACCATCCCTGCACGATCGTCACCAAGAACGCGCTCATCGAACGCGACCTCGACCTGCTCGTGCCGATGGCGCGCGCGAATCTCGTGCATGCGTTCGTGTCGGTGACTTCGCTCGACAACCGCTTGTCGAGCGCGCTGGAACCGCGCGCGAGCGCGCCGCATCGCCGGCTCGAGGCGGTCGCGAACCTCAACGCTGCCGGCGTACCCTGCGGCGTCATGGTCGCGCCGATCATTCCGTGGATCACGGATCGCTGGCTCGAACAGATCCTCGAGCGCGCCGCGCAGGCCGGTGCGAAGATCGCCGGCTACACCGTGCTGCGCTTGCCCCATGAATTGAAAGACCTGTTCCGCGAATGGCTCGCATTGCACGCGCCCGAGCGCGCGGAGCACGTGATGAGCCTGATCCGCGACCTGCGCGGCGGCAAGGACAACGACGCGCGCTTCGGCTCGCGCATGCGCGGCGAAGGCGAATTCGCAGATCTGATCCGGCAGCGTTTCCGCCTCGCCTGCCGCAAACACGGCATCAACGCGACGCGCGATCTCGCGCTCGATGCGAGCCATTTCGCACCGCCGCGCGTGGCGTCGGCGCAGGGCGAATTGTTCTAGCGCGTCGAGCTGGTACCGATGCGCCAGCGCCGCGCGAGCCACGCGTCGAGCGACGCCTTGCCCGGCCCGGCCATGACCAGCCAGAAGAAGACGCAGACGTAGAGCACTTCGTCCAGCTCGACGAACTCGTCGATGCCGCCGACGTTCTTGATGACGACGAAGGCGATCGCGACGACCATGTTGAACGCCATCGCCGCGGCGGTCAGGCGCGTGAACAGGCCGAGCATGAGCAAGACGCCGCCGATGAATTCGACGCCCGCGGACAGCGTCGCGCTGAAGGCCGGCAGCGGAATGCCCCAGTCGACGAAGCGCGCGGTGAAACCGTCGAGGTTGTGCAGCTTCGCCCAGCCCGTCTCGGCCCAGAAGTAGCCGAACACGACCCGCAACACGAGCGGGCCAAGCCAGTTGGCGCGGTCGAGACCGCGGCGGAAGGTGTCGCAAAGACGAAGTATTGAATCGAACATGGGGCGATCCTCGATGGCGTGGGTGTCGAACCGCGCGTCGCGACAAGCGGGCGGGCTTGGCGCGCAAAGACCCGCGATCCGGCCGCGTGCTTTCAAGGAAAGGAACTTGCGCATCGCAGCATCGATCGTTTGCAAGATTTTCAGCGCTGCCCGGTTCTACTGTCCTGCGCGCGCCGATCCCGTCGCGTGCCATCCTGTGCCACCCACCATTCGAGGAACCGCATCATGGAAAAGAACACGTCCAAGCTCACCGGCATCGCACTCGCCACGGCCGTCGCCGGCCTGTTCACGATGGTTGCCGCCGCGCCTGCGTTCGCGTCCGAAGACGGCAGCGTGAAGTGCGAACACTCGTCCGCCTGCAAAGGCCAGGGCGCCTGCGCCACGGCGAAGAACTCGTGCAAGGGCCAGAACGCGTGCAAGGGCGAAGGCTTCACGATGCAGAAGGACAAGGCTGCGTGCGAAGCCGCGCAGAAGACCGCCACGGAATCGGAAAAGAAATGACCCAACGTGCGGCGCGCATCGTCACGATGCGCGCCGCACGACGGTCTTGATCGCATGCCAAACGATCCGCGTCATCCCTCGCTCGGTTACGGTCTCGGCCTGCGCGTCGAGCACTACGAGGAACTGCTCGCCGGCGATCCGCCGATCGACTGGCTCGAAGTGCTCAGCGAAAACTACATGGTCGACGGCGGTCGTCCGCTCGACTGGCTCGCGCGTTTCCGCGAACGCTGGCCGCTCGTGCTGCACGGCGTATCGCTGTCGATCGGCGGCAGCGATCCGCTCGATCGCGACTATCTCGCGCGCTTGGCCGCACTCGCGCGCTTCACGCAGCCGGCGTGGATTTCCGACCATCTGTGCTGGACCGGCGTCGACGGCACCCACCTGCACGACCTCATGCCGCTGCCGTACACGGAGGAAGCGCTCGACCACGTCGTCGCGCGCGTGCAGCAGGTGCAGGACACGCTTGGCCGCCGCATCGCGCTCGAAAACGTGTCGAGCTACGTCGCCTTCAACGGCTCGCAGATGGGCGAAGCCGAGTTCCTCGCCGAAGTCGCCCGACGCGCCGACTGCCTGATCCTGCTCGACATCAACAACATCCACGTCAGCGCGCGCAACCACGGTTTCGATGCGCGCGACTACCTTGCCGCGATTCCCGTCGAACGCGTGCAGCAATTCCACCTCGCCGGGCACGAGGACGACGGCGACCTCATCATCGATACGCACGACGCGCCGATCGTCGACCCGGTGTGGTCGCTCTACGCAGACGCTGTGCGCCGCTTCGGCCCGGTATCGACGCTGATCGAACGCGACGACCATATTCCGCCGCTCGCCGAACTGCTCGGCGAACTGGATCGCGCACGCAGCATCGCGACGCCGATCCTGCGGGCTGCGGCATGAGTGCGCTCGCCGAGCTGCAGCGCGCGTTGCAACGGCACGTGCTCGACGCCGGCAACGCTGATGCCGCGACGGATGCGAACGCGTTCGTCGTCGCCGACACGCGCGCGTCCGCGCAACGCCGGCTCGGCGTCTACGCGCACGCGTATCGCGCGCGCCTGCGCGAAGTGCTCGTCAAGGACTATCCCGGCCTGCGCGCGCTGGCCGGCGAGGAAACCTTCGACGCGATCGCGCACGATTACATCGCAGCAACCCCATCGCAGCATCCGAATGCGCGCTGGTACGGCGCGCGTCTGGCGCAATTTCTGCGCGAGGATTCGAACTGGCACGCGCGGCTGGAAGTTTCCGAAATCGCCGCGCTCGACTGGGCCTTCGGCCTTGCCTTCGACGCGCATGATGCTGGCGCGGTGACGTTCGACGAGCTCGCCGCCGTCGCGCCGCAGGATTGGCCAGCGCTGCGCTTCGTGCTGCATCCGTCGCTGCAACGACTCTCGTTCGAACACAACGTCGCCGCGATCCGTCGCGCGCTCGATCACGGCGAAGCGTTGCCGCCGATCGAACGATTCGACGCGCCTCAACCTTGGGCCGTTTGGCGCCATGAATTTGCAGTGCGCCACCGGCGCCTCTCCGAAGAGGAAGCCGCGTTGCTCGCACTGCTCGCCGACGGCGCGCGCTTCGGCGATCTCTGCGAAGCGCTCGCGACCCGGCACGCTGCCGATGCCGTCGTGTTGCATGCGGCAACCCTGCTGCGCACCTGGGTCGCCGACGGCTGGATCGAAGACGTCTCCGGCGCATAGCAGCGCACTTCGATTGCCAAGCGAAAGCCTTGGCGCGAATGCGCAGGTTGTCGATGCGGGATGGCGAAGGCCTTTGACGCGTTGCAGCAAGTATGCTCTAGTGGAGCCCGTCGCGTTTCCTCCCGAACCGATCGATCAAATGGCCGCATGGACGGCCATTTACGTTTCTCCGTCGACGCGGGTTTCGGGCAGGATCGCCTCGCAAAGGTGGGCAAGATGGCGGATTTCCGGCGTGCCGGAGGGCTGTACGATCCGGCTTACGAGAAGGACAGTTGCGGATTCGGTCTGATCGCGCAGATTGACGCGATGGCCAGCCGCGACTTGGTCGAGCGCGCATTCGCGGCCCTGCAGCGCATGGCGCACCGCGGCGCCGTCGGCGCCGATGGGCTCTCCGGCGACGGTTGCGGCATCCTGCTGCATCGCCCGCTCGGCTGGTTGCGCGCACTCGCCGCAGAAGCCGGGATCGTGCTGGCCGACCATTTCGCGTCCGGGCTGGTCTTCCTCTCGCCGCAAGCGGCGTTGCGCGAGCAATCCATCGCCGAACTCGAAGCGCGCCTGCGCGACGAAGGTCTCGACGTTGCCGGCTGGCGCACCGTGCCGCTCGATCTTTCGGTGTGCGGCGAACTCGCCGCGGCCTCGCTGCCGCGCATCGCACAGGTCTTCGTCAACGCGCCGACGGGAATCGACGAAGTCGCCTTCGACCGCAAGCTGTACCGCGCGCGACGGCTCGCGACGAACGCGCTGCCGGACGAAGAGCACTTCTACGTCGTTTCATTGTCGGCTTCGATGATCGGCTACAAGGCGATGGTCCTGCCGGACCGTCTGCGCACGTTTTATCCCGACCTTGCCCGCGCCGATCTCGCTGCCTGCGCGGCCGTGTTCCACAACCGCTTCTCCACCAACACGACGCCGCAGTGGCGGCTGGCGCAGCCGTTCCGCTATCTGGCCCACAACGGCGAGATCAACACGATCCGCGCGAACCGCAACTGGATGCGCGCGCGCGCCAGGAAGATGGTTTCTCCGGTGTTCGATTTCTCCACGCTCGGCGCGCTGGTGACGATGTCGGGATCGGATTCGCAGAGCCTGGACAACGCTCTCGAGCTTCTGCTGATCGGCGGCTTCGCGCTGCCGACCGCGATGCGTATCCTCGTGCCGCCGGCGTGGTCGGCGCGCGAGGACGTCGACGCCGACCTCGCCGCGTTCTACGAGTATTACGGCCTGCACACAGAACCCTGGGACGGTCCGGCCGGGCTGGTGATGTGCGACGGTCGTTACGCAGCCTGCACGCTCGACCGCAACGGCCTGCGTCCGGCGCGCTGGGCGCTCTCCAGGGATCGCCACCTCATGGTCGCATCCGAAGCCGGCATCTGGGGCTATGCGGATGCGGATCTTGTCGAGAAGGGTCGGCTCGGCCCTGGCGAGATGATCGCCGCCGACCTCGTCGAGCACCGCCTGCTCAAGAGTCCCGACGTCGACGCACTCAATCGTGGTCTGGCACCGTTCCGGGAATGGCTGCGCGAAGGCGTGACGTATCTGGAATCGCACCTCATCGATCCGAGCCTCGCCGCCGAGCCATTTGCGCCGGAGCGGCTCGCCCACTTCCAGAAGTTGTTCGGCCTGTCGCGCGAGGAGCGCGACACGATCCTGACCGCGCTCGCCGAAAACGGAGTCGAGGCAACCGGGTCGATGGGCGACGACACGCCCGTCGCGGCGATGTCCGGGCGTCCGCGCTCGCCGTACGACTATTTCCGGCAGGCGTTCGCGCAGGTCACCAATCCGCCGATCGATCCGCTGCGCGAGACGGCGGTGATGTCGTTGGTCACGCAGGTCGGTCCGGAAGGCAACCTGTTCGAACTCTCCCCCGAGAACGCTCGACAGGTCATGCTGACCTCGCCTGTGCTGTCGCAGCGCAAGCTGCGCCAGATCCTCGCGCTGCCACGCTTCGCGAACGCGCAATGTTTCGTCGACCTGTACTACGACGAGGGCGAAGGACTCGAAACCGCGCTCACGCGCCTGTGCGCGCAGGCCACCACGGCCGTACGCGCCGGCGCACGTCTGGTATTCCTCAGCGACCGCTATCCGCCTGCGGAGCCGGGCAAGTTGCCGATCCACGCCCTGCTGGCCACTGGCGCGATCCACCGGGCGCTGGTCGAGGCGCAACTGCGCTGCGACTGCAACCTGCTGGTCGAGACCGGCACCGCGCGCGACGCGCACCACTTCGCCTGCCTGATCGGCTTCGGCGCGACCGCGGTTTATCCGTTCCTCGCCTATCAGACGTTGCTCGACCTCGGCCGCAGCGGCCGTTTTCGCGATCGCGGCGGCGAGCCGCGCGAACTCGGCCGCAGCTATCGCAAGGGCATCCGCAAGGGCTTGCTCAAGATCATCTCTAAGATGGGCATCTCGACGATCGCCGGCTACCGCGCCGCGCAGCTGTTCGAGATCGTCGGACTCGACCGCGAAGTCGTCGACCTTTGTTTCGCCGGCACGCCGGCGTGCGTCGGCGGCACCGGCTTCGCCGATCTCGAGGCCGAGCAACGCGAGCGCGTCGCCGCGGCCTTCGATGCGACGGCCACGCTCGATCCGGGCGGACTGCTCAAGTACGTGCACGGAGGCGAAGCGCACGCCTGGAATCCCGACGTCGTCGGCGCGCTGCAGGCCGCCGTGAACAGCGGCGCGGCGCACGACTACCGCCGCTACGCCGACCTCGTCGACACGCGGCCGCCGCTGGCGCTCCGCGACCTGCTTGACCTGCGCGATGAAGCGGTGCCGATTCCGCTCGATGAGGTCGAATCCGTGGAGTCAATCCTCACGCGCTTCGATTCCGCCGGCATGTCGCTCGGCGCGCTTTCACCCGAGGCGCACGAAACCCTCGCGCAGGCGATGAACCGGCTCGGCGCACGCAGCAATTCCGGCGAAGGCGGCGAAGATCCGGCGCGCCGCGGTACCGACCGGTCCTCGAAGATCAAGCAGGTCGCTTCGGCGCGCTTCGGCGTGACGCCGCAATACCTGGTCGACGCCGAAGTGTTGCAGATCAAGATCGCGCAGGGCGCCAAGCCGGGCGAGGGCGGCCAACTGCCCGGCGACAAGGTCAATGCGTTGATCGCTCGACTGCGCTGCGCGCGGCCGGGCATCGGACTGATCTCGCCGCCGCCGCACCACGACATCTATTCGATCGAAGATCTCGCGCAACTGATCTTCGATCTCAAGGAGGTCAATCCCGACGCGCTGGTGTCGGTGAAGCTGGTCGCGCACGCGGGCGTGGGCACGATCGCGGCCGGCGTGGTCAAGGCCTATGCGGATCTCATCACCGTGTCCGGCCACGACGGCGGCACGGGCGCGAGCGCGCTCAGCTCGATCCACCATGCGGGCTCACCATGGGAACTGGGCCTCGTCGAAGCGCACGAGACACTGCGCCGCAACGGCCTGCGCGAGCGCGTCCGCCTGCAAGCGGATGGCGGCCTCAAGACCGGCCTGGACGTCGTCAAGGCGGCCATCCTCGGCGCGGAAAGCTTCGGCTTCGGCACCGCGCCGATGATCGCGATGGGCTGCAAGTTCCTGCGCATCTGCCACCTCAATACCTGCGCCACCGGCGTTGCGACCCAACTCGACGTGCTGCGCAAGCGGCATTTCGTCGGCAACACCGAGAAGGTCATGCGCTATTTCCGTTTTGTCGCCGAGGACGTGCGTGCGCACCTGGCTCGACTTGGCGTGCGCCGGCTCGAGGATCTCGTCGGTCGCGTCGATCTGTTGCAACGGCGCGCCGGCCTGCAGGGCAAGCAGGCGCACATCGACCTGACGCAAGTACTCGCCGCGGCGGGCGATGTCGCAGCTGGCGCGCACGTATGCGCAGGCGCGCGCAACGTGCCGCGCGATCCGGGCACGCTCGCCGCGCGCATCGCGCAGGACACGCAATCGGCGGTCGAGCACAAGCGTGGTGGCGAGTTCCGCTACGCCGTGCGCAACACCGACCGGTCGCTCGGTGCGCGGCTGTCCGGCAACGTCGCGCGGCACCATGGCGATCGCGGCATGGACGAGCACCCGATCGTGCTGCGCCTGACCGGCAGCGCCGGCCAGAGCCTGGGCGCGTGGAACGCGGGCGGCGTGCACATCCATCTCGAAGGCGAAGCCAACGACGGCGTCGGCAAGGGCATGGCCGGCGGCCGCATCGTCGTGCATCCGCCCGCCGACGCCGGTTTCGCCGCACGCGACGCCGTGCTGCTCGGCAACGCCTGCCTGTACGGGGCGACCGGCGGCGAGCTCTACGTGGCCGGCTGCGCGGGAGAACGCTTCGCCGTGCGCAATTCCGGCGCGCTCGCCGTCGTCGAAGGCAGCGGCGACCACGCCTGCGAATACATGACCGACGGCATCGTCGTCGTGCTCGGCCGCACCGGCATCAATTTCGGCGCGGGCATGACCGGCGGCTTCGCTTACGTGCTCGACCTCGAGCGCGATTTCGTCGACCGCTACAACCACGAACTCATCGACATCCAGCGCATCTCGCCGGAAGGCATGGAAAACCATCTGCAACACCTGTCGGCGCTCGTCGCCGCGCATGTGCGGGCGACCGCCAGCGTCTGGGGTGGCGAAATCCAGTCGAACTTCCGCGAGCTCCTGCAGAAATTCTGGCTGGTCAAGCCGAAGGCGGCCAGCGTCGATTCGCTCATCGATGCACTCAGGCGCGCGGCATGAAGGACGACATCCCGTTTTTCGTGGAGATCCCGCGCCTGCCGCCGCGCGAAGTGCCGGTGGCCGTGCGCGTGCTCGGCTGGAACGAAATCTATGGCGCATTCGAACCGGGCCAGGGCGAACAGCAGGCAGCGCGCTGCATCGATTGCGGCAATCCGTACTGCGAATGGCAATGCCCGGTGCACAACTACGTGCCGAACTGGCTCAAGCTGGCGAAGGAAGGCCGCGTGTTCGAGGCCGCCGCGCTCATGCACGAAACCAATCCGCTGCCGGAAATCTGCGGCCGCGTCTGTCCGCAGGATCGATTGTGCGAAGGCGCCTGCACGCTCGAGGATGGTTTCGGCGCGGTCACCATCGGTGCGATCGAGAAGACGATTGTCGACGAGGCGTTCCGCCAGGGTTGGCGCCCCGACCTGTCGAACGTGGTGCCAAGCGGTCGCCGCGTCGCGGTCGTCGGCGCCGGGCCGGCTGGACTTGCGGCGGCGGATCGTCTCGCGCGCGCCGGCATCGAGGCGACCGTTTTCGACCGCCACGCGGAAATCGGCGGCCTGCTCACCTACGGCATCCCGCCGTTCAAGCTCGACAAGGACGTGGTGCGCCTGCGTCGTCGCGTGCTCGAAGGGATGGGCGTGACCTTCCGCCTCGGCGTGGAGATCGGCCGCGCGCTGCCTTTCGCTGCGTTGCTCGACGGCTACGACGCGGTGTTCGTCGGCACCGGCGCCTACCGCGAAGTCGAAGCCGGCCTGCCCGGCGACACGCTGCCGGGCGTGATGCCTGCGCTGCCGTTCCTGATCGCGAACGTGCGCGCGTTGATCGACGTCGATGCAGCGCCCGATCCGCGCCTGGACCTGCGCGGCAAACACGTCGTCGTGCTTGGCGGCGGCGACACCGCGATGGACTGCAACCGCACCGCGATCCGTCTCGGCGCGGTTTCGGTCACCTGCATCTACCGCCGCGACGAAGCGAACATGCCCGGCTCTCGGCGCGAGGTGAAGAACGCGCGGGACGAAGGCGTGCGATTCCTGTTCAACCGTCAGCCGCTGGGCGTGCTCGGCGGCGTGCGCGCCGAAGGGCTGCGCGTCGGCGAAACGCGCCTTGTCGACGACGGTCGCGGCCGCGCGCGGCCGGTCCTCGTGGAAGGCAGCGAGCAGGTCTTGCCCGCCGACGTCGTCATCGTTGCGTTCGGGTTTCGCCCGAGTCCGCCGGAATGGTGCGTGGAATCAGGCATCGCGTTGGCAGGAGACGGCCGCCTTCTCGTCGACGGCGAAGGACGCCTGCCGTTCCAAACCACGAACCCGCGCGTGTTCGCCGGCGGCGACGCTGTGCGTGGTGCCGACCTCGTCGTGCGCGCAGTCCACGATGGTCGCGAGGCGGCGGCAAGCATCGCGAAGATGCTTGCCGCAGCGGCCGCGACGGCGGCCTGAGTTACGCCGAAATCGCCAGCCGTTCGCTGCGATAGACCCATGCCGTGACCAGAGCGACGACGATCGCCGCGGCCGTGGTGCCGGCGATGCACATCGCGAACTGCGACGGCAGGATCGCATCGCCGCGCAGCAGGCGCAGGATCGTGACGTGCTGCCCCATGAGCGGCACCGCGTACATCCAGTCCTGCGTCTTCACCGGGAACAGCGACAGCATCAACGTCGGCACTACAGGAACGAACATGAGCAGCGAGAGATAGGTCTGTGCCTCGCGGAAGCTCTTCGCGAACGCGGCGGCGAGCGTCTGCAAACAGCCGAGCACGACGACGAGCGGCAGCATCACCGCCAACGTGCACAGCGCGAAATGCACGCCGAGCTGCAGGCTGATGCCGAGTTTGTCGGTGGGCAGGAAATGCCCCGCGATCGAGAACGCGACGATGCTGAGCAGAAGCGAAGTGAACGCGAACGCGGTCGTCGCGCCGAGCTTGCCGGCGAGCAGCGCGCCGCGCCGCACCGGATTGACGAGCAGCGGTTCCAGCGA
Source organism: Pseudomonadota bacterium (assembly GCA_029779475.1). Taxonomy (GTDB): domain Bacteria; phylum Pseudomonadota; class Gammaproteobacteria; order Xanthomonadales; family Rhodanobacteraceae; genus Dokdonella_A. The sequence goes on from JAKPAN010000169.1 coordinate 19,942, forward strand.
TTGCCGTTCGCGTTCGCCCGCGGTGGTGTCGATGGCGAGCGCCATGCCGCCGATGAACACGCCGAGGATGAAGAAATACGGCAGCATGCCGAACAGGCCGCCGCCGCGCGTCTGCGCGGTGGATTGATCGCGGTCGGCGACGACGACGGGCCGCATCACGCTCGGCGACACACCGCGCGCGACAAGACGCAACGCGCCGTTGGCCTGCGAGTACGCGTTGAGCATGCCGCGCAGGCGCGCGACCGAACCTTGCGCGTCGCGCTGCGACTCGTCGAAGATGATCTCGACCTGCGCCGGTTCGCCGGCCGACCAGGACTTCGCGTAGTCGGCCGGAATGCGCAGCACGAGGTCGGCGTCCTGGTCGCGCACGGCGCGCTCGGGATCGGCTGGCGCGTCCTTGATCTGCGCGCCGGAACGCTTCAGCGCGGCGATCAGGTTGGGCGCGTGTTCGGCGCCCGCGACCGGAACGGGCAGCGGCTTGTCGGCCTTGGCGAGTTCGCGCGAAATGGACGCATTGATGATGAGCGCGAACATCAGCGGCGCCATCAGCGGGCCCGTCAGCAGCGTGTTGATGACGGTGCGGCGGTCGCGCAGGTTCTCGCGCACTTCCTTCCAGAACACGGTGAAGATGTTGTTCATGCGGCGAGTCCTTCTTCCGAGCCGATGATCTTGACGAAGGCATCCTCGAGCGTCGCCGCGCCGGTTTGCGCGCGCAGCGCTTCGGGCGATTCGTCGGCGACGACGCGGCCGCGCGCGATGACGACGATGCGGTCGCAGAGCGCGCCGACCTCCTGCATGATGTGGCTGGAGAACAGCACGCAATGACCTTGCGCTTTCAGGTGCAGCATGAAGGCGCGCATCGCGCGCGTCGCCATCACGTCGAGGCCGTTGGTCGGTTCATCGAGGATGATGTTCTTCGGTTCGTGGATGAGCGCGCGCGCGATCGCGGTCTTGACGCGCTGGCCCTGCGAGAAGCCCTCGGTACGGCGTTCGAGGATGTCGCCCATGTCGAGCGCTTCCGACAACTGTGCGATGCGCCGCGCGCGCGTCGCCGCGTCGAGGCCTTGCAGGCGACCGAAGTAGTCGATGTTCTCGCGCGCCGACAAACGCTTGTAGAGGCCGCGTGCATCGGGCAGCACGCCGAGCCGGCGGCGCACCGCGAGCGGATCGGTCGTCGCGTCGATGCCGTCGACGCGCACGCTGCCGCGGTCGGGCTTCATGAGCGTGTAGAGCATGCGCAGCGTGGTCGTCTTGCCGGCGCCGTTCGGGCCGAGCAGGCCGGTGATTTCGCCATCTCGCGCGGTGAAGGACACGTTGTCGACGGCGCGTACGCTGCCGAATTGCTTGTGCAGGTCGGTGACTTCGATCATGGCGCGGCTCCGCTGAAATCGATGAAGGCCGGAATCGGCGAAAAATCCTTGACGCAATCCGCGTCGAGCGAGAGCGCGTCGCGCGTGTCGACGAAGCGCGCAGCGAGCTTCGGGAAGCAGCCGCGGCCGAGCACGCTGTGGCCCTGGCCTTTCGCGATGAGCACGCGGCCTTTCGGCAGCGTCTTCACGATCGCCTCGGCGTAGCGCGGCGGCGTGACGGGATCGAACTCGCCGCCGAGGATGAGCACGGGGACGTCGCCGGTGAGCGGCGCGTTGAAGTCGGCCGGACGCGTGCCGTGCGGCCAGATGTCGCATTGCGTCTTGAGCACATCGACGAAGCGCGTGCCGAGCAGCGTGTCCTTGTCTGCGTCGCGCGCGGCGACGCGATCGACGTCTTCGGCGCAGATCACCGAGAGTTGCATCGCGTTGTCGGCGAGGCTCTTCATCTGCATGCCGAGCATCTGCGCCTGACCGGCGAGCGGCGCGTAGTCGCCGGCGACGGCGCGCGCGACGCCGAGCGGCAGCAACGCACCGGTCTCGGGCATGTAGGCATACATGCGCGCGAGCGCGGCGAGCGTGTCCGGGCCGACGCGCATCGTCTTCTGCGCGTTGTCGACCGGATCGCGATAGCTCACCTCGATGGCCTTCTCGCGCAGGCCTGCGCGGAGCTTTTCGAGATTCGCCCACGGATCGCCGAACGCCTTGGTGCATTTCGCATCGGCCGCGCAGACCGCGAATTGCGCCTTGAGCGCGGCGTCGAGGTTGCTCGCGAAATCCGAGCCGAGCGCGTTGTCGTTCGGCACCGCGCTGTCGAGGATGATGCTGCGCACGGCGTCGGGATACGTCTTCGCGTACTGCTGCGCGACGCGCGTGCCGTAGGACGTGCCGACGAGATTGAAGCGCGGCTTGCCGAGCGCGTCGCGCAGGGCTTCGAGGTCGCGCAGCGCCAGCGTCGTCGTGTAGAAGCGCGGATCGGCGTGCGCCGAAACCTTGTCGAGGCAGGCTTTCGTGTCGGCGCGGACGCGTTCGAGGTCGTAGGCCGCTTCGGATTCATCGACGCTGCGCGCGCAGGTCAGCGCATTCGAACCCCCCGTGCCGCGCTGGTCGAGCATGATCATGTGGCGCTTCTCGCGCATCGCCGCGAACGACGCCGTCGCTTGCGGCCACGCCTCCGTTGCGGCCTGTCCCGGGCCGCCGGCGATCAGCACGACGGGATCGGCGGGCGGCGCGGCGGCCGTGCTGGCGAGCAGCGCGAGCTTGAGGTCGACCTTGCGGCCGTCCGGCGCGTCCCAGTTTTCCGGCACGGAAAACGGCGCGCAGTACGCGGATGTCGTTGCGCCGGTTTGCGGTGCGGCGAGTTCGCAGGGCTTGAAGACGAGCGAGCCATAGCG
>JAKPAN010000197.1 GCA_029779475.1 Pseudomonadota bacterium
CGGCGGCTTCATGGGCGTGTCGTTCGCGATCCCGATCGACATCGCGATGAACGCGGTCGAGCAGATCAAGACCAGCGGCCGCGTCAGCCGCGGCATGATCGGTGTGCAGATCCAGAACGTCGACCGCGAACAAGCCAAGGCGCTCGGACTGCCGCGCATCGGCGGCGCGCTGGTCAACAAGGTCACGCCCGGCGGCTCGGCCGACAAGGCCGGCGTGCAGCTCGGCGACGTGATCCTGTCCTTCGCGGGCCACGACATCGCGATGTCCGCCGACCTGCCGCCGCTGGTCGGTTCGACCAAGCCGGGCACGAAGGCCGACCTGTCGATCTGGCGCGACGGCAAGACGCTGACGATCCCCGTCACCGTCGCCGAGCTTCCGGTCGAGAAGGATGCGCTGGCCAGCGCGCGCGCTGGCGCTTCGCCGAATGCGAGCGCCGGCAATCCGCTCGGCATCGTCGTCGACGATCTCACCGCCGATCAGCGCAAGCAGCTGGGCATCACCGACAACCAGGGCGTCGTCGTGCAGCGCATCGCGGGCAATCTGTCGCGCCGCACCGCGCTGGCGCCGGGCGACGTGATCCTCATGGTCGGCCGCAAACCGGTGAAGTCCACCGCCGATTTCAACGCCACGCTCAAGGACGCCAAGCCGGGCGACTCGATCATGCTGCTCGTGCGCCGCGACGAGCAGACCCAGTTCCTCGCCGTGACCGTGCCGAAGGACAAGGCAGGCAAGGAATAACGCCGTCGGCGCGGAGCCACTCAGTGTGGCTCCGTGCCGGATCGGTCGACGAATCGGCCGGGGTTCATGCGATAATCTCCCGTTTGCCGGGGCCGATGCCGCCGGAAGAGCTTCCGGTTCGCATGACCAACATCCGCAACTTCTCGATCATCGCCCACGTCGACCACGGCAAGTCCACGCTCGCCGACCGCATCATCCAGTTGTGCGGCGGCCTCACCGAGCGCGAAATGGAAGCGCAGGTGCTCGACAACAACCCGATCGAGCGCGAGCGCGGCATCACGATCAAGGCGCAGTCCGTCTCGCTGCCGTACAAGGCGAAGAACGGCACCATCTACCAGCTCAACTTCATCGACACGCCCGGCCACGTCGATTTCAGCTACGAAGTCAGCCGGTCGCTCGCCGCGTGCGAAGGCGCGCTGCTCGTCGTCGACGCCGCGCAAGGCGTGGAGGCGCAGTCGGTCGCCAACTGCTACACGGCAGTCGAGATGGGTCTGGAAGTCGTGCCCGTGCTCAACAAGATCGACCTGCCGACCGCCGACGTCGACAAGGTCAAGGAAGAGATCGAAGCCGTCATCGGCATCGAGGCCACCGACGCGATCGCGATCAGCGCGAAGACCGGACTCAACGTCGGCGACGTGCTCGAAGCGATCGTCGCTCGCATTCCCGAGCCGAAGCCGCGCGACACCGACAAGCTGCAGGCGCTCATCATCGACTCGTGGTTCGACAACTACCTCGGCGTCGTTTCGCTGGTGCGCGTCATGCAGGGCGAAATCCGGCCGAAGGACAAGCTGCTCGTCATGTCGACCGGCCGCGTCCACGAAGTCGACCAGGTCGGCGTGTTCACGCCCAAGCGGGCGCTGCGCGAGAAACTCGGGCTGGGCGAGGTCGGTTGGGTCACCGCATCGATCAAGGACGTGCATGGCGCACCGGTCGGCGACACGCTGACGCAGTCGCGCGATCCGGCTCCGCATCCGCTGCCCGGCTTCCAGAAGATGCAGCCGCGCGTGTTCGCGGGCCTGTTCCCGGTCGAGGCCGACGATTATCCGAACCTGCGCGAGGCGCTGGAAAAGCTGCGCCTCAACGACGCCGCGCTCGCGTTCGAGCCGGAATCGTCGGAAGCGATGGGTTTCGGCTTTCGCTGCGGCTTCCTCGGCCTGCTGCACATGGAGATCATCCAGGAGCGGCTCGAACGCGAATACGATCTCGATCTGGTCACCACTGCGCCGACCGTCGTCTACGAGGTGCTCAAGACCGACGGCGAGATCATGCCGCTCGATAACCCGGCCAAACTGCCGGCGTCGCCGATGGTCGAGGAAATCCGCGAGCCGATCATCGTCGCGAACATCCTCACGCCGCCGGACTACATCGGCAACGTCATCAAGCTGTGCGAGGAAAAGCGCGGCGTGCAGCGCTCGATCCACTACATGGCGAGCCAGGTGCAGATCAGCTACGAATTGCCGCTGGCGGAGGTCGTGCTCGACTTCTTCGACAAGCTGAAGTCGGTGTCGCGCGGATACGCTTCGATGGATTACCACTTCGAGCGTTTCCAGGCGGCGCCGCTGGTGCGCGTCGACATCCTCGTCAACGGCGACCGCGTCGATGCGTTGAGCCTGATCCTGCATCGTTCCAGCGCGGATCGCCGCGGCCGCGAACTCGTCGAGAAGATGAAGGAACTGATCCCGCGCCAGCAGTTCGACGTGGCGATCCAGGCCGCGATTGGCGCGCAGGTCATCGCGCGTTCGACAGTCAAGGCGCTGCGCAAGAACGTGCTCGCCAAGTGCTACGGCGGGGACGTCACGCGCAAGCGCAAGCTGCTGGAGAAGCAGAAGGAAGGCAAGAAGCGCATGAAGCAGGTCGGTAGCGTGGAGATTCCGCAGGAAGCGTTCCTCGCCGTATTGCAGATGGACAAGTAAGAGCGTTCGCGTTTTTCCTGAGGAATGAAGATGGACTTTGATTTCGCACTCCTGCTCGTCGTGCTGACTGGCGTCTCCGGCGCGCTGTGGCTGCTCGACTTCCTGTTCCTCGCGCCGGGGCGCCGCCGCCGCGCGCGCGCGGTCGAGGCGATGACCGCGCTCAGCGAAGAGGAGCGCGAGGCGCGTGCGCGCGACACCTTGCGCGAATCGACGCCGGTCGAGTACGCGCGTTCGTTCTTCCCGGTGCTGTTCGTGATCCTGCTGTTCCGCTCGTTCGTCGCCGAGCCGTTCAAGATCCCGTCCGGATCGATGATGCCAACCCTGCTCGTCGGCGACTTCATCCTCGTCAACAAGTTCGCCTACGGCCTGCGCCTGCCCGTGCTCAACACGCGCATCCTCGCCACCGGCGAGCCCAGGCGCGGCGATGTCTTCGTGTTCCGCTATCCGAAGAACCCGAAGGAGGACTACATCAAGCGCGTCATCGGCCTTCCCGGCGACACCATCGAATACCGCAACAAGACGCTGTTCGTGAACGGTCAGCAGATCGCCGAGACCGATCTTGGCGCGTATGTCGGCCCCACCGAACCGGATCGGCCGGCGAACAACGCCCAGCTGAAGCAGGAAGACCTTGCCGGCGTGCAGCACAAGATTCTCGAAATGCCGGGCGTGTGGGTCGGCCACGAAGGCACCTGGACGGTGCCGCAAGGCCAGTACTTCGCGATGGGCGACAATCGCGACAACAGCGCCGACAGCCGCTTCTGGGGTTTCGTGCCGGAGGAAAACCTCGTCGGCCGCGCCTTCGTGATCTGGATGAATTTCGGTAACTTGACGCGCATCGGAACGATGATCAAATAGACTGGTCGCTGCTGCCGATCATCGCCAACCGTCCATTCCGGGGAGAACGAACATGCATCGCAAAGCCAAGGGCATCACGCTGATCGGATTCGCCATTCTGTTGTGCGTCGCCGGCTTCTTCGCCTACGCGGCGATGCGCCTGATTCCCGCGTACACGGAATATTTCGGCGTGGTCAAGTCGATGGATCAGGAAAGCAAGGAGCCCGGCGTCGCGCAGAAGTCGCTCGATCAGCTGCGTCGCGACCTGCAATTCAAATTCAGCACGCAGTACGTCGACGACCAGAATGTCCCGCTCAGTGCGATCAGTTCGGTGCGCGACAAGGGCGGCGTCGTGCTGCGCGTGGCCTATGAACGGCGCGTCCCGTTCATGTACAACGTCGATCTGCTGATCAGTTTCGACCACTCGGTCAACCTGACCAACAACACTGGTGAATGACGCCGCGGCCCTCGGTCACCGGTTTGCCGACGCAGCGCTACTCCAGCGCGCGCTGACGCATCGCAGCGCCGCGCACGCCAACAACGAACGCCTGGAATTCCTCGGCGACGCGCTGCTCAACCTGCTCGTCGCCGAACTCATCTACGAAATCCATCCGCGCGCCAGCGAGGGCGACATGACGCGCCTGCGCGCCGCGCTCGTCAACGGAAACGCGCTCGCCGACATGGCGCGCGCACACAAGCTCGGCGATCGCCTGCACCTGGGGCCTGGCGAGCTCAAGAGCGGCGGCCATCGCCGCGATTCGATCCTCGCCGACGCGTTCGAGGCCGTCGTCGCGGCCATCTATCTCGACGGCGGCTGGCCGGCCTGCCGCGAACTCGTACGCGGGATGTTCGCGCCATTGGTGGCCGGCGGCGCGCGCACGCCCAAGGACGCCAAGACGCGCCTGCAGGAATTGCTGCAGGCGCGCGGATTGCCGTTGCCGATCTACGAACTCGTCGCGACCAGCGGCGAGGAACATGCGCGCATCTTCGACGTGACCTGTCGCGTCGAGTCGCTCGATGACATTTTTTCCGGCAGCGCCTCGAGTCGGCGCAGTGCGGAGCAGATCGCCGCCGAGCACGCGCTGGCGCGGCTGGAAGCGGAGAAGAAGCATGCCCCCTGAAACCACCTCGCCGCATCGTTTCGGCTGCGTCGCGTTGATCGGCCGCCCGAACGTCGGCAAGTCGACGCTGCTCAATGCGATGCTCGGCACGCGCTTGTCGATCGTCACGCCCAAGCCGCAGACGACGCGCCACCGCATCCTCGGCATCGTCACGCGGCCCGGCGCGCAGATCGCGTTCCTCGACACGCCCGGCGTGCATCGCGAGACGCGTCGCGCGCTCAATCGCCAGCTCAATCGCGTCGCGCGGCAGGCGCCGGAAGAGGCCGACGTGCTCGTCCACGTCATCGACGGCCCGCAGTGGCGCGACGAAGACGAGACGATCTGGAAGCTGCTCGCGCCGCTCGGCAAGCCCGTGATCCTTGCCGTCAACAAGGTCGACAAGCTCGCCGACAAGACGCGCTTGCTCGCGTTTGCGGCCGAGATCACGCGTTCGCACGACTACGCCGCCGTGCATTTCCTGTGCGCGCGCCGCGGCGACGGCGTGCCGGCGCTGCTCGACGACATTGTTTCGATGCTGCCGGAAGGGCCGGCGCAATTCGACGAAGACGAATTCACCGATCGCAGCGAACGCTTCCTCGCCGCCGAACTCGTGCGCGAGCAGCTCATGCTGCAACTCGGCGACGAACTGCCGTACGCGACCGCCGTCGAGATCGAGCGCTTCGAAGACGCGCCCGGGATCAGCCGCATCGGCGCGGTGATCTGGGTCGAGCGCGAAGGGCAGAAGGGCATCGTCATCGGCGCCGCCGGTGCGCAGCTCAAGAGGATCGGCACCTCGGCGCGTCGTGCGATGGAGCGCTTGTTCGACCGTCGCGTGCATCTCGAACTGTGGGTGCGCGTGCGCGAATCGTGGAGCGACGACGCGGCCGCGCTCAAACAGTTCGGTTACGACGACTGAGGATGCGGCGCGCATGCGCGTCGAACAGCAACCCGCGTACGTCCTGCATGCGCGCGCCTACCGCGAAACCTCGCTGCTGCTTGAAACGTTCACGCGCGACCACGGCCGCGTCGGCCTCGTCGCGCGCGGCGTGCGCCGCGAACGCAGCCGCTGGCCGCGCGGCGTGTTGCAGCCGCTGCAACCGTTGCTGCTCGGCTGGGTCGCAACGGGCGAGCTCGGCACGCTGACTGCCGTCGATGCCGCGAGCGCACCGCTGTCGCTGCGTGGCGACGACCTCATCGCGGCGATGTACGTCAACGAACTCGTGCTGCGCCTGAGCCAACGCGCCGACGCGCATCCGCGCGCATTCGCGCTGTACGCGCAATGCCTCGCGCGACTTGGCGAGGGCGACGACACGGCGTGGTCGCTGCGCCGTTTCGAGCGCGACCTGTTCGGAGAGCTCGGCTATGGCCTCGCCTTGGCCTCGACCGCGCATGGCGAGCCGGTCGACGCCGACGCCGACTACGCTTACGATCCGGACGCCGGCGCGCTGCCGTGGCGCCATGGCAGCCATTTCCCGCGCATCGCCGGCGCCGCGTTGATCGCACTCGATCGCGACGAGAAACCATCCGCCGAACATCTCGTGCAGTTGCGAGCGCTCATGCGCAGCGTCGTGCGTCATCTCGTCGGCGGCGAGTTGCAGTCGTGGGCATTCGCGCGCGGCGTGCCGCGCTGATCGAGGCGTTACCCGTGGCTTTCTGGCGCGCCGGACGCGCCCAATGCGTCGCGCACGCGCGCGCACGTTGCGAGAAATCCGTCGAGCGGACCGGCTGGCCAATGCGCACCGTCGAGCGATCGGCGCAATCGCGAAATCGCGGCCTGCAGCGTCGGTGCGCCGCAGAAGCCGGCTGAGGCATCGAGTCGGTGCAATCGGTCGCGCAAGCCGGCGATATCCGACCGCATTGCCAGCGCTTCGATTTCCGCGGGCAAGGCATCGAGTTCGGTTGCGAACAAGCCGCGCAACGCAGCGACGATCGCCGTGTCGCCGCCCGCTGCGCTCAGGGCTTGCGCGTCATCGAGTGCAGCGTCGGGTGCATCAAGCGTGGTCGGCAGATGCTGCATCAGCGCAACGCGCAACGCGTCGACGCCGATCGGCTTCGCCAATACCTCGGCGAATCCCGCCGCTCGCAACGCGGCGATGGTCTCGACATTCGTTTCCGCGCTCGTCGCCATCGCGATCGCCTCGCGCGATGGCCCGCCGCCTGCACGCACATGCGCGAGAACGTCGACGCCGCCATGCACGGGCATGTGTACGTCGAGCAGGAGGGCGTCGAAAGCGCGCGCGTCGGCTTCGGCGATTGCGCGCGCGCCATCCGGCGCGAGCGTGCCATCGAAACCCAGTGCGTCGAGCGCGTCGGCGAAAAACCGCAGGCTGACCGGGTTGTCGTCGGCGACGAGGATGCGTGGGCGCGGCATGGCGGCTCCTTCCTTGGCGGCGTTGCGGCAGAATGGGCCGGCATGCGTCTTTCGTCAAATCCGCTATTCGTCGGTTTCGCCGCACTCGGGATCGGCATCGCGCCGGCCACGGCGCGCACGCTGCGCATCGACGCGGCGACCATCGCGGCGCCACGCTTTTCGCTTGCGGGCATGCACGTGGAAGCGGATCTCGTCGACAGCGGAGGTTCTCTGCGCATCGAAGCTGCGCGCGTGAGCGTGCCGGATGCAGCACTCGACGGTCGCGTCGAATGGCGCTGCGAATTGCGCCGCGACGGCGACGCGCAGGTGTGCGAAGGCCCGGTTCGAGTCGGTGATGCGCGCGAGGCGACGCTTTCCGCGCGTGTCACGCACGAGACGATCGCGATCGGGCTGCGCAAGGATGACACTCGCGCCAGCATCGACATCCCGTTCGGCGCGGGCGTCATTTCGGCGAGCGCGCGCAAGCTTCCTGCGGCATGGATCGAGCCGATCGTTTCCGCGAATTGGCACGGCGGCGACCTGCGCAGCGGCGATATCGACGTCGACGCGAGCTTCGACGCGCAGCATCGCTTGCGCGTGCGCTACGACGTGCGCGCGCTCGACCTCGCCACACGCGACGGCGCATTCTCGGCGGCCGGCGTCGACGCGAATGGCACGCTCGATGTCGACGCGGGCGATACCTCGGCCGCCGTCGATGCGCGAATCCGGCTCGCCCGC
>JAKPAN010000198.1 GCA_029779475.1 Pseudomonadota bacterium
GAAGCCATCCTCGGCTCGGCACACATCACCTGCAACAAGAACGGCATCCCGAACGATCCGCAGAAGCCGATGGTCACGAGCGGCATCCGGCTCGGTTCGCCGGCGATGACAACGCGCGGCTTCAAGGAGGAGCAGGCGCGCCTCACCGCCAACCTGATCGCCGACGTGCTCGACAAGCCGCACGACGAAGCGAACATCGCCGCGGTGCGCGCCAAGGTCGCCGCGCTGACGCGCGACTTCCCCGTGTACCGCTGACAGCGAAGCGCGAACAGGCATGCGCTGTCCCTTCTGCGGCCACGTCGACACCCAGGTCGTCGAGACACGCGAGTCCGACGAAGGCGACCAGATCCGCCGGCGGCGGCGCTGCGCGCACTGCGACAAGCGCTTCACCACCTACGAGCGGGCCGAGATCGCGCTGCCGTCCGTCGTCAAGAAGGACGGAACGCGCGAGGAGTTCGTGCTCGGCAAGCTGCGCGGCTCGATGGCGCTGGCGCTGCGCAAGCGCCCGGTAAGCATCGAGCAGATCGACGCCGCCGTCGACCGCATCCAGGAGAAGCTGCTCAACAGCGGCGCCAAGGAAGTGAACTCCACCCGGCTGGGGGAACTGGTGATGCGCGAACTCAAGCGCATCGACAAGGTGGCCTACGTGCGCTTCGCCTCCGTCTACCGTTCCTTCGAGGACGTGGACGAGTTCCGCCAGCTGATCCAGGGCATCTGAGCCGGATTCCCCCGCCCGGGGGACACCCGGACAAGCGCCCCACCCGGAGGACCGCGCATCCGCCCCTCGGCGGGACGCGCGACGACGCCTCGATTCCTAGAGTTCGTGCAACGCCACCGCGGAGCACGACATGGACTCGAAGCCTACCCACCAGCATGGCCTGACGCTCGTCGAGGCCTGCGTCGTCGTCGCCATCGTCGCGGTCGCGGCCACCACGGCCACGCCGAACCTGCAACGCTTCGTCGAGCAACGCCGCCTCGACGGCGCCGCAACTCAGCTGGCCGCCAGCCTGCAGCTGGCGCGCAGCGAAAGCATCGCGCGCAATCGCGTGGTGCGCATCGGCCGCGACGAAGCCAACGGCTGCTACGTGCTGCACACCGGCCCGGCCGGCAGCTGCCATTGCGCGAGCGACGGCAGCGCCACCTGCGACGCCGGCAGCGCACTGGTCGGCAGCGTCGGCGCGGCAAGCGGCATCGCGATTCAGGGCAACGTCGCGTCGATGGCGTTCGACCCGCTGCACGGCACCGCCACCCCGGCCGGCACCTGGCGCGTCACGGCGCGCGACGGTCGCGCCGTTCACCACGTCGTGAACGTGATGGGACGCGTGCGCAGTTGCTCGCCCGA
>JAKPAN010000203.1 GCA_029779475.1 Pseudomonadota bacterium
GGATCGACAACTCGGCCTCGGTCCCGGCCTTCACGGCCGCCAGCTGGTTCTGCGGAACGCTCACGAACACGCGCAGCGTGTCGCTCTGCGCGAGCTTGTAGAGCCACGGCGTCGCGCTGGAACTGCCCGGTGTGACGAGGGACCCGATCTCGACGTTGCGTGCCGTGACGGTGCCGGCGAACGGGGCCACCACGCGCTGCAGCGACTTCATGCTTTCCAGCTGCCGGACCTTCGCCTGCGTTGCGGCGTGGTCGGCCTCGCGCGCGGCGAACGCGCCGTTGCGCTCGTCCGCTTCCTGGGCGGACACCGCGTCTTCCTTCGCGAGTGCGCGATAGCGCTCGGCCGTCGATCGCGCGAGCTGGAGATGCGCCCGCGCCTGCGCGGCCGACGCGCGCACCTGTTCGAGTTCGCGATCGAGTTCGGGCGCGTCGAGTTCGGCGAGCACCTGCCCGGCCTTCACGTGATCGCCGATGTCGGCAGCCCAGCGCTTCACGTAGCCGGCCGTGCGCGCGTAGACGGTGGTTTCCTGGAAGGCGTGGATGCTGGCAGGCAGCGTGACGTCGGCGGAATCCTTCCCGCGCTTTGCCGGGACGAAGATCATGAGCGGCAGCGACGCATCGCCGTTCGCGGCCGTCGCGACCGCGGCGTTCGCGTGTCCGCGCGACAGGTGGCCGCCGACGAGCAGTGCGGTACACAGCAGGCCCGTGACGACGAAGGGTGTCCAGTTGAAGGTCCGCGATGCGCGCGGGCCGGCTTCTTCCGATGAATCCATTTCACCCTCCCGGTGAACCGGCCGGCGGCGCCGCCGTGGTGCCTCCGCGCGTCCGGCCGTGCATGTCGTCGTGCCCCGAAACGGGCGCGGCACGCAGCGCCGAACCCGGGTGCAATGTTGTCACGTTCTTGTAATACTCGGGCAACAATCAGCCGCATGGCGAAAGACGCGCACGCGTCGGGGAGGAACGATGTGGATGGTCCGGCTTGCGCTCGCACGGCCCTACACGGTGGTGGTGTTCGCCTTCGCCATCCTGCTCGCGGGCGTGCTCGCGATCGTCGGGGCGCCCGGCATCCGGCCGCTCGCGAAGGACATCTTTCCCGAGATCGACGAGCCGATCATCACGCTGATCTGGCAGTACGTGGGGATGCCCGCGGCGGCCTACGAGAAGCAGGTCACGATCTTCTCCGAGCAGCAGATCAGCACGACCGTGAGCAATGTGCGGCGCATCGAGTCGCACACGATCTACGGCAAGAACGTGATCCGCATCTACTTCCAGCCGAAGGTGCGCATCGACCAGGCGATGTCGGAGATCACGGGCAGCTCGCAGACGATCATCCGTCGCATGCCGCCGGG
>JAKPAN010000204.1 GCA_029779475.1 Pseudomonadota bacterium
CGGCGCAGTGCAGTCCGATGGACAATCTCGCGGCGATGGCATGTCTCGACTTCGCGAAGCGCGGCGACGTCATCGTGATCGCCGCGGCGGGCGACGACTTCGCCGCGACGATCGGTGATCTCTGGGCCATCTGGGCGAAGCGCATCGGCATCGCCGCGATCGTCGTCGACGGACTCGTGCGCGACGTGCCGGGCCTGCTCGACGCCGACATTCCCGTTTTCACGCGCGGTCACTGTCCGAACGCCGGCTATCGCAACGGCCCCGGCGAGATCAATCTCGGTGTCGTCTGCGGCGGCGTCGCGATCAACCCGGGTGACATCCTCGTCGGCGACCGCGATGGCGTCGTCGCGGTGCCGCTGGCACAGGCCGAGACGGTGGCTGCCCGGCTGTCCGTCGTCCGCGTGAAGGAAGCCGAGGCGCTCGACAAGGTGCGCCGCGGCGAGAAATTGCAGTTCTGGAACGAGACCGCACTCGCGTCGCGGGGCGGTGTGCGCTACATCGATTGATTGACAGGCGATCCGCGACACGCGGACGACGAACGACGGAGGAGAGGACAGCATGGCAACGATACTGACCGCGGAGCAGCAGGCCGCGTACGAGCGCGACGGCTTCGTGATGGTGAAGGGCCTGTTCGACGCCGAGGAGATCCGCCTGATGCGCGAGGCGATCGAGACCGACCCGAAGATCCGCGACAACTTCTACAACCGCAACGACGCGTCGGGTCTCGCGACGCGCATGGCCCTCTGGAACCATCCGGGCGACAGCGTCTACGGACTCGCGGCGCGCAGCCATCGGGTCGTCGACACGATGGAGGCGATGCTGGGCGGCGAGGTCTATCACTACCACTCGAAGCTCACGGCCAAGGAGCCCTTCGAAGGCGGCGCCTGGGAGTGGCACCAGGACTACGGCTACTGGTATCACAACGGTTGCGTGTTCCCGTACATGGCGAGCGTGATGGTCGCGCTCGATCGCGCCGATCGCAGCAATGGCTGCCTGCAGGTCGTGCGCGGTTCGCACCTGTGCGGTCGCATCGAGCACGGCGTCCTCGAAGGCGAGCAGGTCGGCGCCGACCCGACGCGCGTCGCGCAGATCCTCGAGCGCATGGAACTCGTGTACGCCGAGATGGATCCGGGCGACGGACTCTTCTTCCACGCGAACACGCTGCACCGATCCGACCAGAACCGTTCGCCCAATCGCCGCTGGACCGTGCTGTTCTGCTACAACGCGGCGCGCAACGACCCCTATCTCGAGCATCACCATCCGCGCTACACGCCGCTCGTGAAGGTGCCCGACAGCGCCGTCCGCGAAGCCGGTGTGCGGCTGTCGACCGGCGCCGACGAAGGCTTCCGCTCGAAGTCGGCAAATCCGCCCGAGATCAAGCGGAAGATCGACGGCGATCGCGTCGCCTGACGTTCGCTGCACGCGGTCCGATGTCACGCATCGGGCCGCTGGCCG
>JAKPAN010000225.1 GCA_029779475.1 Pseudomonadota bacterium
AGGTGCTGTACCTCGATCGCGTCGAGACCACGCATCCGCTGCGCCTGCACCTGGACATCGGCACGCGCGTGCCGCTGCATTGCACCGCCAGCGGCAAGCTGTTTCTGAGCCACCTCGGCGAGCCGGAGGCGCGTCGCCTGCTCGGCGACGAGCCCTACCAGCGCTTCACGTCCAAGACGATCACGCAGTTCGAACTGCTGCGTGCCGAACTGGCGAAAGTGCGCAAGACCGGGGTCGGCACGCACGACTGCGAGCGCTTCGACGATTCCGTCGCGATCGCGGTACCGGTGCTCGGTCCGGGCGACACGATCCTGGCCGCGGTCGCGCTGCACGCGCCCTCGTCGCGTGCGAGCATCAAGAGCTGCCTCGCGCACGTCGACACGCTGCGGCGCGCTGCGGCCTCGATCGCCGAGACCATGGCACCGCGCCACGAGCGCGCCGGTCGCACCGCGAGCGGCGGTTAGCGCGCGGACTGGCGCTGCCCCGCGTCGCTTCAACTCGTCAGAAAGCCGCCGTCGACCGCGAGGGTCTGCCCGGTCACGAAGCCGGCGGCGTCGGACGCGAGGAACACGGCAGCCTGCGCCACGTCCTCGGCACTCGCGAGCCGCCCCATCGGAAAGCGCGTCAACACGCGTTCGCGAACGGCGGGCGTGAGGAATTCGCGCACCATCTCGGTCTCGACCAGACCGGGTGAGATCGCGTTCACGCGCACGCCATGCGGCCCGAGTTCGCGCGCGAGCCCGGCCGTCATGGCCACCACGGCCGCCTTGGTCGCGCCGTACCAGACGTTGCCGACCGCGCCGCCGCCGCGCACGGACGAGACCGATGCAATGTTGACGATCGCGCCGCGCCGCCGCGCGGTCATCCCCGGCAGGACAGCCTGCACGCAGTTGAAGATGCCGGTGACGTTGACCGCCAGCATCGCCTCGAACTCCGCGCGGCGCGTGCCGGGATACGGTCCCTGCGTCATCCGTCCGGCGTTGTTCAC
Organism: Pseudomonadota bacterium; assembly: GCA_029779475.1. Classification (GTDB taxonomy): domain Bacteria; phylum Pseudomonadota; class Gammaproteobacteria; order Xanthomonadales; family Rhodanobacteraceae; genus Dokdonella_A. The sequence continues at coordinate 989 of JAKPAN010000225.1, forward strand.
CAGCACGTCGATCGGTCCGTGTTCGGCTTCGACGCGAG
>JAKPAN010000238.1 GCA_029779475.1 Pseudomonadota bacterium
GATATCGCTGCGCACGATGCCGGTGAGAGTCAGCGCGTTGACGATGCCGCTCCCGTTGCTGTTCGTTCCATCGCCCGGGTAGGGGCCGGCGGTCTCCGTCGGAATCACGGTGCAGCTCGTCGTGCTGCTGCTGGATCCTGTGCTGTCCGACGTGCCTGTCGTCGTGGCATCGGTCGTCGTCGTGCTCGTGCTGCCAGCGTCACCGCCGCCGCCGCAACCGAGCAGCGTCAATGGCGCGCCACTGGCCAGCGCAATCCAACGCAGTGCGCGCCGGCGCTCGGCAGCGCGGCGCATCATCGTTTCCAAGTCATGGGCCAAGCCCGGGGCGTGTTGCTGCATCGCGTCCTCCTGGTAGTCCGCAGGGCAGTCTGACGGCGCAACGTTTCCTCCGCGATGACGGCGCATGTCTGCGCCGACACAATCGTGTCAGGCCGCCGGCAACACCAGCAACGCGCGCAGCCCACCCTGTGGGCGATTGATCAGCGTGAGACTTCCCCCATCGCGCTCGGCCAGTTCGCGTGCGATTGCGAGCCCGATGCCGTGGCCGTGGTCGAGACGCTTCTCGCCGTCCGCCAGCCGCACCCACGGTTCGAAGGCTCGCGCGATGCGCTCCGGCGGCAGGCCGGGGCCGTCGTCGTCGACATGGATCTCGACCTCGGGGCCGCGCGTCGTCATGCCGACGCGCGCGCGCAGGCCGTAACGCAATGCGTTGCCGACGAGGTTGTCCACGATGCGACGCAGCGCCACCGGATGGGCGCGCAGGCGCAGCGCGGGCAGGGGAGCGTCGAGCGACACGGCATCGCCTTGCTCGGCATGGTCGTCGACGAGTGCCTGCAGCAGCGATGCGGCATCGACGACGCGTGCGGGCTCCGCGTCGCGCTGTTCGCGCATCAGGGCGAGCGTGTCGTCGATCATCGCGTCCATCTCGTGCAGGTCCGCGGTCGCGGCCTGGGCTGGGCCTTCGCCGAGACGCTCCAGACGCAGCCGCAGGCGCGTCATCGGCGTGCGCAGGTCGTGCGACAGCGCGGCGAGCTGCAGGCTGCGCGCATCGAAACGCTGCTGCAGACGAACGGCCATCGCGTTGAAGACGCGCGCGGCTTCGCGCACTTCGTGCGTGCCTCGCTGTTCGTCGATCTGCGGCACGGGCCGGCCTTGCGCCAGTCCGCTGGAGAGTCCGCCCGCGGCCTGCGAGAGCCGGCGCATCGGTCGTGCCAGCCAGCGCGCGCCGAGCGCTGCTCCGAGCGCAATGACGAGGGCGCGAACGGCGTAGTCCAGGGGCAGCAGGCCCGCGCGCGGTGCCGGTGCATCTGGCCCCTGTCCTCCAGCAGGATCGACTGCGTCGCCCGGCGGCTGCATCGGCAGCGAGGGCAATGCCGGCAGCGGCATGGCTGGCGGCCCGAATCGCTCTGGCCCGGGCGGGCGATCGACGAGCGCGTTCACCACGGTGAAGGCC
>JAKPAN010000239.1 GCA_029779475.1 Pseudomonadota bacterium
CAGGCCGTCGGGCGACGGCTGGACCGCGTAGCTGAGGTTGATGCCCCACTGGCTGCCGTCGCCGAGCAGTTCGACGAAGCGCGGTGTATCGGTCGGAGTCGAGATGATCAGGACGTCGCGGATTCCCGTGAGCATCAGGGCGCTCAGTGGGGAGTAGATCATCGGCTTGTCGTAGACCGGCAGCAGCTGCTTGCTGACCGCCTGCGTCACCGGATACAGCCGCGTGCCGGAACCGCCGGCGAGGATGATGCCTTTCTGGGTTGTCACGTCTCGTTCCTTGCTGCCTTGCTTCATCGCCGCCGCTGCATCGTGGATTGCTGGCTCACGCGCCCAACCGCTCCATGCGGTAGCTGCCGTCGAGCACACGGCCGACCCAAGCCTGATTGTCGAGATACCAGTCGACCGTTTTCGCGATGCCGCTCTCGAACGATTCGCTCTGGCGCCAGCCGAGATCGCGCTTGATCTTGCTCGCGTCGATCGCGTAGCGGCGGTCGTGGCCGGGGCGATCCTTGACGTAGCTGATCTGCGACTCGCGCTTGCGGCCATCGGGCAGCGGGCGGCGCTCGTCGAGCAGCGCGCAGATCGTCTTCACGACGTGGATGTTCTCGCGCTCGGCGTCGCCGCCGACGTTGTAGACCTCGCCGACGCGGCCGATGTCGAGCACGCGGCGGATCGCTGTGCAGTGGTCGCCGACATAGAGCCAGTCGCGCACGTTGCGGCCGTCACCGTAGACCGGCAACGCCTCGCCCGCGAGCGCCTTCTGGATCATCAGCGGGATGAGTTTTTCCGGGAACTGGAACGGCCCGTAGTTGTTCGAGCAGTTCGTCGTCAGCGTCGGCAAGCCGTAGGTGTGGTGGAACGCACGCACGAGATGATCGGACGCGGCCTTCGACGCCGAATACGGCGAGTTCGGCGCGTAGGCGGTGTCCTCGGTGAAGCGCCCGACCGGGCCGAGCGAGCCGTAGACCTCGTCGGTCGAGACGTGCAGGAAGCGGAATCCGTCCTGCTTCTCCAGCGGCAGCGCGCGCCAGTACGCGAGCGCGCATTCGAGCAAAGTCAGCGTGCCGACGACATTCGTCTGCACGAACGCGGCCGGCCCGTCGATCGAGCGGTCGACATGCGATTCCGCGGCGAAATTGATGACCGCATCGGGCGCGTGTTCGGCGAGCACGCGGCGCACGCAGTCGGCGTCGCCGATGTCCCCCTGGACGAAGACGTGATCGTCGCGAGCCTCGACGCCGGCGAGCGTGTCGCGGTTGCCGGCGTAGGTCAGCGCGTCGAGATTGACGATGCGCACGCCGCCCTGCGCGAGCGCGCCGAGCACGAAGTTGCCGCCGATGAAGCCGGCACCGCCGGTGACAAGCCAGGTTTTCATGCGATTTTCCGCGTCCTCGATATGCAAAAGGCCGGTCGCCCGGCCCCTGCATATCGTACCGGCTGGGCGCCGCCGTGACCAACGACGCCCGCCGCAGCGCGGCCCCGGGCGCCGCCTAGGCCGAATCCGCGAGCGTGCGGCGCTCGGCGCGTTCCTCGATCCACTCGTACAGCACCGGCAGCAGCACCAGCGTCAACAGCGTCGAGGTGATGAGGCCGCCGACGACCACTGCGGCGAGCGGCCGCTGCGTTTCCGCACCAACGCCTTGCGACAGCAGCATCGGCAGGAGCCCGAGGATGGCGACGCTGGCCGTCATCAGCACCGGGCGCAGACGCAGGGCCGTGCCCTGCACCACCGCATCGCGGATCGTCAGGCCTTTCCCGCGCAGCTCGTTCAAGAAACTGACGAGCACGATGCCGTTCAACATCGCGACGCCGAACACCGCGATGAAGCCGATCGCCGACGGCACCGACAAGTATTGACGCGTGATCGCGAGCGCGAGCACGCCGCCGATCGTCGCGAACGGCACGTTGGCGAGGATCAACCCCGCATGGCGCAGCGAATTGAACGCGGTGTAGAGCAACACGAAGATGAAGAAGATCGTCACCGGCACGATCAAGCCGAGCTTCGCCATCGCGCGCTGCTGGTTTTCGAACGCGCCGCCCCATTCGATCCAGTAGCCGGGCGGCAACTTCACCTGCTTCGCGATCGTGGCATTTGCGTCCTTGACGAAGCCGTCGATGTCGCGGCCGCGCACATCCATCTGCAGCACCGCGTAGCGTTGCAGCTGTTCGCGGCGCACGAAGGAATAACCTTCGCCGACGCTCACGTCGGCGACGTCGCGCAAGGTGAGCAAGGCGCCGTTCGGCGCGCGCAGCGGCAGCGTTTCGATCGCGGGCACGGACGCCTTCGACTCGGCATCGAGCACGACCGCGATGTCGAAACGCTTCACGCCGTCGAGCAGCGTGCTCACGGGTTCGCCGCCGATGCCGTTGCGCACGACGGTCAGCACGTCCTCGGCATTGAGGCCGTAGCGCGCGAGCGCCTCCCGGTTCACGGCGATCTTGATCTGCGGCTTGCCGAGATTGGCTTCGAGCGAGAGATCGGCGACGCCGGGAACCTTCGCGAGCACGGACTTGATGGCCTGGCTTTGCCGATCGAGTTCGGTCAGGTCTTCGCCGTAGAGTTTCAGCGCCAATGTCGCGCGCACGCCGGATATGAGTTCCTCCACGCGCATCTGGATCGGCTGGGTGAAACTCGGCACCGTCGTCGGCACGACTTTCTCCAGCGTCTCCAGCATCGCCGCGTCGAGCTGGCGGATGCTGCGCCCGGTCTTCCATTCCTGCTCCGGCTTGAGCGCGGTGTAGATCTCCATGTAGTTCACGTCGGCCGTCTCGCCTTTCTCGGCGCGGGCGATCATCGCGAGCGTGGTGTCGACCTCCGGGAACTGCTTGAACGCTTCGGCGATGCGCTTGGACACGTCGATGGATTCGTCGAGCGACGTCGACGGAATCGACGTGACGCGCCACATGATCGAGCCTTCCTGCAGCTGCGGCATGAATTCCTTGCCGAGGAACGGGAACAACGCAAGGCTCGCGAGCAACGCGCCGCCCGCGATGCCGAGCGTGCGCTTCTTGCGCGCCAGCGCCCAAGCGAGCACGGGCGCGTAACCGCGCTTGAGCCAGGCGACGAGGCGCGTGTCCTTTTCCTCCTTCGGCTTCAGGATCAGCGCGGCGAGCACGGGAATCAGCGTCAGCGCGAGCAGCAACGAACCGCCCATCGCGAAGCTGATGTTGAGCGCCATCGGCTTGAACAACTTGCCTTCGAGTCCTTCCAGGCTGAACAGCGGCAGGAACACGACGATGATGATTCCGATCGCGAACGCGACCGGATTGGCCACTTCTCGCGCGGCCGCGAGCACCGCGGCGGTCCGGTCGACGCGTTCACCGTGCGCCTTGCGCTCGGCCATGATGCGGAACGCGTTCTCGACCACCACGACCGCGCCGTCGACCATCATGCCGATGCCGATGGCGAGTCCGGCGAGCGACATGAGATTCGCCGACAAGCCCGCGTACTGCATGCCGATGAAGGCGATCAGCATCGCCAGCGGCAATGCGACGATGACGACGAGCGCCGAACGCAATTCGCCGAGGAACAGGAACAGCACGAGCGCGACGAGCAGAGAGCCTTCGACGAGCGCGCGCACCGCAGTACCGACCGCCTTGTTGACGAGATCGGTGCGCTCGTACACCGGCTTCACGACCACGCCATCGGGCAGCGCGGCCTTCGCCGTGTCGAGCTTGGCCTTCACCGCGTCGACGACGTTCTTCGCGTTCTCGCCGATGCGCGACAGCGCCATGCCCATCACGACTTCCTTGCCGTCGCGCGTGACGGCGCCGAAACGCGGCGCGCCGCCTTCGACGACGTCGGCGACGTCGCGCACGTAAACCGGCGTGCCGTCCTCGCTCTTGAGCACGATGCGGCCGATGTCCTGCGCGTTCTTCACCAAGCCCAAGCCGCGCACGAGGAACTGTTCGCGTCCGACGTCGATGAAATTGCCGCCGACCTGGCCGTTGTTGGCCTGCAACGCGGCGATCACCTCCTTGAAGCCGAGCTGGTGCTTGATGAGCTTCAGCGGATCGACGCGCACCTGATACTGCCGTTCCTGTCCGCCCCACGACGTCACATCGTCGACGCCCGGCGCGGTGCGCAGGATGAGTCGCACCGTCCAGTCCTGCAGGCTGCGCAGGTCCATGTCGCTCAGGCGATCCTTGAGCTTCTCGTCGCTGCGCTCGACCGTGTACCAGAGCACTTGCCCCAGTCCCGACGTATTCGGCCCCATGCCGGGTTTTCCGTAGCCGTCCGGGATGCGGTCGCCGACTTCCTGCAGGCGTTCGTTGACGAGCTGGCGCGCGAAATAGATATCCATGTCGTCGGCGAAATAGACCGAGACATACGACAACCCGAACAAGCTCACCGAGCGGATTTCCTGCACTTTCGGCAAGCCCGCCATCGCCGATTCGACGGGAAACGTGAGCAGTTGCTCGACGTCCTCGGCGGCGAGGCCGGGCGACTCGGTGTAGACGTTGACCTGCACCGGCGTCACGTCCGGGAACGCATCGATCGGCACCGTGCGCACCGCGCGCCAGCCGAGGAAACCGATCACGACGAACGCGATCAGCACGAGCACCTTGTAGCGCAACGAAAGTTCGACGAGACGGTTCAACATGCGCCGACTCCCCACAAAGAGCGTCGAAATTCAGTCTGCATGACCTTCTCCCAACTGCGATTTGAGCAGGCGCGCCTTGAGCGCGTACGCGCCTTTCACCGCGATGCGGTCGCCTTCGGAAAGCCCCTTCGTCACGCGCGTCGTCGTACCGCGCGTCGCGCCGGTTTCGACGGGTGCGACCTCGAAGCGATTTGCGGCCACGAGCTTGAATACGACGCTCTGGCCTTGCAGTTGCGCAATCGCTTCCGACGGCACGGCGAGCACGGCTTCGCTGCCGGTCGAGGCGATGAACGTCTCGACGAATTCGCCCGCATGGAACAGGTCGCCGGTGTTCGGCACCTCGATGCGAACGAACGAAGTGCGCGTGGATTCCTGCGTGCGATGCGAACGCTGGATCACTTTCCCGTCGACGCTCTGGCCATGCGCGACGATGCGAGCCGGCGCATCAGACGCGACGCCTTCGAGCGCGGCCGGCGTCATCTGTGCCTCCACCCACACGCGCGATTCGTCGACGAGCGTGAACAACGGCTTGCCCGGCTCGACGCGCTCGCCGACGACGAAGTCGTCCGTCGTGACGCGTCCGGCCTGCGGCGCAAGCAGCGAAAAATCGCCGTTCGCGCGCGACGAACCGGTGCGCAGCAACGCCGAAATCTCGGCGCTTGCAAGCCCGAAAGCGCGCAGCTTCGCGTTCGCCTGATCGCGCGCGACCTGCGCTTCGGTATATCGCTTGGCCGAGACCGCATCCGCGCCGAGCGCCTTCACGCGCTGCCAATCACGCTCGGCAACGATCAGCGCGCCCTGCGCTTCCGCAACTTCGACGCTGGACAATGTCACCAGCGGCTGGCCTGCGATCACCGCATCGCCGAGCTTGGCCTGGCGACGCACGACCTGCGCGGCGACGCGCGGCGAGACCAGCACGGTGGCGTAGGCGTTCGCCTTCACCTCGCCGGGCGCCTTGATCTCGGTGGTTTCGGCTTGCGCTGCGACGGTTGCGATCGCGATGCCGAGTTGCTCCTGCGCCGCCGCGTCGACGACGAGCGGGTTGTCTTCCGCGTGCTGCGCGGGCTTTTCCTCGGCCGCCCGCGCGGGAAACACGGCGGCCATCGCGAGAAGTACGAAAACGTGGAATCGGTTCATGGCGAAACTTCCTTGGAAACGGTGTCGACGCGATCGTCGAGGTCAAGCCATTGCGCGAGGCCGCCGGACGCGGCGAGCCAATCGGCCCAGGCCTGCCAGACGCGCGCGCGCACGCCGGCGGCGGCGAGTTCGGTGTCGAGGTTTTGCTTGAGTTGGACGAGCGTGTCCGTGGTGCTCAGCTCGCCGGCTTCCCAGAGTTTTTGCAGCAGCGCGGCGCGATCGTCGGCCTTGGCCGCGTGGCTGCCTTGCCAATCGAGCCACGCGCTTCGCAATGCGTCGTAGCTCGTCTTCGCCTGTTCGCGTTGCGCGGTCGCACGCAGGCGGCTGTCGCGCCACGCGAAATCGGCGGCATCCGCGGACGCACGCGCGGCCACCGTTTCCGCGCGATACGAATTGCGCACGAACAGCGGCACGCGCACGGTCACGCCGACGAGGCGATCGTTGAATGGTCCGTCGGTGACGCGCCCGCCGGTGATCGCGACCGTCGGATCGGCGCGACGCTCGCGTTCGGCCACCGTGACGCGGGCCTGCGCGACTTCGCTTTCGGCCAGCGCCTTGCGCACGTCCGGCAAGGCTTCGACGGAAGCCGCCGCGAACGCCGCATCATCGACAGCCGGCGGCGCAATCGGCAGCGCGGGCAGTTCCGACACGCTGCCCGCGACCGCGATCAGCATTTGGCGCGCCTTCGCTTCGTCGGACATCAACTCGGCTTGCTGCGCGCGCGCTTCCTGCAAAGCGAGGGTGGCGAAGTCGCGCTCCAGCACGGGAATGTCGCCGGCACGAAATCGCCGCTGCGCCAGCGTCGAAAATTTCGACAGCCATTCCACGCGCTGCGCGCCGAGCGAGACCTGATCCCGCGCGACCTGCAAGGCCGCCGCGCCGCGCAGGAAATCCAGCGCGATCCGCAAACGCACGCTGTCGCGTTCGGCTTCCACCGCGCGGGTTTCCGCGTCGGCCGCGGCCGCGCGCGCGCGACGCTTGCCCGACCAGTCGATCTGCTGCGCGATGCCGACGCTGCGCGTGTCCACGTCGGCGTTGGATGCCGAGATTTCCAGCTCGGGGTTGTACACGGGGCGCGCCGCGGCCCGCGCAAGCGATTGCGCCGCCGATGCGCGCGCTTCGGCCGCCTGCACGGCGGGATTGCCGGCCCAGACATCGCGGATCGCCTGCACGAGGGCGGGCGGCGCGTGCTCGGGCAACGCCGGTTCCGTCTGCGCGAAAACCATGGGGGTGAAGGCC
>JAKPAN010000243.1 GCA_029779475.1 Pseudomonadota bacterium
GCGACGTCGAAACAGGTGCCGTACCTGAACTGGGTGCAGAGCCTGTCGTGCCCGAGCGGCGACACCGAATGCAACCAGGTGCAGGAGTGGAAGCACACGCGCCTGGAAATCTGGGCGATCAATGCGCTCGGCACGCCCGACCCGAGCCGCGGCGGCGCGTTGCCGACCGACCAGTTGCGCCAGCGCATCGCCTTCGCGCTCAGCGAAATCTTCGTCGTCTCCAACAACAACGGCACGCTGTCCGGTCAGCCGTGGGCGCTGGCGAGTTTCTACGACACGCTCGCCGCCGACGCGTTCGGCAATTACCGCACCCTGCTCGAAGACGTCACCAAGCATCCGGCGATGGGCGTGTTCCTCAGCTCGATCCAGAACCAGAAAGCCGACGCCGCCGCGAACATCCATCCCGACGAAAACTACGCGCGCGAAATCAACCAGCTGTTTTCGATCGGCCTTGTCCAGCTCGGCCTCGACGGCACGCCCTTGCTCTCCGGCGGCCAGCCGATCGCGACGTACCAACAGGAAACCGTGCGCGGTTTCGCCGCGGTCTTCACCGGCTGGAACTTCAATTCCGCCGGTTGCAGCGTCGACTACGTGGACGGCACGCCGCTGTGCTGCGCCAACCCGGACAACGACGACCAGTACTTCTACTGCGGGCCGAACAGCCAGGACGATCCGGAGTGGCAGAAGCCGATGCAGCCGGTCGAGGTCTGGCACGACCATACCTCGAGCAAGCAACTGCTCGTCTACGACAACGTCGCGCTCGCCAACGGCGTGTTGCCGCCGTCGACCGCGCAGAGCGAAATGACGCAGGCGCTCGACAACATCTTCCATCACCCGAACGTCGGGCCGTTCATCGCCAAGCGGCTCATCGAGCGGCTGGTCACGAGCAATCCGTCGCCGGCCTACGTGCAGCGCGTCGCGAAAATCTTCAACGACGACGAAAGCACCTCGCACGTGCGCGGCAACCTGCGCGCTGTTGTGCGTGCGATCCTGCTCGATCCGGAAGCGCGTCTCGGCCACTGGCAGCGCTACGCCACGTTCGGAAAGCTGCGCGAACCGCTGCTCAAGCTCACGCAAGTCTGGCGCGCGCTGCATGCGCGCACGCCGACCGGCGATCCCATCTACGGCGGCCGCATCGGCAACCTGCAAACCTGGCCGCCGATGGTCGACATGGTCGGCGAGGCGCTGCTGTATTCGCCGACCGTGTTCAATTTCTTCAAGCCCGACTTCGCGCCTTCGGGCGAGATGCGCAACGGCGGCATGATCGGCCCGGAATTCCAGATCCTCACCGACACGACGGCGACCTCGCTCGCGAACCTGCTGTTCTACGAGGTGTTCTGCAACTACACCGCGAGCCAGCGCTGCTGGGACGCGGATTCCCCGACCACCTTGCAGATGAACGAGGACGCCGACGCCGCGCTCGCCGCGAGCAATCCCGGCGCACTCGTCGATCGTTACAGCCTGCTGCTGATGGGCGGACAGATGTCGCCGTTCATGCGCGGCATCCTCGTCGCGCGGCTCAACCAGATGACGGCCGCCGACTACGACCCTCTCGGCCGCTCGCGCGTGCAGGAAGCGCTGTATCTGATCCTGACCTCGCCCGAATATTCGATCCAGAAATGAACGCGCCGTGCGCCTCGCGCGTTGGGAGAACACGATGCACGTGAACCGCCGCGAATTCCTCCGCAAGAGCCTGTGCGCAGCACTCGGCGGCGTCGGCGCGTACTCCGCGCTCGGTAACCTGCGCCTGATCGCCGCCGCTGCTGCGGCCACGCGCAACGTGTCGTTCAACGACTACAAGGCGCTCGTCTGCGTCTACCTCGGTGGCGGCAACGATGCGTTCAACACGCTCGCGCCGTACGACACGACGAACTACGCGATCTACTCGGCGACGCGCCAGGGGCTCGCGCTGCCGCGCGCCGACTTGCTCGCCAATGCACTGACGCCGCGCGCACTGTCCGACGGGCTGCCCGGCGGTCCGCCGAGCGACGGCGCCTCGTACGGTTTGAACCCGGCGATGGGGCAGGTGGCCGCGACCAACAATGCCGGACTGCGCGGCCTGTTCAACGACGGCAAGGCGGCGATCGTCGCCAACGTCGGCACGCTGATCCAGCCGATCACGCAGGCGCAGTACCAGAACAACTCCGCGCCGCTGCCGCCGCAGCTGTATTCGCACGACGACCAGACCAACCAGTGGCAGACTTCGCGTCCCGACGACGCCAACGCCGACGGCTGGGGCGGCCGCATCGCCGACATGCTCTACACGGCGAACGCGGGCGCGCTGCCGATGAGCATCACGATGGCCGGCGTGAATCGCTTCCAGCGCGCCGGTTCGGTCAACCAGTACGCGCTCGATTCGTGGGACGCGTCCGCGCAAGCCGCCGGCGGCGTCGACGGTGACGGCAATCCCGTCCCGTATTTCAGCGTGCCGGGCATGAGCTATCGCGGCGACGGCCCCGAATCGTGGCTGTTGCCGGAAGACGCCGGCCGCGCCGCCGCCTTCGACGCGCTGCGCGCGGGCGGCACGCAAGCCAACGTGCTCGAACGCGCGTACGCCGACACCTCGAACCGTGCGCTCGCGAACGCGGCGCTGCTCAACGCCGCGATGAACGGCATCCGCCTGACTACGCCGTTCGAGAACACCGACCTCGGCAACCAGCTCGCCGCGGTCGCGCTGCTCATCAAGGTGCGCGCGACGCTCGGCATGAGCCGGCAGGTGTTCTTCGTCCAGGCCGGCGGTTACGACACGCACAGCACGCAAATCACCGACCAGTACGCGAACCTGCACGAGCTCTCTCAGGCGCTCGCCGCGTTCCGCGCCGCGATGGTCGAGATCGGCGTCGACGACGGCGTCACCGCGTTCACCGTCTCGGACTTCGGCCGCTCGATCGCGGTCAACAACGACGGCACCGACCACGGCTGGGGCGCGCATCATTTCGTCGTCGGCGGCGCGGTGCGCGGCGGACGCTTCTACGGCGCGATGCCCTCGCTCGCGCAGTACGACGAAAGCAAGCCATTCAACGGCAATCCCGACGAAACCGGCTACGGTCAGATCATCCCGACGCTCGCCGTCGACCAGTACGCGGCGACGCTCGCCGCGTGGTTCGGCGTGAGTGCGGGCGGCATCGCCGACCTGTTCCCGAACCTCGGCCGCTTCTCCGCGGCGAACCTCCGCTTCATGGGCTGATCCGATGCGCCGCGCGACATCCCGCCACGCAGTACGCGCGCTCGCCGCGATGCTCGCCTTCGCGACGGCGAACGCGCACGCGACCGTCTACACCGTGACCGCCAACAACGACATGACCTTCACGCCCGCGTCGCTGACGATCTACCAGGGCGATTCCGTCAAATTCGTCAACGGCGGCGGCCTGCACAACGTCCACGCCGACGACGGCAGCTTCATCTGCTCGCTCGATTGCAACCTGCATCACGCGCCGGACGCAACGGCCTGGCAGGTGTCGCGGAAGTTCAACCGCCTCGGCACGATCGGCTACTACTGCGAGCAGCACGGCGACACCAGCAGCGGCATGCGCGGCTCGATCACGGTCATCGATCGGGTCTTCGTCGACGGTTTCGACGCCGCTCCGTAAGCGAACCACGTCACCTTGGTGCGTCGCCGCGTTACCCCCGGCGGACTTGTCCATACGCTCGCCGCGCGGTCTGGGGAGATCGCTACGGAACCGCGCATCCGCGGCTTCCGTTTCCATCGCATATCTTGGGAGAGAATCGTGATGCGCAAGATCCTTTTGGGGTCGTTGTTGTTCGCGTGCGCGGGTGTCGCCGCGGCGGCGCCGGGCGGCGTTGCAGTGCGCCTGGATACGTCCGCCGAGCCGGCCGACATCGGCAGCGGCAAGCTGGTCTTCACGCTGTCCAACAACGGCGCGACGCCGATGCACGTGCTGCGCTGGCAGACGCCGTTCGACGGCGTCACCACCGACTTGTTCCATGTCGAACGCGACGGGGCGGACGTCGCGTACATCGGCCCGATGTACAAGCGCGCCGCGCCGACGGCGAAGGACTACATCGAACTCGCGCCGGGCGAATCGCGCACGGTCGAAGTCGACCTCAGCGCGTACTACGACATGAAGCTCGGCGGCCAGTACGCGGTGACCTACGCACGCGACGCCAACAGCGCCGTGCTCGAAGCGACGCAAGCCTCGAAGGCCGGCGTCGCCGCGACGGCCGCGCTGTCGACGCAAGCGGTGACGGTGTGGGTCGACGGCGGCGCGGACGCGCTCGATTCGCTCGACGAGGCGCAAGCCGTGGAAGCGATGCGCGCGGCGCCGACGCCGCGCGCCGCGACCAACAGCTTCGTCAGTTGCAACAACACGCGCCAGACGCAGCTCGTGACCGCGCGCAGTTCCGCGGTGACCTACGCGACCAACGCGAAGAGCTACCTCGACGCCGGCACCGCGGGCTCGCGGTATACGTGGTGGTTCGGCACGTATTCGAGCACGCGCTACGCGACGATCAAGACGCACTACACGAACCTCAAGAGCGCCTTGTCGAGCCAGGCCTACACGTTCGATTGCTCCTGCACGGACAGCGGCACCTATGCCTACGTCTATCCGACCCAGCCGTACCGCGTGTACCTGTGCGGTGCGTTCTGGTCGGCGCCGAACACCGGCACCGACTCGCGCGCAGGCACGCTCGTGCACGAGAGCAGCCATTTCAACGTGATCGCCGGCACGGACGACTGGGCCTACGGCCAGACCGCTGCGCACAAGCTCGCCACGAGCAACGTGTCGCACGCGATCGACAACGCCGACAGCCACGAGTACTTCGCCGAGAACAATCCGGCGCGCAACTGATCCGCGCCATCGCGCCGGACGAAGGGGCCGCCATCGCGGCCCCTTCTTTTTTTCCGAAAAGCACGCTTTGCGCTCGCTCGCGACTCCGCGCCACAATGCGCGACCTTCGCATTCCGGCCGACGCATGCCCACCCGCACGCCTCCCGTCACGCTCGCGCTGCTCGTCGCGAACATCCTCGCGTACCTGTTGCAGATGGCGCTGCATGACGCGCAGTCGTTGTCGCTCACCGTGCCGTTCGCTCTGTGGCCGCTCGGGCCTTCGCCGTACGGCGATGTCCCCGGTTTCCAGCCGTGGCAACTCGTGACGTATGCGTTCCTGCACGGCAGCATGCAGCACATCGTGTTCAACATGCTCGCGTTGTGGATGTTCGGCGGCGCGGTCGAGGACGTGCTCGGCGCGCGGCCGTTCGCGCTCTACTACTTCGTCTGCGTGATCGGCGCGGCGCTCACGCAGCTTGCGGTCATGCACTTTTTCCCGAACGGCTATTTTCCGACGCTCGGCGCGTCCGGCGGCGTGTTCGGCCTGCTGCTCGCCTACGGGCTCATGTTTCCGAACAACAAGATTCTGCTGTATTTCGCGATCCCGATTCCGGCGCGGCTGTTCGTGATCCTCTACGGCATCCTCGAACTCTTCCTCGGCGTCACCGGCACGCAAGCCGGCGTCGCGCATTTCGCGCATCTGGGCGGACTCGCGTTCGGCTTCGTGCTGCTCGAATACTGGCGCGGCAAATTACCGTGGAAGCCGCGCCGCAGGCTCATGGTCTGAGCGATCGCGGCATGTCCACGCGTAGCCTCGCCGACTGGCTCGACTACCAGCAGCGAACGCATCCGGATTCGATTGCGCTCGGCCTCGACCGCGTGCGCGAAACGTGGCGACGCATGGGCGCGCCACAGCCCGCGCCTGTCGTGATCACGGTCGGCGGAACCAACGGCAAGGGTTCGACCGTCGCGTTCCTCGAAAGCATCTACGCCGCCGCCGGCAAACGCGTCGGCGCGTACACCTCGCCGCATCTGCTCCGCTACAACGAGCGCGCGCGCATTGACGGCGCCGACATCGACGATGCGGGTTGGATCGACGCCTTCGAACGCATCGAGTCCGCGCGCGGCGAGATCGAACTGACCTATTTCGAATTCGGCACGCTCGCCGCGCTGTGGCGCTTCGCGCAGGCGAATCTCGACGTGGCGATCCTCGAAGTCGGCCTCGGCGGCCGCCTCGACGCAGTCAACCTCATCGACGCCGATGCCAGCATCGTGACGACGGTCGACCTCGACCACCAGGATTGGCTCGGCAATGATCGCGACAGCATCGGCCGCGAAAAGGCGGGCATTTTCCGCACGGGGCGCCCGGCCATCGTCGGCGAGCTCGATCCGCCGGCGGGTTTGCTCGACGTCGCGCGCGCGATCGGCGCCGACCTCGTCCGCGCCGGCCGCGACTACGCGTGGCAGCGCACGGGCGAGCGCTGGCGCTGGCAATGCGGCGCCTTGATGCTCGATCTGCCGCCGCCCGCGCTCGCCGCGCCCGTGCAGCTTGCCAACGCGTCGGCGGCGATCGCGGCCGTGCACGCGCTGCGCGGCCGCTGCGGCTGGGACGAACGCGCGATCGCGATCGGCGTCTTGCACGCGCGCGCGAGTGCGCGCCTGCAACGCATCGCGCGCGCGCCGGACGTGTTCGTCGACGTCGCGCACAACCCGCAGGCCGCGCGTGCGCTCGCGCAATGGCTCGCCGCGACGCCCGCCCGCGGCCGCACGTTTGCCGTGTTCGGCGCGCTCGGCGACAAGGACGTGGCCGGCGTCGTCGCCGCGCTCGACGGCGGCATCGACCGCTGGTTTCCCGCCGCGCTCGACGCCGATTCGGCGCGCGGATTGTCGGCGCAGGCGCTCGGCGAGCGCTTGTCGTCACTCCCGCGCGAGCGCGTCGCGCCCGTGTCCGCGAACGTGCGCGATGCGCTCGCGGCCGCGCTCGCGCAGGCGCGCGCGGACGATCGCGTCGTCGCATTCGGTTCGTTCTTCGTCGCCGCGGCAGCGCTCGAGGTGTTGGGCAGCGGCGCTTGACGCCGCGCGTTTCTCTTCCGTTACGCCGGCACGGCGACGCGCTCCCGTATAATCGCCGCGTTTCCCCGTCGCGGATGGTTCATGGATCTGTCGCTCAAACAGCG
>JAKPAN010000206.1 GCA_029779475.1 Pseudomonadota bacterium
GCGGGCCTCGCGCTGCTCGCCGCGGCGCGCGCGCATGCGTTGCTCGCCAATCGCGCGCACGTCATGCCCGAAGACGTGCAGGCGGTGTTTCCGTTCGTCGCCGCGCATCGCCTCGCGCCGAGCGCAAGCGCGAAAGCGGATCGCGACCGTCTCGCGCAGAAGCTGCTCGAAGCCGTGCCCGTGCGCTGAGCATGGCCGCCACACTCGCCGACGTCCGCGGTCGCGTGCTCGCCTACGCTGAGCGCAGGCTGCCGGCGCTGACACGATTGCGCCAACCGGAAGCCTTGCCGGTCGCGTTGCATCGCCGCCGCATCTACGTGCTGCCGACGCGTTTCGGGCTCGGCTTCGCGTTCCTGCTTTTCGTCATGCTCATCGGCGCGCTCAACTACGGCAACAATCCCGCGCTGCTGCTGACCTGCCTGCTCGGCGCGATCGCGGGCGCGAGCCTGTTCGCGGGATTCCGCGCGATGAGCGGCCTCGCGCTCGCGCAGGTGCGTGCAGGCGAGATGCACGCAGGCGAGACGGCAAACGTGCGCCTGCGTTTCGCTCCCGGCCCGCGTGCGCGTGCGAGCCTGCGCGTGAAACTCGGCGACGACGACACCGCGTTCGCGCTGCCCGCGAACACGCCGCTCGACGTCGAACTGCCGTTCACGCCGCCGACGCGCGGCTGGAACCGCTGCGGCCGCGTGCGCGTGTGGACGGAATATCCGCTCGGCTTGTTCGGCATCTGGAGCTGGGTCAATCCCGACGCGGCGTTCCTCGTCTTCCCCGCGCTGGAAGCGAACGCGCCGCCGCTGCCGCCCGGCGCGGGTTTCGCGGGCGAACGCACGCCCGCCGGCGACAGCGAGGAACTCGCGGGACTGCGCGACTACCGCAGCAACGACGCGCGCCGGCTCATCGCGTGGAAGGCGTCACTGCGCCACGACCGCCTGCTCGTGCGCGACAGCGAACGCCGTTCGGGCGAAGCGCTCACGCTCGACTACGCCGCGCTGCGCGGTCTCGATCAAGAAGCGCGCATCCGCCGCCTCGCCGCGTGGGTCGTCGCCGCCGAAACGGCGCACGCGAGCTACGCGCTGCGCCTGCCCGAAAAGACCTTCGGCCCCGCGTCCGGCGCCGACCATCGCCGCGATTGCCTGCGCGCACTCGCGCTGCTGCCGCTCGCACAACCGTCGTCAGGGAAATCGACGTCGTGACGCCGAAGACCACACTGACGCGCTCGCAGTTCGCGCTGCTCGCGATCACGGTCGCGGCGACGATCGCGACGCATCTGTCGCACCTGCCGCCGTGGCTGACGCCGGCGCTCGCACTCGTCGTGGCCGCGCGCGTGTGGTGGCGGCGCGGACACGAAGGCGCGGTCGCCGCCGCGATCCGCCTGCCGCTCGCGCTCGCGCTGCTCGCCGCGATCGTCGGCGAATACGGCAACGTGCTCGGCCGCGATCCCGGCAGTGCGTTCGGCTGCGGCCTGCTCGCGTTGAAGCTGCTCGAAACCGAAACGCCGCGCGATGCGCGCGTCGTGCTCGGCTTCTGCGCGTTTGTGCTGATGTCGGCGCTGCTGTTCGAGCAGAGCCTGCCGTTCACGCTGCTCGTCTGCGCCGTGCTCGTGTTGCAAATCGCCGCGTTCAACCGGCTCGAACCCGCGCCGCTGTCGAACGCGCGCCCGCTGCGCGGCTCGCTCGCGCTCGCCGGCAAGCTCGTGCTCGCGGCGATTCCGCTCGCGCTGGCGAGCTTCATCCTCGTGCCGCGCCTCGGCTCGCCGCTGTGGGGTTCGCCGAACGGCAACGCGGGCGCGCGCACGGGTCTGTCCGACAGCATGGCGCCGGGTCAGTTCACCGATCTCATGTCCGACGATTCGCCCGCATTCCGCGTCGCCTTCGACGGTGCCCCGCCGTCACCGAACGCGCAGTACTTCCGCGCGATCGTGCTCAGCGATTTCGACGGCACGACGTGGACGCGCGCGTTGTCCGGCCTGCGCCGCAATTTGCCGCCCGCGACGGCAACGACGGGCACGAACGTCGACTACCGCATCACGCTCGAACCCACGCAGCAGCGCTGGCTGCCCGCGCTCGACGTACCGACCGTCGCGCCCGACGACGCCGCGCTCGCCGGCGACGACACGATCATCGCGAACCGTCCGACCGTGCAGCCACGCGAATACCGCATGCGTTCGACGATCGGCGCGATGGACGCGACCGCGCTGTCCGCCGCGCAACGCGAACGCCTGTTGCGCCTGCCGCGCGATGCCGATCCGCGCGCACGTTCGCTCGCCGCGCAATGGCGCAATGAATCGGCGGACGACGATGCCCTCGTGCAGCGCGCGCTGGCGATGTTCCACGCGAGCTTCACCTACACGTTGAATCCGCCGCTGCTCGGCCGCGATTCGGTCGACGAATTCCTGTTCGACACGCGCAAGGGCTTCTGCGAGCACTACGCGTCCGCGTTCGTGTTCCTCATGCGCGCGGCCGGCATTCCGGCGCGCGTCGTCACCGGCTACCAGGGCGGCTGGTGGAACGACTCGGGCAGCTACCTGCTCGTGCGTCAATCCGACGCGCACGCCTGGGCGGAGGTCTGGCGCGACGGCCGTGGCTGGCAGCGCGTCGATCCGACTGCGGCGGTGAGTCCGGCGCGCATCGAACGCGGCGCGGCGCAGGTCAACGATGCGGCGGACTGGACGCAGTCGAACTGGCTGCGCGAACTGCGCAACCACATCGACATCGTCAATCGCCTGTGGTCGCAGGGCGTGATCCGCTTCGACGGATTCCGCCAGCGCGCGCTGCTCGCCGACTTCGGCATTACGCGCAACGAGGGCGGCGACCTGCTGCTGATCCTGTCCGGCGTGCTCGCGTTCGCGATGCTCATTGCGACGATCTGGGCGATGCGCGGCGCGCGCGACGATCGCGGCGACGCACTCGATCGCGTCTGGTCGCGATTGCGCGGCGATCTTCGCGAGGCCGGATTCAGCGCAAAACCGAGCGACGGCCCGCGCGCGATGAGCGACGCCGTGCGCGCACGCGATGCCGGTCTTGCCGAATCTTTACATCCGCTCGTCGACGAATACGCACGGCTGCGTTACGCGCTCGCGCAGCCACCGCGCGAAGCTGTCGAACGGCTGTCATCGGACGTCCGCCAGTGGTCGCGCACGCATTTGCGACGGCGCGCCATTCAGCGCCGTCTGCGTAGAATGGCGGCGCTGTTTGGCGCTGCCCATTCCGATTGAGGTTCGTCATGAAGAAGAAAATCATTGCCACCGCCCTGCTCGCTTCGCTGCTCGGTGCCTGCGCCACCGTGCCGACGCCGCTGCAAGGCACGTTCGCGAAAACGACGCCGCGCGATGCGGTCACGCAACCTGCGACGCAGCCCGTGCGTTGGGGCGGCCAGATCATCAAGGTCGAGCCGAAGGCGGATACGACCTGCTTCGAAATCATCGCGCGCACGCTCGACATGGCCGCGCGGCCCGAGCGCACGAAGGACGGCAGCGACGGCCGCTTCATCGCCTGCCATGCCGGCTTCTACGATCCCGAGGAATACGCGCGCGGCCGCGACATCACCGTCGTCGGCAACCTCGCCGGCACCGAACACGGCAAGGTCGGCGAGTACGACTACACGTATCCGCGCGTGGAAGCGACGTCGATCCACCTGTGGCCGAAGCGTCCGCTCTATACCGCATCGCCCTACTACGATCCGTGGCTGACCGGCCCGGGCTGGGGCGGCTACTACGGTTTCGGCTGGGGCTGGGGCCCGTATTGGGCAGCACCGCCGGTCATCATCCGCGAACGTGGCGGCCACCATCCGCCGCCGCCGAAACCCAAGCCCTGACACAACCGCATCCATGAAAGCCGATCGCGGCTGAAGCTGTGCCTGCCGGTATCGCAGGATCGGCTTCAGCCGCGATGTTTTTGCGCCGATTGCAACGGGTTTCGTCGATCAACCCGGCGGCCACTGCATCGCGCGGCCGGCGAGCAGATGCAGGTGGATGTGGAAGACGGTCTGGCCGCCGTCGCGGTTGCAGTTGGTCACGAGCCGATAACCGTTCTCGGCGAAACCTTGCGCATTCGCCCAGCGCGTCGCGGCGAGCACGAGCTTGCCGATCAGCAGCGCGTCGTTTTCGGTCAGGTCGTTGAGCGTCGCGATCGACTTCTTCGGGATGAACAACACATGCACCGGCGCCTGCGGATGGATATCGCGGAAGGCGAGCACGGTGTCGTCCTCGTAGACGATGTCGGCGGGAATCTCGCGGCGGATGATCTTGTCGAAGAGGGTGTCGGTCATGGGGCTGGGCATCGGG
>JAKPAN010000291.1 GCA_029779475.1 Pseudomonadota bacterium
CATGGAGCGATTGCTGTCCGACCACGCGAGCGGACGCAGCCTGCCGGTCGATCGCATCCGCGTGCTCGCCAGCGGCTCGCGGCGGCTCGACCAGGGCGCGTTCCGCAGCGTCGCCAGCGCCCTGCTCAACCGCCAGCGGCTCAAGTTCGGCTATCGCGCGCGCTCGACCGACGCGAGCACCGAGCGCGTCGTCTCGCCGCAACGCCTCGCGCACTATCGCGACAACTGGTATCTCGATGCCTGGGATCACAGCCGCGACGCGCTGCGCAGCTTCGCGCTCGACCGCATCAAATCGCCCGTCGCGCTCGACGAGCCCGCGCTTGATCGCGATGCCGCCGAACTCGACGCACATCTCGCTTCGAGCTACGGCATTTTTTCCGGCGCGCCGAAAGCGTGGGCGACGATCCGCTTCTCGCCGCACGCGGCGCGCTGGGTCGCCGACGAGCACTGGCATTCGCAACAGCAAGGCACGCGCCTGCCCGACGGCCGCTACGAATTGAAACTGCCCTACTCCAATTCGCGCGAACTGCTCATGGACGTGCTGCGCTACGGGGCCGACGCCGAAGTCGTCGCGCCGGTATCGCTGCGCGAGGAAATGAAGATCATGCTGCAACTCGCGCTCGGCGCGTATCAGGCGCCGGGCGCATGAACGTTGCCGTTCAGAACCCGTCGCACATCTCGCTCGTGCTCGGCTCGGGCGGCGCACGCGGTTACGCGCACATCGGCGTCATCGAGGAATTGCTCGCGCACGGCTTCTCCATCGACTCGATCGCCGGCAGCTCGATGGGCGCGCTCGTCGGCGGCATGTACGCCGCGGGAAAACTCGACGCCTACCGCGACTACGTGCTGCCGCTGCAACGCCTCGACGTGCTGCGCCTCATCGACTGGACGTTCCGCGGCGGCGGCCTCATCAAGGGCGACCGCATCAGCGGCGTGCTGCGCGAACTCGTCGGCGACGCGCTCATCGAAGACCTGCCGCTGCCCTACACCGCGGTCGCCGTCGACCTCGATGCGCAACGCGAAGTCTGGTTCTCGCGCGGCCCGCTGTTCGACGCGATCCGCGCCTCGATCGCGATCCCGACCGTGTTCCGCCCGCACCGCTATCAGGGCCGATTGCTCGTCGACGGCGGCCTCCTCAATCCGCTGCCGGTATCGCCGACGCTGCGCGACCACACCGACGCGACGATCGCCGTCGACGTCAACGCGCCCGCGGAATCGCTCGGCGCCGCGGACGAACCTGGCGCAGCGGGCGTCGGCGGCGAAACACCGGAAATCATCGAGGGCGGCTCCAGCGCCGACAGCACGCACGCGCCGCGTCGCCGTCGCTTCGCCGCCTTCCTCGACGCATTCGCCGAACGCCGCGAACGCAACGCCGCGCTGCACGAACCCGGCGCGCTGGAATTGTTCGCGCGCTCGCTCGACGTCGTCCAGGAAACGGTGACGCGGCTCAAACTCGCCGCGCAGCCGCCCGATCTGCTCATCACGATCCCGCGCAATGCTTGCGCGTTCTACGAATTCCACCGCGCCGCCGAACTCATCGAACTCGGCCGCACGCGTACGCGCGAAGCGCTGGCGCGCTGGGCGCCGCCGGCGGCGTGAGCAGACGCAGCAAGAATTTTCGACTCAGAAAAACAACCGCGTCAGTTCTGCGCCCGGGTCGTCCGCGCGCATGAACGCCTCGCCGACGAGAAACGCGCCGATGCCCGCCTCGCGCAACGTGCGCACGTCTTCGCGTGTGTGGATGCCGCTTTCGGCGACGATCGTGCGGTCGTAGTCGACGGCCGGTCGCAGGCGCAGCGTCGTGTCGAGCGAGGTTTCGAACGTGCGCAGGTTGCGGTTGTTGATGCCGACCAGGGTCGCCGGGATATCGAGCGCGCGTTCCAGTTCGGCTTCGTCGTGGACTTCGACGAGCACGTCGAGGTCGAGCTCCGCCGCGAGCAGCGACAGGTGCAGCAGATGCGCGTCGTCGAGTGCGGCGACGATGAGCAGGATCGCGTCGGCGCCGATCGCGCGCGCTTCGTAGACCTGGTATTCGTCGACCACGAAATCCTTGCGCAGCACCGGCAATTCGCAGGCCGCGCGCGCTTGCGCGAGATCGTCGTCGCTGCCCTGGAAGAAATCGGCGTCGGTGAGCACGGACAGGCACGCCGCGCCCGCGCGCGCGTAGCTCGCCGCGATCGCGGCGGGATCGAAGTCGGCGCGGATCACGCCTTTCGATGGACTCGCCTTCTTGATCTCGGCGATGACCGCGGGCCGGCCGGCGTCGATCTTCGCTTCGAGCGCGTCCGCGAAACCGCGCGTCGGCGGCAGCGCATGGATGCGCGCGGAGAGTTCCGCGAGCGTCACGCGCGCGCTGCGCTCGGCGATTTCCTCGGCCTTGCGCGCGAGGATGCGATTCAAGATATCGGACATGACAGCACGCTCCAATATGGTTTGACGTCGTTCCCGCGAAAGCGGGAATCCATTGCTTCTGCTCGTCGAGAACCGGAACGAATGCCCGCTTTCTCGGGCATGACGAGAGGAGTTTACTGTTTGTCGGCGGCAACGCGCCGCGTCGCGGCGACGAACGCATCGAGCTTCGCGCGTGCAGCGCCGCTTGCGAGCGCGGCGCGCGCGCGTTCAATGCCTTCGGCGATCGACGCAGCGATGTCAGCCGCGTACAACGCGGCGCCCGCGTTGAGCGCGACGATGTCGCGCGCGATGCCGGGTTCATCGTCGAGCGCGCGCAACAACATCGCTTTCGACTCGGCCGCGTCGGCGACGCGCAGGTTGCGGCGCGACGCCATGACCAGGCC
>JAKPAN010000292.1 GCA_029779475.1 Pseudomonadota bacterium
GCCTGCGCGAGCGCGCTCACGAGCATCCGCTCGGCGACTATTTGCGACTGCTCGCGGTCGTATGCGACGCACAACAAGCCGCGCTCGCCCGGTTCGTCGCGACGCCACCCGCCGAGGCGCTGGTCGCACGCGCGCGCGAACACGGCATGCCGCCGCTGCTCGCGACCGACTGGCCACGCGATCCGCAATGGCGCGCGGCGCTGCACGACAGCGTGGCCGCGATCGGCGCGATCGACGGCGCACCGCCCGCCGTCGCCGGACTTGCGCGACGTTTGCGCGCAGCGGAACCGGACTGGCTCGAATCGCAGGCCGACGCCTTGCTTGCGTTGCGCGACGACGCCATCGACATCGCCGCCGCGCCGTTCGTCATGGCTGCGCTGCAGGTGCATTGGGTCGCGCTGACCGCTTCGTTCGAGGCTGATCGCGTGATGCCGCTGGACGTGAACGGCGTATGCCCGCTCTGCGGCACCGCGCCGGTCGCGAGCATCGTTGCTACGCAGGCGCCGTACGCCGGTTATCGCTACTTGCATTGCGCGCTGTGCGCGACGGAGTGGCATCGCGTGCGCGTCGAGTGCACGCAATGCGGCGCGAACGGCAAGGACATCGCGTATCGCTCGCTCACGTCGCACGATGCAGACGATGCGCAGGCCGCCTTGCGCGATCCCGTGCGCGCGGAAACCTGCGACGCGTGCCACGCCTATCGCAAGATCCTCTACCAGGAATTCGATCCGGCGGTAGAGCCCGTCGCCGACGATCTCGCGACGCTCACGCTCGATCTGCTGCTCGGCGAAGCGGGTTACCACCGCGCCAGCGGCAATCCGCTGTTCTGGCAGCGCGCGGAAGACTGAGCCGTGACGCGTGCGTCGCCGGCCGCCGTCCACGGCGACATCCCCTCGCTGGATCGCCTGCTCGGCGAGGCCGCTTTCGCGCCACTGCTGGTCGAGTTCGGCCGCGACGAAGTCGTTCTCGCGTTGCGCCAGACCTTCGATGCGATGCGCGCGCGCATCGCCGCGGCTGCGTTGTCGCGAGCCGACGTCGAAGCCGTCGCGATCGCCGCCGCTGCGCGTGAGTTCCTCGAACGTCGCCATCGCTCCGCGTTGCGCCGCGTTTTCAATCTTTCCGGCATCGTGCTGCACACCAACCTTGGCCGCGCGCTGCTGCCTCGCGAAGCGGTCGACGCCGTCGCGGCGGCGATGACATCGCCCGTCAATCTCGAATTCGACCTCGACACCGGCAAGCGCGGCGACCGCGACCGCCTTGTCGAAGCGCTGCTCTGCGAACTCACCGGCGCTGAAGCCGCGACGGTCGTCAACAACAACGCCGCCGCCGTGCTGCTCGCACTCGCCGCACTCGCGAATCGCCGCGAAGTGGTCGTCTCGCGCGGAGAGCTGGTCGAGATCGGCGGCGCGTTCCGCATTCCCGACGTGATGCGTGCGGCCGGTGCGCGTCTGCGCGAAGTCGGCACGACGAATCGCACGCACATGGCCGATTACGCCGATGCGATCGGCGCGCGCACCGCGGCGCTGATGAAGGTGCACACGAGCAACTACCTCATCACCGGCTTCACCGCGAGCGTCGACATCGCCGAACTCGCGCCGCTCGCGCGCGAGCGCGGATTGCCGCTGATCGCCGATCTCGGCAGCGGAAGTCTCGTCGATCTGTCCGCGTTCGGGTTGCCGCGCGAACCGACCGTGCGCGAGACGCTCGCCGCCGGCGCGGATCTCGTCACCTTCAGCGGCGACAAACTGCTCGGCGGACCGCAGGCCGGACTCGTTGTCGGTCGCGCCGATCTCGTGCGCAAGCTCAAGCGCCATCCGCTCGCACGCGCATTGCGCGTCGGGAAATTCACGCTCGCCGCACTCGAAGCCGTGCTCGCGCTGTATCGCGCGCCTGAGCGATTGCCCGAGCGCCTGCCGACGCTGCGCGCACTCACGCGAGCACAGGTGTCGATCGAGGCGCAGGCGCAGCGTCTCGTCGCGCCAGTGCAGGAAATAGTCGGGACGGATTACGAAGTTTCCGTCGCCGCGACGCAAAGCCAGATCGGCAGCGGCGCGTTGCCTGTCGCCGTGTTGCCGAGCGCCGCGCTCGCGATCCGTCGCGGCAAGGGCGGCCGCAGCCTCGATCATCTCGACGCGGCGTTGCGCGCGTTGCCGCGCGCCGTGGTCGGCCGCATCGCGAACAGGACGCTCTGGCTCGATCTG
>JAKPAN010000311.1 GCA_029779475.1 Pseudomonadota bacterium
ATGCGCTCGCTGCCGGCGATCTTGCTGGTCTCGCGGATCTCGCGCATCCGCCGGTCGAGGAAGGCAACCGCCTCGACCAGTTCGTCGCGCTCGGGCTCGCTGCACGCGAACTTGTAATCGCGCCCGAGCAGCGAGACATCGAGTGTCACTTGTTGCCCGCCGGGAACCCTGCCGCGCGCCGTCATTCCACTTCCTCCGGCAGGCGGGCGAGCAGCGCGTCGAGGCGACGCGTTGCTTCGGCGACGCGCTCGGCGAGTTGCCGGTTGCGCGCGTTCGCGGCCAGCAGGTCGCGCCGCAGTGCCTCGTTGGCAGCCCGCAGCGCCCGCGTATGTGCGATCAACGTGGCCTGCTTGCGTTCGAGCGCGGCCAGTTCCTCGTCGAGGCCGGGCTGTACCGCCGGGTTCTTGCCTGCGTTGTTCATGGAAGCACTCTAGCCGCTGCGCGCGCGGGGCGTCAACCCGACGCGGGAAGCGCCTTGTAGCACACATCGACAATGTCGATTTCCTGCACGCCGGCCGGTGTCTGCAAGGCCACCGTGTCGCCGACACGCGCCTTCAGCAGCGCGCGCGCCATCGGCGAGACCCACGAGATGTGGCCGCGCGGCGGATCGATCTCGTCGACGCCGACGATGACGACTTCGCGCGCGTCGCCGCGCCCGTCGGCGATCCGCACCGTGGCGCCGAAGAAGACCCGGTCCTCGTCACCCTCGTGGCGGCGCGCGGCGGGATCGACGACCTCGGCGAGGTCGAGGCGCTTGATGAGGAAGCGGATCCGGCGGTCGATCTCGCGCAGCCGCTTCTTGCCGTACAGGTAGTCGCCGTTCTCCGAGCGATCACCGTTGGATGCCGCCCAGGCCACTGTCGCCACGAGTTCGGGGCGCTCCTTCTTCACCAGGTGGTCGAGTTCGGACGACAGCCGCGCGAACCCGCCGGGCGTCATGTAGTTGCGCGTGCCGGCCGGCAACGGGCTCGAAGGCTCGAGGTCGTCGTCGGCGTCGCTGTCGGTTTCGCGGGTGAAGGCCTTGTTCATCGAGGATGGCCACGGGTCTGCAAGCGTGAATCCTATAATAATCGAGCGTCGG
>JAKPAN010000314.1 GCA_029779475.1 Pseudomonadota bacterium
CTCGCGCTCGGCATACGGATCGGCGAAACGCGATGCGGATTTGCGCGCGCGCTGCGGCGGCGCTGGCACCTGCGGCATGAACGCGGGCAGCGCCGGACGCGATGGCGCCTTGCCCTTCTTCGCCGCGCGCGGCGCGGCCGTCATTGCGCCTTTGCCGCTGGCGCGCTTGCCGGGGCCGCGCTTCGCCGGCGTGTTCTTCGGCGGACGCGCGCCGCCGGATTTGTTTCGTTTCAAGTCTCGTCCTCGTTGAGCGAACGCAGCATCGCTGCGCAATGAGGCAGGAATTTACGCCGGAATCGCCGCGGCGTCGCCTCGACGGCGTCGAAGTGGCGGTCCCGTCCGCCACTGACCAATGGCAGTAGCCGATACCTCCGCCAACATGACAAGATCGTTGCATCGTCTGGGGAGACGGCCGCCGTGCAAGGGGTGGCTGCCGTTTGTCGCTTGGACGGCATCGGGCCAAGCGCTCGCACATTGGGGAAATACATGCGTAGAACGACACTGGCTTCGGCCATCGCCTTCGGCATTTGCGGTTGGCTGGCCGCGGCTTCGAGCGCGCGAGCGCAGGAAACGTCCGCCGCGACTCCGCAAACGGGCGACACGAATTCGCTGGAAACGATCACCGTCACCGGCTCGCGCATCCCGCGCGCGCAGGTCGAGGGGCCGGCACCGATCACGGTCATCACCTCCGCGCAGATCAAGGACGCCGGACTGACTTCGGTGGTCGACGTGCTGCACTCGCTCAACCAGAACAGCGGCACCGTCCAGGGCCAGCAGAACACGACCAGCGCGCAGTCGACGCCCGGCGCGCAAGCGGTCGACCTGCGCGGCCTCGGCCCCAACCACACGCTCGTGCTCGTCAACGGCCGTCGCATCGCCGACTTTCCGCTGCCGCTCAACGGCAAGAGCAATTTCACCGACATCGGCAACATCCCGCTCGGGATGATCGATCGCATCGAAGTCCTCACCGGCAGCGCATCGGCGATCTACGGTTCGGACGCGATGGCAGGCGTCATCAACTTCATCCTCAAGAAATCCACCGACGGCACGACCATCGACTATCGCTTCGGCGGCACCACGCGCGGCGGCGGCACGTCCAACGACCTGACCCTGACCACCGGCTTCGACAAGGGCGGATTCAGCGGCATCGTCGGTCTGGAATTCCTCGACCAGCGCCCGCTGTGGGGCACCGACCGCAAGGTGCAGGACTCGACGCTCGACGCGCCCACCAAGAACAGCCGCCTGCCGCGCCTCATCGCGCAGCGCTACAACTGGGACGACGACGTCAACATCGCGCCGGGCGACGGCTGCAGCGCGCTGTCGCATCTCAACGAAGGCACCACCGTGCTGGCCAACGACCGCTACGGCGAACCGTACTGCGGCAGCAATCGCGCCATCGCCTATCGCACGATCGAAAACGAGCGCAAGGGCGTCAACGGCTACGGCTCGTTCCAGTATGCGTTCTCCGACACCTTGTCGTGGTTCGCCGACACCCAGGTCGGCCTGCAGAAGGTCAAGCTGCTGACCGGCACCGGCGGCAACAACGTCACCAGCGACCAGATGGGCTGGGAGTTCACCGATCCGAACTCGACCGGCAACGACCGCAATCCCGCGTTCTACAACCAGGGCAGCGGCGCCTACGAGATGTGGACGCGGCAGTTCACGCCGGAAGAAATCGGCGGCCTGCGCAACCGCATGAACAGCACCACGGAGAAGACGCTGGCGATCACCACCGGCCTCAAGGGCGTGTTCGGCAACGGCTGGAACTGGGAAGCCGCGTACAACCATTCCCAGTACAAGGCCGACGTGCGCATGCCGCGCATCAAGGCTGCCGCGGCCAACCAGCTGTTCCTCGGCGACCGGTTGGGCTACGACGACGACGGCTACGCGATCTACAACCCCGATCCCGCGCGCTTGTTCACGCCGATCACGCCGGAACAGTTCGCGTCGATCTCGGCCATGTCCACGTTCCGCCCGAAAGCGGAGAACGACAACCTCAGCTTCACCACCGATACGTCGTCCCTGTTCTCGCTGCCGGCCGGCGACGTCGGTTTTGCCGGCGTGTTCGAATACGGCAGCCAGTCCTACCGCATCAATCCCGATCCGCTCGCGCTGACCGCCGACGCCTACTACGGCCCGCGCTACGGCGACGGCCACGGCGACCGCGACCACTGGGACACCGCCGGCGAATTGCGCATACCGCTGCTGTCGAGCCTGCAAGCCAGCGTCGCCGGCCGCTACGACCGCTACAGCTATGGCGGCCAGAGTCCCGGCAAGTTCACCTGGAGCGCGGGTCTGGAGTGGCGTCCGTTCGATTCGCTGCTGGTGCGCGGCTCCTACGGCACCGGCTTCCGCGCGCCGGACATGCACTATCTGTTCGCGGGCGACGACTACTACCGCAAGACCTCGACGGACTACTACCACTGCCGCCAGGACGAGCCCGGCTTCAGCAACGGCGAGTGCTACGACGACGGCAGCTGGGACATCCGCACGCGTGACATCTACAGCGGCAACAAGAACCTGAAGGTGGAAACCAGCAAGTCGTTCACGGCCGGCTTCGTCTGGTCGCCGACCGACAGCCTCGATTTCGGGCTGGACTACTACAAGATCCGCGTCGCGAACCAGGTGCAGACGCAGGATCGCGAGCTGCTGCGCATCACCGAAGCCGATTGCCGACTCGGCGTCACGGCGAACGGCACGCCCGTCGACATCCACTCGCCGACCTGCCAGGACGCCATCGCGCGCGTCGTCCGCGATGCAGGCGGCGACATCACCGCCGTGCTGTTCGGGCCGATCAACATCGCGCGCGAGCAGACGTCCGGCGTCGACCTCACCGCCAGCTACCGCCTGGACACCGACAGCCTCGGCACGTTCCGTTTCCGCGGCAACTACACCTGGGTGCATCGCCACAGCTTCCAGCAGTATCCGGGCGATCCCTCCCAGGACATGCTCGACTTCCGCACCTACAGCCCCGCCCTGCCGCGCACCAAGGGCAATCTCGGCGTGAGCTGGGACAGGAACGCCTGGGGCGCGAGCCTGTTCGGAACCTACCTCGGCCGCGTCCCCAACTATCCCGACGACGCGTGGACGCGCGCGACCTGGCGTTTCAACGCCAACGCACGCTACGACATCAACGACCACTTCCGCGTGGCGCTTTCGGTCGACAACCTGTTCAACCAGATGCCGCCGAAGGATCCGGAGTGGACGCCTTATCCGTACTACGACACCTCCTGGTTCGACGCGGTCGGCCGCAGCTACTACCTGCAGCTCACCTACAAATTCGGCGGCTCGCCGCTGTCGCACTGACCGGGAGAAGAAAAGCCGCGCTTCGCGTTGACAGCGCAAGGCGCGGCCAGTAAGGTTCGCGCCCCGGTCGCAAGGCCGGGGCATGCCCAGGTGGCGGAATTGGTAGACGCACTAGTTTCAGGTACTAGCGGGTAAAACCGTGGAGGTTCGAGTCCTCTCCTGGGCACCAAGACATCATTCCGAAACGTTCCAAAGCGTTCCCGGAAATTCCAAAAACCCGCGAGAAATCGCGGGTTTTTGTTGTCTGACGTTCCAGATCGCTCCAGCCCGTTCCAGCAGAATCCAGCGGCACTTATGGGTATGGATACGGGTATCCGAGTCGTTACATTATTCAAGCATGGTCGCTCGGCTCACCGATCTGGAAGCACGCAGCGCCAAGCTGCGCGCTATGGCGTACAAACTCGGCACAGGCGATAGCTTGTGCTTGGTTGTCATGCCGGGCGGCGGAAAATACTGGTGGCTCCGCTACCGCTTGGCGGGACGCGAGAAGACGTTCTCGATCGGCGTGTATCCGAACGTCTCGCTGATGGAAGCGGAATCCGCGGCGCAGAAGGCCCGCGCCTTGCTTTGAAACGACATCGATCCGACAAAAGATCACCGCGCGCGCAAAACAGACTGCGCACGGGTACCGTCACCTGGTCAGCACGGCATTGAACGAGCGTGGCTACAACGCGGACTGGATCGAACGCCAATTCGCCCATGGCGACCCGGACTCAATCCGCGGCACCTACAACGAAGCGCATTACTTGGAAGACCGACGCAAAATGATGCAGGCGTGGGCGGACTATCTCGATGCGCTGCGCATGGGCGCGACCGTGATTCCGTTGCGGCGCGCTGCGCAGTGACGCCGACCAGCCTCGGAGTGTCGTCTCCCGCTGCCCAAGAATAACACAGGTGTTATTATGGCAACATGGACGCTGAGCTTCTACAACGCAAAGGTCGCGGCGGCCGTGGAAGCGTGGCCGGCCGGCGTTCGCGCCAGCTTCCTGCGCATCGCAGACGTTATGGTCGAGCACGGCCCGGATCTAGGCATGCCGCATACGCGGGCGATGGGCGCGGGGCTGTTCGAGGTGCGCGCCAAGGGCCGCGAAGGAATCGGTCGCGCGTTCTATTGCACCGCCGTCGGTCGCCGCATCGTGATCCTGCACGCGATCATCAAGAAAACCGAAAAGACGCCGCCGCGTGATCTCGACATCGCACGCGAACGCCAGAAAGAGGTAAAGCCATGACCCGCGAACGCTATCAGCCTGTTCCTTTCGACGTCGCCGCTACACGCAAACGTTGGCTGAAGGATGCCGCATTCGCCGACGCCTTCGCCGCGCTGGAAGACGAGTTCGCCACGCTGGCCGAACTGCTGCGCGCTCGCCAACGCGCGGGCATGACGCAAGCCGATGTCGCCGATCGCATGGGCATCGCCCAAGCCTCCGTTGCGCGGCTGGAATCCAGCGCCGGCAGCCGCAAGCATGCGCCCTCGCTCGCCACGCTGCGACGCTACGCGGCGGCTGTGGGCTGCGATCTGCGCATCACGCTCGCCCCTGCGAAAAAGAGCAAGGCGGCTGCACGTAAGCGAGCGTGATTGAGATACCCGATGCCCGCTCCGATTCCTCGCGGGTAATCGACGCGAGTTCAACCGCACGTAGAGCCTGAAGAAGGAGACGCCATGTTCGAAGTGGATTCGTTGCCAGCGGGCTTGAACCGGCACCACACCGGATTCGATGAAAACCCGCTTCGGCGGGTTTTTTGTTGCCGCCGCCCATGGCAGCAACCCTTCGGGCCATCGTTTGCACGCTGTCGACCAGCGCTTCTGGCGATTTTTTGTTGTCCGGCACCCGGCTGCTGCGACGCCGTTCCGACCGCCAACCGGCTATAATCGCGGACTTGATGCACGCGACGGGAGAAGCGGCTTTTTGCCGCTGCCGAAGGCGCAACGCCCGTAATCGCTCAGGCCGCAGACCGCCGCGTGCGCACACTCTGGAGAGACCGGTTCGATCCGGCGCCGAAGGGGCACGAAGCCGGTTTCCACGAGGAACGCCGCGCTTCCAAACTCTCAGGCAAAAGGACAGAGGGGCGCCCCCTCGCGCGGCTCGCGCGAGCATCATCGAGTGCCCTTTGCCATGAGCCAGACCACGCCTTCGCTGCGCGATCTCGAACACCACGACGCCTTCGTCGCCCGCCACATCGGCCCCAACGATGCCGAAATCGCGGCGATGCTATCCGCCGTCGGCCAGCCGTCGTTGGAAGCGATGACCGACGCGATCGTGCCCGCGAGCATCAAATCGCCTGCGCCGCTCGCCCTGCCTGCCGCGATCGGCGAAGTCGAAGCGCTCGCGAAGATCCGCGCGATCGCGGACAAGAACGAAGTCTGGCGCAGCTTCATCGGCCAAGGCTATTACGGCACGCACACGCCGAACGTCATCCTGCGCAATCTCCTCGAAAACCCGGCTTGGTACACGGCGTACACGCCGTATCAGGCCGAAATTTCGCAAGGCCGCATGGAAGCGCTCATCAACTTCCAGCAGATGTGCGCCGACCTCACCGGCATGGAGATCGCCAACGCGTCCCTGCTCGACGAGGCGACCGCCTGCGCCGAAGCGATGACGCTCGCCAAGCGCTCGTGCAAATCGAAGTCGAACGTGTTCTTCGTGTCGACCGGCCTGCATCCGCAGTCGATCGAAGTGCTGCGCACGCGCGCCGAACCACTCGGCATCGACATCCACGTCGGCAACGACGCGGACGCAGCGAACGTCGATTCGTTCGGCGTGATCCTGCAATACCCGGACACCTTCGGCCGCATCAACGACTACAAGGCCGTCGCCGACGCCGTGCACGCGCGCGGCGGACTCGTCGCCGTCGCCACCGACCTGCTCGCGCTGACGCTGATCGCGCCGCCGGGTTCGTGGGGCGCGGACATCGTGGTCGGCAATTCGCAGCGCTTCGGCGTGCCGTTCGGCTTCGGCGGCCCGCACGCGGCGTTCATGGCCTGCCGCGACGCGTACAAGCGCTCGATGCCGGGCCGCCTCATCGGCGTCTCCATCGACGCCGAAGGCAAGCCCGCGTATCGCCTGACGCTGCAGACGCGCGAACAGCACATCCGCCGCGAGAAGGCGACGAGCAATATCTGCACCGCGCAGGTGCTGCTCGCGGTGATGGCGTCGATGTACGCCGTCTACCACGGGCCGGAAGGCCTCACGCGCATCGCGCGGCGCACGCATCGCTTCGCCGCGATCCTCGCCGCTGCGCTGCGCGGCGTCGGCGTCAAGGTCGGAGAAGGCTTCTTCGACACGCTGCACGTAAGCGGTGTCGATGCGGAACAGATCCATCTCTACGCCAGCCACGACCGCATCAACCTGCGCCACATCGACGCAACGAGCGTCGGCATCAGCCTGGACGAGACGACCACGCGCGACGAAGTCGTCGCGATCGCCGCGCTGTTCGGCGCGGACATTTCCGGCAAGAGCGGCGGCGACATCGACGCGCTCGACGCGGCCACGCCCGACGCGCTGCCGCGCGCGCTCGTGCGCGAAGGCGCGTTCCTCACGCACCCGGTGTTCAACACGCACCACAGCGAGCACGAACTGCTGCGCTACTTGCGCACGCTCGCCGACAAGGATCTCGCGATGGATCGCACGATGATCCCGCTCGGTTCATGCACGATGAAGCTCAACGCGACTGCCGAGATGATCCCGGTCACCTGGCCGGAATTCTCGAACATCCATCCGCTTGCGCCGCATCATCAGATCCGCGGCTACAAGGAACTCATCGACGGGCTCGAAGCGATGCTCGTCGAAGCGACCGGCTACGACGCGGTCAGCCTGCAGCCGAACTCCGGCGCGCAAGGCGAATACACGGGCCTGCTCGCGATTCGCGCCTATCACCATTCGCGCGGCGACACGCAGCGCGACATCTGCCTCATCCCCGAGTCCGCGCACGGCACCAATCCCGCGTCCGCGCACCTGTGCGGCATGACGGTCGTCGTCACCAAGTGCGACGCGAACGGCAACGTCGACGTCGAGGACATCCGCCGCAACGCGGAGAAGCACGCCGACCGCCTCGCCGCGATCATGATGACCTACCCGTCCACGCACGGCGTGTTTGAGGAAGACGTCGTCGAGATCTGCGAGATCGTGCACAAGCACGGCGGACAGGTCTACACCGACGGCGCCAACATGAATGCGCTGGTCGGCCTCGCCAAACCCGGCAAGTGGGGTTCGGACGTCTCGCACCTCAACCTGCACAAGACGTTCTGCATTCCGCACGGCGGCGGCGGCCCCGGCGTCGGGCCGTGCGCGGTGAAGTCGCATCTCGCACCGTTCCTGCCGAAAGCATTCGGCAAGGACGGCATCCACACGCACGGCACCGGCCAAGGCGCGATGGTCAGCGCGGCGAGCTTCGGCAGCGCGTCGATCCTGCCGATCTCGTGGATGTACGTCACGCTGATGGGCAACGCCGGGCTGCGCAAGGCGACACAAATCGCGATGCTCAACGCGAACTACATCGCCAAGCGCCTCGCGCCGCACTACAAGACGCTCTACACCGGCCGCAACGGCCTCGTCGCGCACGAGTGCATCCTCGACCTGCGCCCGCTCGAAAAGAGCACCGGCGTCGCCGCCGAGGACGTCGCCAAGCGCCTCATCGACTTCGGTTTCCACGCGCCGACGCTGAGCTTCCCGGTCGCCGGCACGCTCATGGTCGAACCGACCGAGAGCGAGTCCAAGCACGAACTCGACCGCTTCGTCGACGCGATGATCCAGATCCGCGACGAAATCCGCGCCGTCGAAGACGGCCGCCTCGACCGCGACGACAATCCGCTCAAGCACGCGCCGCACACCGCGACCGCGATCGCCGCCAGCGAATGGACGCACGCGTATCCGCGCGAACTCGCCGTGTTCCCGCTCGCGAGCTTGCGCCAGCAGAAATACTGGCCGCCGGTCGCGCGCGTCGACAACGTCTATGGCGACAAGAACGTGTTCTGCGCGTGCATTCCGATCTCGGAGTTCGCCGAGGAAAGCGCGGCTTGAGTTGCGCTAGCCGTCAATGAGCAAGACTCTCGCATTTGGATATGCGCTCGGCATTGCGACGCTTGTTGCAATGATTTCCTTCGCCCGCGGATCCCTATCGCAGCAAGCCGGATCCTCCGCCTTCTTCTGCATGAGTCTCCTTGGCTCGCTGATATTTCTCAGTTCGTTTCTTTGCTTCCGTGGAGCACGCGCTTCTCATAGCCGGACTCGAAAGATCTTGGCGTACTTGGTTTCCATCCTGTTTTTTTTCATCGGCCTGGGAAGTACCGCCGTCGTCGCGGTGGTGTCGCTGGGCTCAACCAAACTTGGTTGACGCTTGGCGGTTCATTCAAGGCGAGACAGCTCAACTGTCTCGCCTTGAATTCATGGGTGGCAGCATGCAATCCCATCCATGGCGAAAAACGACGTAGCGCCTGCCGACCAAGATTGGTGCTATTCCTCTTCGCCAAGTCGCGCCGCATCGCTGACGCGCGCGTGGTCGACGCCGCGCAGCAGGATCGCCAGCGCGCGCTGTTCGTCATTCGCATCGAGCGGGACGAGCAGCGACGACGTACCGGCGACGCGTTTCGCGATCGGCACGCCGTCGCGATACAGCACGCGCGACTGGCGCAATCGTGGCACCT
>JAKPAN010000324.1 GCA_029779475.1 Pseudomonadota bacterium
GCGACGCGCATCGGCATCAACCTCGGCTGGGTACAGGTCGGGCTGGATGGATTGCAGCAGGCCGTGTCGAAATGAGCGACGACATCGCCACGATTTCCTGGAGCGACTTCGAGAAGGTGTTGATCGTCGCGGGCACCGTCACGCGCGTCGAACCGTTTCCGGAAGCGCGCAAGCCGGCTTTCAAGATATGGGCCGACTTCGGGCTTTACGGCGAGAAGAAGACCAGCGCGCAGGTCGCGGCGCTGTATTCGGGGGAACAACTCGTGGGCCGGCAGATCGTCGGCGTCATCAATTTCCCGGAGAAGCAGATCGGGCCGTTCCGCTCGCAGTTCCTGCTCACGGGTTTTCCCACCGACGACGGCGTCGTCGTCACCGCGGTCGAGCGGCCGGTGCCGAACGGCACGCGGCTCGCATAACGCTCAGGCTTTCGCGGCACGGTCGAGCCAGACTTCGAGTCCTTGTGCGTTGAGTTCGACGTCCATGCCGAGGATGTCGTCGAAGCGCATGCGATCCATCGCGCAGCCGTGGCGCTGCGCACGCTCGAAGTAGAGCGCGGCGAGATCGGACTTGATGGCTTCGTGGCGGTCGGCGCCGCCATCGTGCTTGCGTGCGATGGCGACCATCGCGTCGATCTGTTCGTGCAAATCGTCGGCAAGGCGGCGCACGTCTTCGACGTGGTCGTAATGCGTGAGATGCATCGACTGCGGATCGTATGCGAGCAGGCGTTCGATCGATGCGTGCAGCGCGTCGGGTTCGAATTGTACGGGCGAGGTCGTCGGCACGATGAACGCGCCGTTCGCGGTGTCGAACTCGCGGTAGGAAAGACCGAACGTGTCGCCGGTGAAGAACGAACGGCTGCGCTCGTCCCAGATCGCGTTGTGGTGGCGTGCGTGGCCCAGCGTTTCGACGCAAACGAGCGCGCGGCCGGCGAGGTCGACGACGTGGCCGTCGCTGGCTTCGACGACGCGCTCGGCGGGCGTGGCGCGGATCGTGCCGTAGCTGCGCTGCATTTCCGCTTCGCCGTAGACGGCCGTCGCGCCGGCGACCAGCTGCGACGGATCGATCATGTGCCGCGCGCCGCGCGGATGCACGACGAGGCGCGCATTCGGCAACTTCGACATGAGTTCGCCCGCGCCGCCGGCGTGGTCGAGATGGACGTGGGTGAGGATGAGCCAGTCGACGGACACGGGTTCGAGTCCCGCGTCCGTGAGGGCGCGCAGCATCCGCGGCACGGAATGATTCGTGCCGCAATCGACGAAGGCGCCGCGGCCGTTTTCGACGACGACGAGATACGCGGCGTCGAAATGCGGCCGCTGGAAACCCGTGTCGATGGTGTGGATGCCGTGTGCCATCGCTGCGTCGGCGTCAGAGCGCTTCGAAGATGCCGGCAGCGCCCATGCCGGTGCCGATGCACATCGTGACCATGCCGAGCTTCTGCTTGCGTCGACGCAGGCCGTGCAGGAGCGTCGCCGCACGCACCGCGCCGGTCGCGCCGAGCGGATGGCCGAGCGCGATGGCACCGCCGAGCGGATTGACCTTCGACGCATCGAGGCCGACGTCGCGGATCACCGCGAGCGATTGCGCGGCGAAGGCTTCGTTGAGTTCGATCCAGTC
>JAKPAN010000218.1 GCA_029779475.1 Pseudomonadota bacterium
GTCTATATCGAGCGCGGCGTGCAGCGTCCCGTCGAGATTCCCGACGAGGTGCGCGCCTTCCTCGAGACTTTGCGCAAGGAATGGACCTGTTTGCGGCGGCGCGCCTGTTCGTGGTATAGGCGCGCTTTCCGCAAGACAGGATCATCCAATGGCCGAGGCCATGCAGAGTGCGGCCGCGCCGGGCGGCCCCGGCGTTGCGCCGGCATTTCCCAGCGCGCGGCCCTCGCTCGTCGGCCTGACGCGCGCCGGTCTCGGCGAGGCGTTGCTGGCCATCGGCGTGCCCGAGCGCGAGATCCGCATGCGCACGGCGCAGCTCTGGCACTGGATCTATTTCCAGGGCGCGCGCTCGTTCGACGCCATGCTCAACGTGTCGAAGGTGCTGCGGGCCAAGCTCGACGCGCATTACACCCTGGCGCGGCCGGAGGTCGTCGCCGAGCAGGTGTCGACCGACGGCACGCGCAAATGGCTGATGCGGATGCCCCCCGTCGACGCCAAGGACCGCGGCGCCGAGATCGAATGCGTCTATATTCCCGAGAGCGACCGCGGCACTTTGTGCATTTCGAGCCAGGTCGGCTGCACGTTGACCTGCACCTTCTGCCATACCGGCACGCAGCGCCTCGTGCGCAATTTGACGACGCAGGAAATCGTCGCGCAGCTCATCGTGGCGCGTGAAAAGCTCGGCGACTTCCCCGGTCTGACGCCGCCGACCGACGGGCTGATCCCGTCCGGCGAGGGCGTGCGCGCCGTCTCGAACGTGGTGTTCATGGGCATGGGCGAGCCGCTCTACAATTTCGACGCGGTCTGCGACGCGGTGAACGTGCTGTCGGACGGCGACGGCCTGTCGCTGTCGAAGCGGCGCATCACCGTCTCCACCTCCGGCGTCGTGCCGCAGATCGGGGCTTTGGGCGAGGCCTGCGGCGCGGCTTTGGCCATTTCGCTGCACGCGGTGCGCGACGACCTGCGCAACACGCTGGTGCCGCTCAACAAGAAATACCCGATCAAGGAGCTGTTGCAGGCGTGCCGCGACTATCCGGGCGCGTCGAACGCGCGGCGCATCACCTTCGAATACGTCATGCTGAAGGGCGTCAACGACACGCCGGCCGACGCGCGAGAACTGG
>JAKPAN010000328.1 GCA_029779475.1 Pseudomonadota bacterium
GCACTCCGCCGGGCTGGCGCATCCGGCGCTCGAGCTCGTCACGGCGGCGACGCAGGTACTGGATGTCACTGGTGAGTTCCATCTGCCCTTCCTCTTCTTGATCGTTGGTCGTGGTCCGCGCCGCGGGATTTTCCCTGGCGGATCGCGCCGTGCGCGCCGCCTCGATCCCCTTCCCGCCTCGCGACGTTGCGTACACTGCGCAATTGCGCATCGCACTGCAAGTGCCGCGGCGCGCGCCCTCGCGCGCAGGCTGGCGGCAACGGAAAAAACAGCGCGGCGGCCGGCTTCGCACGCAGAATTAGCGCCAGCCCAGAACGCTTTGCAGTCATGCACTTCCGTTAGTTTTGTCAGCGCGATGCTGAGATTTCCGTCTCCATCGGGCGACAGCCGCGGGGACGACCGCCTGACGTGTGCGGTGGCCCGGCGATTCGGCTACGCTCGCGTCCGCCACCGCACGGAGAGCCTTCGAATGTCGCGCCGTTTCCCGTCGCTCGCCGCGTTGCTGCTGTTGTGCACGCCGGCCATCGCGCCCGCCGTGGCGCAGCAGCCGCCCTACATGACGCTGGTCGGCGAACTCGTCGGCGCGGTCGAGAGCCCGCGCGTGGTGATGGAGACCTGCGTGACGCGCAAGGCGGGTCGTCGCGAGCAACTGAAGAGTGCGTATGACGGATGGCGTGCGCGCCATGCACCGCTGCTCGCGCAGGTCGACGAGCAGCTGTCGCATGCCGATGCACGCCTGCGTCGCGACAACCCCGCCGCCGGCGCGGGTTCGGTCGCGGAGGCGATGACGCGCATCCTGCAGCGCCGCTACGAATCGCTCGATGCCGCGGGGCTGCGCCAGCTCTGCGGTCGCTACGACGAGATGCTGCGCGCCAAGGACGTGGAGATGGAGGCCGCGATCCCGGAGCTGCTGAAGCGCGTCGGCGAGGCGGACCGCGCGCTCGCTGCGCGCGAATCGCGCGGCTGAGACGCCGCACGGGGGCGCGGGAATCGCGCGGCGGGAGGGTCGCGCCGGCGCGCGCGACCGGCGCGCACCCGATGCACGACAAGACTTTCGTGCGCACGCGACTGCACCGTCCAGCGGTGC
>JAKPAN010000329.1 GCA_029779475.1 Pseudomonadota bacterium
GGCATTCGACGGCCGAAATCGCGACGCCGTCTGCAGGCGCTTCGGCATCTCGCGATCGACGTTTTACGAGATCTTGCAACGCCGCCGTCCGACGTCGTCCGTGGATACCGGACAGCCGCCCGAGTAGGGTCGCGACCATGAGCACAGCCACCGACATGGTCGCGGCCTACATCGCCGCGGAAACTGCCATTCTTGCCGGCAAGGAGGTGCGGTTCCAGGACCGCATGCTGCGGCGCGAAGACCTCCCAGAGATCCGCGCCGGGCGGCCGGAGTGGGAGCCGCGCGTCTCGGCGGAGGCTGCTGTGAGCGCAAGATCGACGACGCTCGGCGGCGTGCGCTTCTCGGTCGCGAGGATGGATTGAGCGCGATCGACAAACTCATCGAGTGGTGGGACCCGATCGCCGCTCTGCGCAGGAGGTCGGCGCGCGAAGCGCTCGCATCGTACGAATCCGCCGAGCGAACGCGCTACCGGAAGGCCCGTCGCTCCGATCGCTCGATCAACGACCTGGTGCAGTCGTCCGCAGTCGCGACGCGCGCGCAGATCCGATACCTCGAACGGAATCACGACCTGGCGCGCGGCGTCCTGCGCACGTTGGTAAACAACACCATCGGCCCGGCTGGGATCGGAATCGAGCCGCAGCCGCGCCTCGCAGATGGATCGATCGCGACCGACTACGCAAGCGCGCTGCGCGAAGCGTGGCAAGATTGGCAGCGTCACCCGGAGGTCACGGCGCGGCTGAGGTGGCCCCAGGTGCAGCGCCTGGTCGCGCGCACGTGGATGCGCGACGGGGAAGCGTTCGCGCAAGACGTGATCGGGAAGCTGCCAAGCCTTGAGCACGGCACGCGCGTGCCGTACTCGATCGAGCTGCTCGAGCCGGACATGGTTCCGCTCGACTACGACGACGAGGCCCGCGGAGTGCGGCAGGGCATCGAGCGCGATAGTTGGGGCCGTGCGCGGGCCTACTGGGTGCACAAGTCGCATCCGTCAGAGCGGCTCGCGATGATCAATGCGCGCGACCTTAAGCGCGTCCCGGCCGAGCGCATGATGCAGGTTGCGACCATCGATCGCATCGGCCAGCTGCGCGGAATGAGCGAGTTCGCGTCGATTCTGGCTCGGCTGGACGATCTGAAGGACTACGAGGAGTCGGAGCGGATCGCGGCGAAGATCGCGGCCCGCCTGACCGCGTACGTGCGCAAGGGCACGCCGGACATGTTCGACCCGAACCGTGATGCAGCGGCGCGAGATGCGGACGGCAATCTGTTGCCGCGCGATCTGCGGCTCGAGGCGGGAACGATCGTCGACGGGCTAAGCGTTGGCGAGGAGATCGGCCTGATCGA
Organism: Pseudomonadota bacterium; assembly: GCA_029779475.1. Lineage (GTDB taxonomy): Bacteria > Pseudomonadota > Gammaproteobacteria > Xanthomonadales > Rhodanobacteraceae > Dokdonella_A. The sequence goes on from JAKPAN010000329.1 coordinate 1,339, forward strand.
CTCGAAGCGCCCGAACCCGAACCTCGTGATGTGGCGGCAGGGGCAGCTGCGCGCGATCGCCGCAGGCGTCGGCGTCTCGTACAGTTCGAGCGCCAAAGATTACAACGGCACGTATTCGGCGCAGCGTCAGGAGCTGGTCGAGCAGTGGGTGAACTACGCCACGCTGACCGACGAGTTCGCCGGCATGTTCGTTCGCCCGGTCTGGGAGACGTTCGTGCGGGTCGCTGACCTGTCCGGGGTCGTGCGGATGCCGGCGGGAATGCGGCCTGACATGGCAGACGATGCGTTGTGCATCGGGCAGTCGATGCCGTGGATCGACCCTCTGAAAGAGGCGAAGGCGTGGCAGGAATTGACGCGCGCCGGATTCGCGACGGAGGTCGAGGTGATGCGCAAGCGCGGTGCGAATCCGCGCGACGTGCTGGATCAACTGGCCGAGTTCCGCAGGGATGCGCGCGCCCGAGATCTGGTGCTGTCGAGCGATGCGGCGACGGATCTTGCGCCCGCGGTGCACGTTGCGCCGCCGGAAGATGATCTTGCGGACACCATTGCCCGAGTGACCCGGGCGGAGTGA
>JAKPAN010000334.1 GCA_029779475.1 Pseudomonadota bacterium
GGCTCCCGCCGGCCGCGTGTCGCCGCGCCAGGCGCATCAGCTTGGCGCGTTCGGCGACAACGTGCGCGCGCTGCGCGTGGCCGGTTCGTTCGACGATTGCCAGGCGCTGGTCAAGCGCGCACTCGGCGACGACGCGCTCAAGCGCGCACGGCCGCTGACCTCGGCCAACAGCATCAGCCTTGGCCGCTGGCTGCCACAGATGGGCTACTACGCGACGGCGGCGCTCGCGCATTGCCGCGCGCAGGGCAAGGCGGTCGGCTTCGTCGTGCCGACCGGCAATCTCGGCAACGCACTCGCGGCGATCCTCGCGAAGACCTGCGGCGTGCCGATCGGCGACCTCGTGCTGGCGACGAATGCGAACCGCGTGCTCGCCGACGTCCTCGCCGGCCGCGGCTACGCGCCGCGCGCGAGCGTCGCCACGCTCGCCAACGCGATGGACGTCGGCAGCCCAAGCAACTTCGAGCGCCTGCGCTGGCTGTATCCGCGCGACGCCGATTTGCCGTCGTGGCTGTCCGCCGACGCCGTCGAGGACGCCGCGATCGCCGCGACGATCGAATCGGCGTGGCGCGGACATGGCATCGCGATCTGTCCGCACACCGCGACCGCGGCCTGCGTGTTGCGCCGCCGGCGCGAACGCGGCGACACGCGCGCGTTCGCCGTCGTCGCGACCGCGCATCCGGCCAAGTTCGAGAGCATCGTCGAGCCGCTGATCGGCGCATCGGTCGCCGTGCCGCCCGCACTCGCGGCGCTGCTCGCGCGCCCCGCGCAAGCCGAGCCGATGGCAGCCGACTACGCCGCGCTGCGCGCCCGCCTGCTCGACGCCGATGCCTGACCTGCCTGCCATGGACTTGGCGATGCGCGGATCGCGGGTTATGATGCGCGCCCCTCGCGGTTCCCAGCCGCGAAAACGATTCACGGGGCCATAGCTCAGCTGGGAGAGCGCGTCGTTCGCAATGACGAGGTCGGGAGTTCGATCCTCCCTGGCTCCACCAATCAAGACCACGACGCCGGCCCAGTGCCGGCGTCGTGCGTTTTGCATCCGCTCACGCCTGCGCCCACGCGTCGCGCCTTGCGCCCACGCGGAGCCGGTTGCATCATCGCCCGATTGCCAGTCAGCCCCTTGCGCATGATCGAATTCGGACACAGCACCCACGTCGGCTTGCGCCGCGAGCACAACGAGGACACCTACCATGCCGACGCGGGGCTGGGCCTTTGGCTGGTCGCCGACGGCATGGGCGGGCACGAGCACGGCGAAGTCGCCAGTGCGCTCGCGCGCGACACGCTGATCCGCGAAGTCGGCAAGGGCACCGAACTCGTCCGCGCGATCCAGCTCGCCGACGAGGAAATCATCCGCCACTCGACGCGCCGCTCCGAAACGCTGCCGATGGGCACGACGATCGCGACGCTGCGCCTGGGCAAGGACGATACCTACGAAGTCGCCTGGGTCGGCGACAGCCGCATCTATCTCTGGGACGGCGCGCTGCGCCAGCTCTCGCAGGATCACTCCTACGTGCAGGAGCTGGTCGATCAGGGCGCAATCACCAGCGAGCAGGCACGCAGCCATCCGCATCGCAACGTGGTCACTCAGGCGCTCGGCGTCACCGATCCGCAATCGCTGCGCGTGGAGAGCGTGCGCGGCCAGTTCAAGCCCGGCATGCAGCTGCTCCTGTGCAGCGACGGCCTCACCGAGGACGTCAAGGACGACGCGATCGCCGCGATCGTTTCGCGCACCGATCTTGGCGCGCAGGAATGTGTCGACCATCTCGTGCTTGCCGCGCTCGAAGGCGGCGGCTCGGACAACGTGACGGTCATCCTCGTCCGCAAGAGTTGACGTTCGCGCGCTGCGTCAGGCGCGCTTCCACACGCAGTTTCCCTTCGACGCGGCATCGATTGCTGCGAGCCGCGCTTCGTGCGACGCGATTTCCTGCGCATCCGCGCGCAGCACGAAGGGCCGCACCGTGACGCGCAATTCCACGCTGGCGCGCGTCGCTGCCTGCGCGGTTTCTTCCGCGAAACCCAACGCGCCCTGCCCCGACGTCAGCGCGAGGTAGACGTCGGCGAGCAGGTTCGCGTCGAGCAGCGCGCCATGCAGTTCGCGATGGCTGTTGTCGACTTCCAGGCGCTTGCACAGCGCATCGAGGCTGTTGCGCTGGCCGGGGAATTTCTCGCGCGCGAGCACGAGCGTGTCGAGGATGCGCGCGCGCTCGGCCAGACGCGGCTCGCCCAGGCCCGCGCGGGCGAGTTCGGCGTCGAGGAAGGCGACGTCGAAGCTCGCGTTGTGCGCGATCACTTCGGCGCCTTCGACGAAATCGAGGAACTCCCGCGCGATCTGCGCGAATTTCGGTTTGCCGCGCAGGAATTCCTCGGTGAGGCCGGTGACTGCGCGTGCGCCTTCGTCGATCTCGCGCTCGGGATCGAGATACGTGTGGAATTCGCGGCCGGTGCGGCGGCGCTGCACGAGTTCGATGCAGCCGATCTCGATGACGCGATGGCCGCGCTGGACTTCGAGCCCGGTGGTTTCCGTGTCGAGGATGACTTGCCTCATGCGGGATTTCCCTGCTTCGAAAATACCAGCGCCGCATCGCGCGCGAGCACGTCGACGCGCTCGTTCTCGGCGTGGCCGGCGTGGCCCTTGACCCAGTGCCAACGCACCTCGTGCGCGGCGATCGCGGCGGACAGGCGCTCCCACAGGTCGCGATTCTTGACCGGCTGTTTGTCGCTCGTGCGCCAGCCGTTCGCGCGCCAGCGTGCCATCCATTCCTCGACGCCGCGCTTGACGTACTGCGAATCGGTGGTCAGCGCGACGGCGCACGGACGCTTGAGCGCTTCCAGCCCCGCGATCGCGGCCATGAGTTCCATGCGGTTGTTCGTCGTCATCGCTTCGCCGCCGCTGAGTTCGCGCTCGCGCTCACCGAGCCGCAGCAGCGCGCCCCAACCGCCCGGCCCCGGATTGCCGAGGCAGGCGCCGTCGGTGAACAGTTCCACGATGTCGCGCGCGCCGCTCATGCGCTGGTGCGCCGGCTCGGCACGACGAGCGACGGCCGCGCCGACACGCGCGAACGCTGGCGGCGCGCATGCAGCGGCGTCAGCACGGCGCGGCGCTTGTCGGCAGCCATCGACCATGCCGCGCGCAGCGGCGCGACCGCGCCGTCGCCTTCCCGCGACGGCCAGCACGAACCGAACGACTGCGACGACCCGGCCGCGAGCCCGCTCGCGGCCAGTCGCCGCCGCAATGCATCCGGCCCCATCGCCGCGGGCACCGGCAAGCCGCCGCGCGCGCGCCAGTGCAGCCACATCAACCACGGGCTCCACGGATTGAAGCCGAACCAGAGCAACACGCCGCCGGGCGCAAGCACGCGCGCGAGTTCGCCGACGAATTGCGTTGCCGCGGGCAACGCATCGCCCGCATGCTGGGCGACGACGAACTGGAACGCGCCGTCCTCGAACGGCAGCGCATCGGCCGCGCATTCGACGTCGCCGCACAAGCCGCCTGCGTCCGCATGCAGCCGCAGCGCGCGCAGGTGGCGCGTGTCGATCTCCATCTGCCGGTGCGCCGCGCAGGCCTGCACGACGAGCGCCAAGCCGTCCGGACGCGCCGCCGCGAGCGCGGGCACGCGCGCGAGTTCGCCGCGCAGAAGCGCCGTCGGTTCGGGCAACGCGAACAGGTTGTCGGGGCCGGTGATCACGGGGCGCAACTCGTGGACATCATCACGAAGTGTAACGCGAGCGCCGCCGCGCCAACGCGCGCTTAACGACCGCCGCGCGCGCGATCCCTATAGTCCGGCGGCCATGAACCTGCTCGCCGTGCCCGCGCTGACCGACAACCTCATCTGGCTGCTCGCCGATGGCGGCGGCAATGCGATCTGCGTGGACCCCGGCGAAGCCGCGCCGGTACGCGACGCGCTGGCGCGCACGGGCTGGCGGCTGCGCGCGATCCTGCTCACACATCACCACCCCGACCACATCGGCGGCGCCAACGAACTCGCCGACGCGACCGGCGCAATCATCCATGCGCCGCGCGACGAGCGCATCGCGCGCGCGGACGTGCGCGTCGGCGCTGGCGACCGCATCGAACCCGCCGGCACAACCATGGCGTTCGACGTCATCGAAGTGCCCGGCCATACGTCCAGCCATATCGCTTACGCCGGCATGGGTGCGCTGTTCTGCGGCGACACGTTGTTCAGCGTCGGCTGCGGACGGATCTTCGAAGGCACGCCGGCGCAGATGCTCGACTCGCTCGACCGCCTCGCCGCGTTGCCGGGCGAGACGCGCGTGTGCTGCGGCCACGAGTACACGCTCGCCAACTGTGCGTTCGCGCGCAGCGTCGATCCCGGCAACGCAGCGCTCGTCGCGCGCGAGGCGCAGGCACGCGCGTTGCGCGCACGCGGCGAGTCGACGCTGCCGTCGACGCTCGCCAGCGAGCGCGACTGCAACCCGTTCCTGCGCGTCGATACGCCCTCGCTCGTCGCGGCGATCGGCGGAGACTCGCGCGTCGAACGCTTCGCCGAACTGCGCCGACGCAAGAACGACTTCAAGGCGCCGACCGCATGACGCGCGCGCTGCGACCGATGCGCGACGGCCTTGCCGCGACGCTCGCGCTGGCGCTCGCCGCGTGCGCGCCTGCGCCGCAGCGACCGACACCGGCGCCGCCGTCTGCCTTGCCAACCGCTTCCGTGCCATCTTCGACCGCGACGCCCGAAGCGTCGCCGCTGGTCGCGAAAACGCCCGAGTCGCCGTGGCCGCGCCTGCGCGCGCAGTTCGCGATGCAACGCTGCGACTATCGGCCGCAGGTCCAGCATTGGGTGCGCGCGTACACGCAATCGCCGCGGCACCTGTTCGTCAAATGGCAGGCCGCGCTGCCGTTCATCGAAATCGTCGCCGACGAAATCGAAACGCGCGATTTGCCTGGCGAACTGGCGATGCTGCCGTTCGTCGAAAGCGACTATCGCCCGATCGCGACGCGCGGCGACCGTCCCGCCGGCATGTGGCAACTCGTGCCGGACACGGCGCGCGCGCAACGGCTCGTCGTCGACGACGAATACGACGGCCGCCTCGATGCGCTCGCCTCGACGCAGGCCGCGCTCGACCTCATCGGCGGCTACTACAAGGAATTCGCCGACTGGCGCCTCGCCGACTTCGCCTACAACGCCGGCGAATTCCGCGTGAAGAAGCTGCTCCGCGAACGCGACGCGCGCACGATGTCCGCCGACGAACTCGGCAAGCTGCCCTTCAACAAGGTCACGCACGACCACCTCGATCGCATGCTCGCGCTCGCCTGCATCATCGAGGATCCCGCGCGCTACGGCGTGAAGCTGCCCGAGGGCAATGCGGATACGCGTCTCGTCGCGGTCGATCTCGACAACGGCATGGACTTGCGCGTCGCCGCACGCCTCGCCGGCCTGTCGATCGCCGACGTGCGCCTGTGGAACGCCGGCTATCGCCAAGACCGCATGGACGAGCGCGCCCCGCATCGATTGCTGTTGCCCGAAAGCCGCGTCGAACGTTTCCGCGCGGCATCGGCGGCGATCCCCGTCGCGTTCTGGAACGACTGGCACGAGGAACCCGCGGGCCGCACCGGCGCGCTCGACGGTTGGGCCGCGGCCTCGGGCATTCCCGTCGAGGCGCTCGCATCGGCCAACGCCATGACGCCCGGCGAAAGCGTGTCGCGTAGCGCGACGCTGCTATTGCCCGGCCGCGAAACGCGCGCGGCCCTGCGCAGCGAATCCGTCGCCGCGCGCAACACACCACGCACGCACGTCATCGCGAGCGGCGACACGTTGTCGGGCATCGCGCATCGCTACGACATCCCGCTCAAGCGCCTGCGCGCGCTCAATCCGCAGATGCATGGCACGCTGCGCGTCGGCAGCCGACTGGTGATCGACGCCGATGCGGGCTGACCGCGCCGCGCGCTTGCTGATCGCGTTGCTGCTTTGCGTCGCGTTCGGCGCCGGTGCCGCCGAGCCGTATCGCCTGGACGGATTGACGCTGCTGCAACCTGAAGCGACCTTGCGCGAGCGCGTCGCAGGGGGCGCACCCGCGATGCAGGCCTACATCGAAGCGATCAATGCAGCCGCCACGCGCATCGTCGCCGACGGCGACACGCAGCGACCGAGCGCCGGCTTCATCGTGCTCGCCGTGCGTCCCGGTGGACGCTCGAAAGGCTGGCTCGATTTCTGGCCGCTGCTGCCGTCGCAAACCGAAGCACGCCTGCAGCCCGCACTCGAAAAAGTCACGCCCTTCGAAACCCGCGGCCTCGTCGTCTTCGCGATCAACTCAAGCCTTTGGGGCGCGCCGCCCACGAACGAAAAAGCGCCGCGACCGAACGAGTGGACGCGCGTCACCCGCGAACATGGTCGAGACATCACGGTCGAGACGATCGTGGAGGCGTTGTGGCCGGATCGATCACCGAACCGATAAACACGTCGTCACGTCCGCCACACGATTAGCGGTGTCTTCAAGCAGACAGGCGCTGCGCCATCCACTCGCACATTGCCTTCACGTCCCCATCCATCGCCCGGTCGCGCGCCATGAACGCGATGCGTTCGCGGATCTGCGCGTGCATGTCGCGCACGGCGGCGCCGGCATGGAAGTCGGCGGCTTGCGCGAGCGACGCAGCGAGCGCCTGTACTTCCTGCTCGAACTGCGTGCGCGACGGGTGCGTGGTATCGGGCGCGTTGGCGATCTTCGCGGCGAGCGCGCGCCAATCACCGCGTTCGGCGAGGCGGCGTGCTGCGTTGAGCATGTCCTGGCGGTAGTCGAGCGCCTGCGCGGCCGTGTACAGCTCAAGCGCGAGGACGTGCGCGAGATCGTCGGTCATGTCGAGCACATGCCGCGCTTCGTTCGCGCCCATCGAGACGTGGTCTTCCGCGTTCGCGCTGGTCGGCACCGAATAGACGCTGGCCGGGTGCGCGCGCGTAGCGAGGTCGTTGACGATCGCGGCGGCGGTGTACTGCACGATCATGAAGCCCGAATCGGTCGCGTCCTCGTTGCCGATGAGGAACGCGGGCAAGCCGTCGTTGGTCGCCGGGTCGACAAGCTTGTTGAGCCGACGTTCGGAGATCGACGCGAGCACGGGAATCGCGGCCTTCACGTAGCTCATCGCGAGCGCGAGCGGCATGCCGTGGAAATGGCCCGCGGAAATCACCTGTTCCTCGATCGCCTGCGCGTCCGGCGCATCAGGGAAGATCAGCGGATTGTCGGTGACCGCGTTGAGTTCGATGTCGATGACGCGGCACGCCTGCGCATAGGCGTCGCGCACCGCGCCGTGCACCTGCGGCATGCAGCGTAGGCAATACGCGTCCTGCGGCTGGTGCTTCTTGCCGCCCTTGAACGGCAGGAAGCGCGAGTAGAACGCTTCGCGGCCGTGGCGCTGCGACGGCGGCACCCAGTCCCATGCGATATCGAAGCCGAGCTTCTGGTCCTCCGCATCGCTCCACGCTTCCGCCGACCACGTGCGGAAACGCGGCACGAGGTGGTAGGCGATGTCGACGAGCGTCGAACCGTCGACAAGCTGGCGCACGTGCGCGGCGGTCGCGACCTGGCCCGGATGCGGGCGCAGGGCGTGGACTTCCTCGCGCAATGCGCCGCTGCGGCCGGCGAACGCGTCGAGCGTCATCGCCGCGGCGAGGTCGGCGGTGTCGAGCAGTTCGCCGAGACGCTGCAGCGCGAGCGCCGCGGTCGCCAGCATCTGCGTCGTGCCGTTGTTGAGCGCGAGGCCTTCCTTGAACGAGAGCTTGATCGGCGCGAGTCCTGCGCGCGCGAGCGCCTGCGCGCCGGACATGCGTTCGCCGTCGAAAAACGCCTCGCCGCCGCCGAGCAGCACGATCGCCAGATGCGACAGCGGCGCGAGATCGCCGCTCGCGCCGACCGAACCCTTTTGCGGAATCACCGGGATCACGCCGCGGTTGAGCAATTCTGCGAGCGCTTGCAGCGTCGAGACGCGGATGCCGGAATGCCCGCGCATGAGCGTGTTGATGCGGATCGCGAGCATCGCGCGCACGACGCTGGCGTCGAACGGTTCGCCGACGCAGACCGCATGCGTGATGACGAGGTTGTGCTGGAGTTCTTCGAGCAGCGTTTCGTTGCGCCTGCTTTCATCCAGCGCGTGCGGATTGCCGCCGGGCAATTCGTCGCGCACGCGGTGCGCGCCGAGCAGCTTGTCGGCATTGCTGCCGAAGCCGGTGGTGACGCCGTAGATCGGTTCGCCGCAGCGGACTTTCTCGGCGAGGAAGTCCGCCGCGCGCTGCACGCGCGCGAGCTGTTTCGCGTCGAGTTCGACGCGCACGCCGCCGTGCGCGATGGCCGCGACCTGGTCGCGGGTGAGGCTGTTGCCGTCGAGAAGAATCGAAGGGGGCATGGCTTGAATTACTCGACCTTGCCGCGCGGCATCACCGCTGCCTGCTCGATCTCCACGCGCAACGTCTCGGCGAGTTCCGCGCGCGCGACTTCGAACTGATCCTGTTTGCGCAGATCCTTCACGGTGACGGTGTTCTTCGCGATCTCATCCGAACCGAGCACGAGCACGAAACGGATACCGGCGCGGTCGGCGTACTTGAATTGCTTCGCCAGCTTGCCCGGTTCGACGACGGCTTCGGTGTTGATGCCGGCGCCACGCAGTTCCGTCGCGAGTTCAAGGTAGCGCGGCAGTTCGGCTTCGTCCATCTGCGCGACGAGCGCCTGCACCGTGCTGCGGCCGCCCTTGAACAAGCCGGCTTCGCGCAGTTGCCAGTACAGGCGCGTCGCGCCGATCGAGATGCCGACGCCGGGCAATTTCGACTTCGTGTAGTGACTGGCGAGATTTTCGTAGCGGCCACCCGAACAGATCGAACCGATTTCCGGATGTTCGTTGAGCGTCGTTTCGTAGACGGTGCCGGTGTAGTAGTCGAGGCCGCGCGCGATCGACAGGTTCAGCGCGAAATGCGATTCGGGTACGCCGAACGCCTTGATGAGGTGGAGCACTTCGACGAGTTCCGATCGGCCCTGTTCGAGCGCTTCGCTGCCGGCGCCGAGCGATTCGAGTTTCGCGAGCGCGTCGGCGAGCGACGTCGAACGGAACGCGACGAAGTCGAGCAGCTTCGCGACGGCGTCCGCGGGCAACCCGAAACCTTCGCCGACCAGCGTCGCGCGCACCGCATCGACGCCGCGCTTGTCGAGTTTGTCGACTTCGCGCAGCACCGCGCCCTGCTGCTCCGCCTCGGCGAGGCCAAGGCCTTCGAGGAAACCGCGCATGAGTTTGCGGTTGTTGATCTGGATCGTGAACGGGCCGATGGCGAGGTCGCGGAACACGTTGTAAATGACCGCAGGCAGCTCGGCGTCGTAGCGTACGGACAGCGCGTCCTTGCCGATCACATCGATGTCGCACTGATAGAACTCGCGGAAACGCCCGCGTTGCGCGCGCTCGCCACGGTAGACGCGCTGCATCTGGTAGCGGCGGAATGGGAAGACGAGGTCGTGCTCGTGCTCGGCGACGTAGCGCGCGAGCGGCACGGTGAGGTCGAAACGCAGCGCGAGTTCGGGTACCTCGCCTTCCTTCGCCGCCTGCAGCGCGCCCGTCGACTGTACGAAATAGACCTGACGCTCGGTCTCGCCGCCTTCCTTCGTCAACAGCACGCTCGAAAATTCCATCACCGGCGTCTCGATCGGCAAAAAGCCGAAACGCTCGTAGTTGCGGCGGATCGTGTCGAGCATCGACTGGAACGCGACCTGGTCGAGCGGCAACAGCTCGAGCACGCCGGGCATGGTGCGGGCTTGGGTGACGGCCATGGATGTCCTTGCGCGGCGAGCGAGGGATGAGCCTGCGGACGCCGGAAAAAATGGGGCGCAAAGATTAGCAGACGGGATCGGTTGCGCGGCCCGTGTCGTCCCCGCTAGAATGCGCGCCCCGCCACAGCGGGTCCGGATCGGGGTGTAGCTCAGCCTGGTAGAGCGCTACCTTCGGGAGGTAGAAGTCGCAAGTTCGAATCCTGTCACCCCGACCAATGTTTTCAGACACAAAGGCCACCGCGACCCGGTGGCCTTTGTGTTTGTGAGTGCACGGACGGTAAGTGCAAAATCTCCAATAGCTGCTCTTACGCGGCTCTTGAACAGGTATCGGGCTCTCCGTAGGAAATCTCCTACACGCCGCGTCGCGGCCGTCCTGCATCCCCAGGCGCATGACAGCGCTAGACTCGCCGAGCCGCACAGGGGCGGCGGGTACAGGGGATTCATCATGGGAAACTTGTTTGGCGCGAGTCTCGTGCTCACGCTCGTCTTTCTGTTCGTCGGCGTGCTCTGGATTCTTCTGCCGTTCGCAGTGTTCGGCACCAAGCCGCTCATCGAGAAAGCCATCAAAGAAGCGCAGGCCGCTAACGCACAACTCAAGCAGCTGGTCGATCAGCAGCGCGTTCTTGTGGAGCAACAGAAGCTGCTCATTGGAACGCTGGGCAAAAAGGGCGAAGGCGCATGAAAAAGGCCGCCATCGCAGTAGCACTTGCAGCACTGGCGCTCACGAGTTGTGCCGCCCCTTCACGGCCCGCGCCAATGCCGGAGCCGATCGAGATTGCACACGTATACGCACCGCCTTCCTCAGCGCAGACGCCCGAGATCACGACCGCTGAGCCCGTGTCCGGACAACAACCCGAAGCAGCAAATCTCGACGACCAACAATGGGGCGAAGTGCGATGCGATCTCGTGTCGCAGGAAAATCGCGATCCCTGCATGGCTGCGCATGTGCGCCTGGATATTGCTCCCGACCGCACAGCGTCGACAGCAGCGTCTGCAGCAACACAAGAGCTGGAGCAGCCTCGGCACATCCAATGCTACGCGTCAGGCAACTATCGACCCATCATCGACACACAAGGCGTCGATCTTGACGCGCTCGAATGCGACCTGCGCGATTGCCAGGAATACGCAGCTCAGATCAGTCCTGCTCGTAGCGCCGTGACCAACGCTGTTGCCGGCGCGATCTTCGGCGCACTCATTGGCCTTGCCATCGGTGATCACGGCTGGGCCGCGCGCGCGGGCGCGCAGGGAGGCGCGATCGGCGGCGCGATGGGTGGAGCGGCCAACGCCGGAGCGGCCCAGATCAACACCGTGCGCAACTGCATGGCCGGTCGAGGCTATCGGGTTCTTCAGTGATGATGACGAGATTTTTTGCCTGCATGGAGAGCGGCTAGACAGGGGAGGAAGTTGAACCGACCAACTCCTTCGACGAAAAAGCCGACCCAGCGTCGGCTTTTTCGTTTACGGAACGTCACAGCGCACGCACGACAAAGTCCGCTACGCTGCGCCATCGACTCCGTGAAGACCGCCATGCGCCTTCTCTCAGCCATGCCATCGGACCGCAACCGCGGTACCGCGCTCGCCGTGATGCTCGCCGCCGCCCTCGCCGGCTGCGCAACCGCTCCGCACACGCCGCCTTCACGCACACCCGCGCAAACGCGCGCGCAGATGGCCAAACTCCTGCCTGCGTCCGTGCGCGATCGCGATGGCTGGGCCGGCGACATGACGGCGGCGTTCGCGTCGCTGCGGCTCGATCCGACCGACTCGCACTTGTGCGCGGCGCTGGCGGTGGCCGAGCAGGAATCGAATTTCTCGGCCGACCCGGCGGTGCCGAACCTCGGCGCGACGGCGCGCGCAGAAATCGATCGGCGAGCGGGCGCGCATCACATTCCCAGCTTCGTCGTTTCCGCGGCGCTGGCGCTCAAATCGAGCGACGGGCGCAGCTACAACGATCGCATCGCGGCGGTGCACACGGAGCGCGAACTCAGCCTCGTCTTCGAGGACCTCATCGGCCGCGTGCCGCTCGGGCGACAGCTGTTCGCCGACGACAATCCGATCCGCACAGGCGGCCCGATGCAGGTGAGCGTGACCTTCGCCGAGCAATACGCGCGCGAACATGAATATCCGTATCCGGTCGACGGTTCGATCCGCCACGAAGTATTCACGCGGCGCGGCGGCGTCTATTTCGGCGTCGCGCATCTGCTGGCCTATCCCGTGTCGTACGACCGCATGCTCTATCGTTTCGGCGACTACAACGCAGGCTTCTACGCGAGCCGCAACGCCGCGTTCCAGAACGCGGTCTCGACCGCTTCGGGCATTCCGCTCGCCCTCGACGGCGATCTCGTCGACTATTCCGGGCGCACCGGGAAAACCGCGCTCGCCGCGCGCACGTTGGCGCCGCAATTGCAGATGAGCGAACGCGAGATCGACAAGGCGCTCGCTCAGGGCGAGACGTTCGATTTCGAGAAGTCGCCGCTTTACGCGCGCGTCTACGCGCTCGCGGAAGGCGCCGCGCACAAACCTCTGCCGCGCGCGATGCTGCCGCGCATCGATCTGGAGAGTCCGAAGATCACGCGCAAGTTGACGACGCAATGGTTCGCCGAACGCGTGCAGCAGCGTTACCAGTCCTGTCTCGATCGCGCACGCCGCTGAGCTGCGCGCTCACCGCGACGATCGGCGCGGCAATGTCTTTTCGAACCAATGATCGGCGTAGGGATTGTCGTTGTACGGCGCGATTTCGCGATAGCCATTGCGCGCATACAACGCCCGCGCTTCCGTGAGCGAACGGTTCGTGTCGAGGCGCAGCGTGGTCAGATTCATGTCGGCGGCGTGCGCTTCGAGCGCGTCGAGCAGACGTTGTCCGACACCGAGTCCGCGCGCGTTAGACGCAACCCACATGCGTTTGATCTCGCCGCAGCGTCGCGCGAGCGTCTTCACCGCGCCGCAGCCGACGGCCACGCCATCCAGCCGCGCGACGAGGAAGATGCCACGCGGCGGCGACAACTCCTCGGGATCGGCGGACACGCTGCGCGCCGGATCGAAACCGGAGTCGAAGCGCTCGTCGAGCTCACGCAAATAGGCGTCGATGCACGCGCGCGCTTCCGCCCCGCGCGCATCGACGGGCTCGATGCCGACGGCCGCGGCGCGCATGAAGCGTTCGACCTCGGCCATCGCGGCAAGCAGGCGTTGCCGCTGCGGCGCACCGAGCGGTGCCAGCAGCGACCGCGCGAAATCCTGCGAACGCCGGTCGAGGATCTTCCATTCTGCCAGTCCCTTGCGCGTGAGCGTGACGCGACGCACGCGTGCGTCGCCCGTGGCGCGGCGCGAGGCGACGAAGCCGGCCGCCTCGAGCGACCGCAGCAAGCGGCTCAGATAGCCGGAATCGAGCGACAGGCTCGCCCGGAGATCGCGCAGGTCGGCGCCGTTTTCGCCGATCTCGAACAGCAAACGCGATTCCGCCAACGGCCGGCCACGGCCGAGATAGTCGTCGTCGAGCGCGCCGACACGCTGCGTCACCGCGCGATTGAACGTCCTGACTTGCCGGATCTGCTCGTCGCTCATTGTCTGACTTTAGTCAGAGTTATGGCCAGACGTCAATTCGCAAGCATCGGCGCAGCGCATCGATTCACTGATCGCGCTGCCGTTCGTGATCTTGCTCGTCGTGCCGCATGTCGCGGTTCGGCGCGGCTTCGATGGCCAACTCCACCGGCGACCACGCCATGTCCCGATGCAGCGCGACGAAGCTGCGGCGCCATCCCAGAGTCGGAACCTGCGCGAATCCGCGGACAAGCTTCGGCAAGCCGGGCCGGCGGCTATGATGCGCTCCCGACATCCGCCCCGGATCGCCGCGAATCCCGCAGCGATCCTTCGCCCTACCACCGGCCCTCACGATGATTTTCCAGACCCGCCGTTACGTCGGCCCGCTGCTGACGAGCGACATGCTCGATGCGATGCGCGCCGCGCTCGACGCAGGCGCGGCACACTGGCAAGGCTCGTTCGATCTCGATCGCACTCGCGAAACGATCGTGCTGTCGGCTGCGAACTGGCGCTGGCGCGACGAGGAATTTCCGTGGCCGGAGCGCCTGAAGGAGCGCACGATCCATGTCTGGGACGGCGAAGCATTCGTCGCCGCGCAACGCTACGCCACGTCGCTCATCAAGCTCGTGCCGACGCCGTGGGGCGCGCCGACGTTCGAGATCGACGGCATCAAGATGCTGCCAACAGCGCAGACTTCGCCGTACGCGGATGCGCAGCGCAAGGTCGCGCTCGTCGCGCCGCGCGGCAAGCGCGTGCTCGACACTTGTGGTGGCCTCGGCTATTTCGCGCGCGCCTGTCTCGAAGAAGGCGTCGCGAGCGTGCAGTCGTTCGAGAAGAACGCTGACGTGCTCTGGCTGCGTACGCTCAATCCGTGGTCGCCCGATCCCGGCGAGGCGAATGGACATCTGACACTGGAACATGCCGATGTCTCGGCGCGCATCGCCACGCTGGCCGCCGAATCTTTCGACGCCATCCTGCACGATCCACCGCGCTTCGGCATCGCCGGTGAACTGTATTCGCAGTCGTTCTACGACGAACTCGCTCGCGTGATGCGCCCGCGCGGCCGGCTGTTCCACTACGTCGGCACGCCGAATCGCAAGACCAGCGGACGCGACGTTCCCGGCGAAGTCGCGCGGCGCCTCGAAAAATCCGGTTTCGCGGTCGAACGCGTGCTCGATGGCGTATTCGCGATCAAGCAGTCCACATCACGTCGTTAGATTCGTACTCAGCCATGCGCGATCACATAGTCGAGCGCCGCGCACACGGCGGCGGCCTGTGCGTCGTTGCATTGCTGCGGCGTCGCGCGCGGACTGTCGGGATACACCTCGGTCGTCGTCTTGTACTTCGCCCCCGTGATGCCGGCACACAGGCCGAGCTCGCGCAGTGCGTAGCGGATGACGCCGGGCGCGACGACGATCGAGCCGATGATTTCGCCGCGCGCGTCGGCGGGCGCGATGTGCGTGACTTTTTCGACCGCGTCGATGACGGCTTGCTGGAAGGCGGGCTGCGGATGCTCAGTGTCGTCGACGAGGTAGAAACCGTCGGGAATTTCGCCCGCCTCGAACGGCTTGCCGTCGCGCGCCGCGAGCGCGGGCCGGAATTCGGACTCGTCGCTGTCGGTCGTTTCGTGCAAGTCGACGTGCACGACGAAACGATCGCGCAGCGGCGCGACGAGCTTCGTGAGCGCGGCGGATTCCGGCGCGGGGCTGTCCGCGCGGAACGAACGATTCGGATCGATCGCCAGCGGATTCCAGCGATGGATGCGCTCGTACGCCCACGGACTCACGCACGGCACGATGAGCACGTTGATGCGTCCGGCGTAGTCGGCGAGATGGCGCTGCGCGAATTGCAACGCGCCATGCACGCCGCTGGTTTCGTAACCGTGCACGCCGCCGGTGACGAGGGCGCAAGGCAGGTCGTCGCGCCATTCGCAAGGGCGGATCGCGAACAGCGGGAACGCTTCCGATCCGTAGTCGAGCTGTCCGTAATGCACGACGTCGAAGCGCGCGCGCAAATCATCGACGGCGCCAAGCACGTCGTCCGCATAACTGCGCCGCTTGCGCTGGCTCGCAAGCCATTGCGCTTTTTCGGCGTCGCCCCAAGGCTGGCCCGGCGTGCCGATGGGATAGGTCGTCGTCATCGAGCGATGCTCACGTGGAAACGACGAACTCTAGCATCGCGGGGCGATCACATCGCCAACAGCGCCTCGCGCAACACGAAGGCTTGGTTTTCGGTCGGCGCGCGCGCGCCGTAGACGAGCGTGATGCGCTGCTTGCCGGCTGCGGCGAGCAGCGCATGCATGCGCTCGCGTTGCTCGGCTGCGCCCAGTTCGGCGAGATATCGCTTGTGGAATTCGGGCCAGCGTTCGGGGACGTGGCCGTACCAGTGGATGAGATCGGCGCTCGGCGCGAGGTCGCGCGCCCAGTCGTCGAGCTTGAGCACGTCCTTGCTGCGGCCGCGCGGCCAGAAGCGGTCGACGAGCACGCGATAGCCATCGTGCGGCGTCGGATCGTCGTAGGCGCGCTGCAGGACGATGTCGCGGGTGGATGCCTTCTTCGTCGTCATGTCGAGGTTCCGGAGGCGGACAGATGCAACGAGGTTACGCGCTTGCGCAGCACCGGCAACAGGTCGCGCTCGAACCACGGATGACGCTGGAACCACGCCGTGTTGCGCGGCGACGGATGCGGCAGCGGCATGAAGCGCGGCGCGTAATCGGCGAATGCGGCGACGGTTTCGGTGAGCGTCGCGCGGCGCCTGTTGCCGAGGAAATATTTCTGCGCGTACTGGCCGATAAGCAGCGTCAGTTCGATGTTCGGGAGCTGCGCCAGCACGCGATCGAACCACAGCGGCGCGCATTCCGGGCGCGGCGGCAGATCGCCGCCACCGCCTCGACCGGGATAGCAGAAGCCCATCGGCACGATCGCCACGCGCGATGCGTCGTAGAAAATGCTCTCGTCGATGCCAAGCCATTCACGCAAACGACGGCCGCTGGCGTCATCCCAGGGCACGCCGCTCGCGTGCACTTTCGTGCCCGGCGCCTGCCCGACGATGAGCAGTCGCGCCTGCGTGCCGATTTGCACGACGGGTCGCGGGCCGAGCGGAAGCTGCGCCGCGCAGACGATGCATGCGCGGATCTTCGCGAGCAAGACATCGAGACGCTCGGGCTTCGGCGATGGATTCTTGCGCGTGACCATGCGCAGCGCTTACCGCGATTGCTGCTGCTTGAATTGCGCGCGCACTTCGGGCGACACCGTGTCGAGCTGCCGCTTGGTACGGAACATCGCCGACTCGCCTTGCGCAAGCTGGCAGTTGCGCGACAGCGTGGTCGCGTCATCGGGCCGCTGCGCGGTGACGTCCTGCACGTTGACGACGACGGCGAGCGTGTCGCCGAGCGGCTGCAGGGCCACGCACACCGCGTCGATCATCGCCATCGTGCGATGGCTCTGGCCGTCGACCATGACTACGAAATTCTCGCGGTCGATCCAGAACGCCGAACGCACACCGGCAATGGCCCGCGCTGCGGCGCGTGCGTTTTCGTGGTCGATCGGGCGTGCCGGGTCGGGTGCGGCGGCAGTCTGGCGCAGGAATTGCGTCGCGATCTCCGCGCCGGCTTGGCCGAGCGGCTTCAGGCGGCCAGCGCGTTCGAGCGTTGGCGTTGATGCGGAGGTCTGCGTCTGCGCAGGCACGAGCGCTGCCGACGCACCCGCGACCGGCGCGGTCGGCGGCGCGGGGGCAGCCGGTGTCGGAAGAGTCGGCGGCGTCCTGCTCACCGGCGCGCTGTTCGTCGGCACGATATTCGTCGATGGCGTGGCGATCACTGGCGCCCCGCCACGCCGCACCGATGCTTTCGGCGCGAGGAACAAAACCGCCAGCACGAGCAACGCACACGCGACGACGATCGCCGGAATCCATCGCGAGCGTTCGCGCGGGGCCTCGCGCGCCGCTGGTGCGCGCGAGCGCAGCGCGTCGTCCCAGGTGTTTGCGGGCGCCGCCGTCTCGGGCAACTCGATCCGGCGCCGCACTTCGGCGCCGTCGACAAGTTGCAGGGTCGGATGCTTGCGCGCGGCATCGAGCGCGGCGCGCGTGAATTCGCCGCAGGTGACAAGCACCGCACCGGTCGCGCCTTCTCCGACCATGACGCCAACGAGTTCGTGCACGTCGTTGTGCGGCACTTGGTAGGCATTCCAGCGCTTGCATTGCACGAGCACGTACTCGTGGCCGCGACGCAGCTTGAGGTCGATGCCGCCGTCGTAGCTGCGCCCCGTCGCGGCGGCGCCGACGTGTTCGACCGTCCAGCCTTCGCGGCGATAATGCTGCGCGAGCAAGCGCTCGAATTCGGTCGGATCCACGCGCGAGAGCGCGTCGTCCCAGCGCGTGCGGTTGGCCTTCAATGGCATCGAGCTTTCCCCTTTGAACGGTGAATCATGACGCGATTCTTCGCGGCATCGCGGCGCCGACTACTTGCGATTGAGGATCAGCAGCGCCAGCCCGAGCACGGCGCTGATTCCGCCGCCGATGAGATACGTCATCGTGTTGTCGGTGTAGCGGCCGGTAAAGTCGTGGACAACCTTCTCGCTAAAAGCGCCGGTGGCCTGCACGCCGAAAAAGAGCAACGTCGCACCGACGATCAACAGTACGAAACCGAGTACGTTCTTCGCATTCATGGCGGCACCTCGCTTGGACTGACGCACCAGTCTAGCGTTGGTTCGCGCATCGGCGCATTGCCGAATGCCTGCCGCCTCAGCAGGAAGGCATCGGTTGCTATGCTCGCGCGATGAACTCGCCCGATCCCGATCCGCGTCCACTGCCGCCGGAGCCGCCGCTGCCGAGCGATTGTTGCGACGGCGGTTGCGATCGTTGCGTGTACGACATCTACGCGGACGAAGTTGACGACTACAAGCAGCGCCTGGCGCGTTGGCGCGAGCGCCATCCCGACGCGCCGTAGCGCGATCACGTCGCCGCACACACCTTGCGGCGCGGGCGGCGCAGCGTCGCCGCGGCCCACGCATAGATGAACGTGCCGAGCAATGCGGTCGTCGCGCCGACATAGCCCGTCGACGTCCAGCCGAAACCCGCGCCGATCGCGAGACCGCCGAGCCACGGACCGAGCGCGTTGGCGGCGTTGAACGCAGCGTGGTGCGACGCCGCGGCGAGCGTCTGCGCGTCGCCGGCGACATCCATGAGATGCGTCTGCAGGATCGCGCCGAGTCCGCCCATCATGCCGATCGCGACCGTCGCCGGCAGCAGCGTCCACAACGAACCGGCCGACGACGGGAACAGCAGCAAAACGAACGCGGCGCCGAGCAGGATCACCGGCACCGCGCGGAAACGCAGGCGGTCGAACAGCCAGCCACCAAACAGGTTGCCGATCACGCCGCCGACGCCGAAGCCGACGAGTCCGAGCGGAATCCAGTCTGCCGACACGCGCGTCACCTCGAGCATCGTCGGTGCGATGTAGGCGAACACGCAGAACATGCCGGAGAAACCGATTGCGCCGATCGCGAGCGCTTGCCACACCGGCAGGCGGTTGAATGCGCGCAATTCGTCGAGTACGCGCTTGGGCGCTTCGGCGCGTTCGCGCGGCAGGAACAGCGCGATGAGCGCGACGGTGAGCAACGCGACGACGGCGACGAACGCGAACGCGCTGCGCCAGCCGATGCGCTGGCCGAGAAACGTCGCCAGCGGATTGCCGATGAGGATCGCGAGCGTGAGGCCGAGCATGGTCAGGCTCACCACCTTGCCGCGCTCATGCGGCTGGCTGATCGACACCGCGGTCAACGCCGACACGCCGAAATACGCGCCATGCGGCAATCCGGCGACGAAGCGCGCGAGGAGCATGTCGAGATAGCCCGGCGCGAACGCGCTGGCGAGGTTGCCGAGCGCATAGAACCCCATGAGCGCAAGCAGCAGCGAACGTCGCGGCAAACGATTGCCGAGGATCGCGAGCAGCGGCGCGCCGACGACGACGCCGAGCGCGTAGGCGCTGATGACGTGGCCGACCTGCGGCTCGCTGACGCCGAAACTCTTGACCATCTCCGGCATGAGTCCCATCGCCGAGAATTCGCTGGTGCCGATGGCGAAGCCGCCCAGCGTGAGCGCGGCGATGATCAGCGCGCGATGGCGCGGCGAAACGGCGTAAGCCGCACCCGATGATGCAAAAGGTTCCATCGAAACGATTATGCTGCACGGCAACAGCGGCAGCCATCGCGCCGCTCATGAAATCTTCTTCACATCCGCGCCGGCATGGCTGCGGCTTCAACCCCGCATGATGGCCACTCCATGACCACGCGCACCTCGTCCGCCCTTCTCGTCGCCATCGCTGCGCTCGTCGTCGCGATGGTTTCGTACCAATGCGGCGCAAGCCTCGCCAAGCATCTGTTCCCGGTCGTCGGCGCGGAAGGCGCGACCGCGTTCCGGCTCGGCATCAGCGCGGTGCTGCTCGTGCTGCTGCGCAGGCCGTGGCGTTCGCCGGCGACGAAACCCGATCGCCGCGCGCTGTGGGGCTATGGCCTTTCGCTCGGCGCGATGAACCTGTGTTTCTACCTGTCGCTGCGCACGATTCCGCTCGGCATCGCGGTCGCGCTCGAATTCACCGGGCCGCTCGCGTTCGCGCTGATGCATTCGCGACGCGTGCTCGATGTCGTCTGGATCGTACTCATCGTCGCCGGCCTCACACTGTTGCTCCCGCTGCGTGGCGCGGGCGCGCTCGATCCGGTCGGTGTCGCTTTCGCGCTTGCCGCAGGCGTGGGCTGGGCGCTCTACATCGTGTTCGGGCAGAAGGCCGGCGCCGCGTATGGCGCGAACGCGGTCACGCTCGGCACCGCGATCGGCGCGCTCGTCGCGATTCCGGTCGGCGTCGCGCATGCGGGCGCGGCGCTGTTTTCGCTCGACTTGCTGCCGTGGGCGATCGGCGTCGCCGTGCTCAGTTCGGCGCTGCCTTACTCGCTCGAAATGCTTTCGCTGACGCGCCTGCCGACACGCACGTTCAGCACGCTGCTCAGCCTCGAGCCCGCGATCGCGGCGCTCGCGGGCGTCGCGCTGCTGCACGAACATCTCGACATGCTGCAATGGCTCGCCATCGGCGCGATCGTCGTCGCCGCGGCCGGCACCGCGCTCGGCGCGCGACGGCCGCCGGTATCGGAGCCGTTCGCGAATTGAGCGCCCATCCTCGCGATTCTCGTCACCGGACGTTGCAGGAAATGATTTCGCCGCGCGGTTCGCGTAAGTTCGGGAAGCCGACGCCCAAACGATCGGCGAGCCACACCGCCCGATGAAGGAACCGCGCCCATGAGCCAAGCCGCCCGACACAATCCGCCGTGGACGCTGGCATTGCCGCCGCTCGGCCTCGCGATTCTCGCGCTGTCGTGGATCGCCCCCGCTTTGCCGGGCCTCGTGCTGCTGCTCGTCGCCGGACTCGTCGGCAGCGTGGTCGTCTCGGTGCATCACGCGGAGGTCATCGCGCATCGCGTCGGCGAACCGTTCGGTACGCTCGTGCTCGCGCTTGCGGTGACGATCATCGAAGTCGCGCTGATCGTCTCGATGATGCTCTCCGGCGGCGAAGCGGCGTCCGGCCTCGCGCGCGACACCGTGTTCGCGGCGGTGATGATCATCCTCAACGGCCTGATCGGCGCGAGCCTGCTCGTCGGCGGCCGCCGGCATTACGTGCAGGCCTTCAACCTCGACGGCATCAACGCGGCGCTCGGCACGCTGACCGTGATCGTCTCGTTCACGCTGATCGTGCCGAATTATTCGACGAGCGCGCCGGGGCCGGTCTACACGACGAGTCAGCTCGCCTTCGTCGCGATCGCCACGCTCGTGCTGTTCGCGGCGTTTACCGTGTTCCAGACGATCCGCCATCGCGAATATTTCCTGCCCAAGAACGGCAGCGTCGACGTGGACGAACACGGCGGCCGGCCGACCGGCAGGGAAACGCTGGCGAGCCTCGGCTTGCTGCTCATCGCGCTCGTCGCCGTCGTGCTCAGCGCGAAGGGCATTTCGCCGACGATCGAAGCGCTCATCAAAGCCGCGGGCGCGCCGCAGGCGACGGTCGGCATCCTCATCGCCGCGATCGTGCTGTTGCCCGAGAGCGTCGCCGCGGTGCGCGCCGCGCATGCGAATCGCCTGCAGACCAGCCTCAATCTCGCCATCGGTTCGGCGATCGCGAGCATCGGCCTGACCGTGCCCGCCGTCGCGCTGCTCGCCATCGTCATGGGCTGGCCGCTCGCGCTCGGGCTGGACATGAAATCGACCGTGCTGCTCGTGCTGTCGCTGTTCGTCGTCTCGATCTCGCTGCGCACGGGCCGCACGACCATGCTGCCGGGCGTCGTGCACTTGGTCATGTTCGCGGCGTACCTGTTCCTCAGTTTCGTGCCGTAGCGCGTGACGCCGCCGATCGGACGCGCCTGTTAAAATCGCGGTCTCGACCACGAACCGGCAGACGACGTTGATCATCCATCCGAAAGCCCGCGGCTTTATCTGCATCACCACGCATCCGACCGGCTGCGAACTCAACGTGCGCGACCAGATCGCCGCCACGCGCGCGCGCGGCGTGCGCAACGACGGCCCGAAGAACGTGCTGGTGATCGGCGCCTCGACCGGCTACGGCCTCGCCGCACGCATCACCGCCGCATTCGGCTTCGGTGCGAACACGCTCGGCGTGTTCTTCGAAAAACCCGGCAGCGACAAGAAACCCGGCAGCGCCGGCTGGTACAACTCGGCCACGTTCGACAAGCTCGCCAAGGCCGAAGGCTTGTACAGCCGCTCGATCAACGGCGATGCGTTCTCCGACGAAGTGCGCGCGAAGACGATCGAAATGATCCGCGACGAAATGGGCGGCAAGGTCGACCTCGTCGTCTATTCGCTCGCATCCCCGGTGCGCAAGATGCCCGGCACGGGCGAAGTGAAGCGCTCGGCGCTGAAACCCATCGGCGCGCCGTACACGTCGACCGCGATCGACACCAACAAGGACGCGATCGTCTCGGCCACGATCGAACCTGCGAGCGAGCAGGAAATCGAAGACACCGTCGCCGTCATGGGCGGGCAGGATTGGGAGTTGTGGATCGACGCGCTGGAAAAAGCCGGCGTGCTGGCCGACCGCGCGAAGACGGTCGCCTTCAGCTACATCGGCACCGAAATCACCTGGCCGATCTACTGGCACGGCGCGCTCGGCCGCGCCAAGGCCGACCTCGATGCGACCGCACGCCGCCTCGACGCGCGCCTGTCCGCGCACGGCGGCAGCGCCAACGTCGCGGTGCTGAAGTCGGTCGTCACGCAAGCGAGCGCGGCGATTCCCGTGTTGCCGCTGTACATCTCGCTGGTGTTCAAGGTGATGAAGGAAAAAGGCCTGCACGAAGGCACGATCGACCAGCTCGATCGCCTGTTTCGCGAGCGCCTGTATCGCGCCGACGGCAAGCCGGCCGATCTCGACGAGGAACATCGCCTGCGCGTCGACGACTGGGAACTGCGCGCCGACGTGCAGGACGCGTGCAAAGTGTTGTGGCCGCAGGTCACCACGGAAAACCTGTTCGACATCTCCGACTACGCGAACTACAAGCGCGAGTTCCTCAAGCTGTTCGGCTTCACGCGCGACGACGTCGACTACGACGCCGAAGTCGATCCGGACGTGAAGTTCGATTGCGTCGAGATGGCGTGACGCAGGTACACGCAAGCCAGGCGCGCAAACGCGCGACCGGCTTGCGCGATGCGACGGCCGATCCGCCATCGTCCGGCCGACGCTGCGCTCCCAGGAGGTTTCCGTGACCGCGACATTCAAAATCGGCGACCACGTCCGCTGGAACTCCGAAGCCGGCTGGGTATCAGGAACGATCATTGCCGTGCACACGCGCGATTTCGACTACAAGGGCTACACGCATCACGCCTCGCCCGACGATCCGCAGTACGAGATCAAGAGCGACAAGTCCGATCACATCGCCGCGCACAAGGGCGGCGCACTGCGTCGGATCTGAGCGAAGACGCCGCGTGAACCTGCCGTTCTTCACCATCGGGCATTCCAACCGCAGCATCGAAGAATTCGTCGCGATGCTCGCGGATGCGAACATCGAACTCCTCGCCGACATCCGCAAGATGCCGATGTCGCGCGCGAACCCGCAGTTCAACCACGACGCGCTCGCCACATCGCTCGCCGACGCCGGCATCGCCTACGAACACGTCGCCACGCTCGGCGGCCTGCGCGGCAAGACGCCCGCCGTGCCCGCCGACGTCAACGGCCTGTGGCGCAACGCGAGCTTCCACCGCTATGCCGACTACGCGCTCACCGAACCGTTCCGCGCCGGGCTCACCGAAGTCGTCGCGCAAGGCCGCGAACGGCGCTGCGTGCTCATGTGTTCGGAAGCCGTGTGGTGGCGCTGCCACCGACGCATCGTCGCCGACTACCTGCTCGCGCGCGGCGAAACGGTGTTGCACCTCATGGGCGCGGGGCGCGAAGAGCCTGCGCATTTGACGCCGGGCGCCGTCATCGAAAGTGAGGCGGTGATCGTCTATCCGACGTCATCGCAACCCTGAACCACGGCGACCCACTGCCATCGCACCGCTTGCCCGAGAGCGATTCGCCCGATCGCTCGAAAAATGCGTCAGCGCAGAACAGTCAGCCCTTTGTTCGACTCGCACGCGACGCGAGACGCCCCTGACGCAATAGCCGCTCCGACCGCATGACGTGAAGGACAAACACTTTGTGTCCGTCGTAGCGGTAAAACACCCGGCATGGCGGCTCGACGATCTGGCGGTACCGCGACCGCCCAAGCTCCCGTGGAGAGCTGCCACTTTCCGGATGATCGGCGAGTTGCTCGACGTGATCGACGATGCGCTTGACGAGCGCGGATGCAGCGGCGGGATCCTCGAGCGCGATGTAGTCCGCGATGGCATCCAGATCGCTCAGCGCCGGCTCTGACCAAACTATCTCAGCCATCGCCCGAGGCGCTTTCTGGCTTGAACGTGGGAAGTCACGCGCCCCTCGGCGCCGGCCTGCTCGCCACGCGCGATGCCTTCGAGCACCGCCATGCGCCGCTGCATGAGCTGGTAGGTCTCGACATCCACCAAGTACGCGCTGGGCAGACCATGCTGAGTGATGAGAATCGGCTCCCTGTCGCGCTCGATATCCGACAGAAGTTCGGTGGCTTGACGCTTGAGCGTGGTGACGAGTTCGGTACGCATGAAGTGATACTAAAGTATCCCTTTCGCGCTACGCAAGCGAAGCCGAAAAAGCGGCAAGACATCCGCCGTGCCCGCCGACCTAAAAAAGTGAACCTGAAAACTCATGTCGCCGCCGCCTGCGCGTGGCGGTAAGTTCGGAATTGCGACGTTCTGAACCACCGCAACGCGACAGGAGGCAGCGATGTCACTTTACGCAGCGATCGATCTACATTCCAACAACAGCGTGCTGGCGATCATCGACGAAACCGATGCGCCCTTGCGGCAACGTCGATTGCCCAATGATCTG
>JAKPAN010000033.1 GCA_029779475.1 Pseudomonadota bacterium
ACGTCGTCGAGGCGCATGCTGAGCGCGATGCGCTGGCGCTGCAGATCGACTTCCATGACCTTGACCTTGACGATGTCGCCGGCCTTCACCGCTTCGCGCGGGTCGCGCACGAAGGTGTGCGACAGCGCGGACACATGCACGAGGCCGTCCTGGTGCACGCCGATGTCGACGAACGCGCCGAACGCGGCGACGTTGGTGACACGGCCTTCGAGCACCATGCCGACGACGAGATCCTTCACGTCCTCGACGCCTTCGGCGAAGGTCGGCGCGACGAAATCCGGACGCGGATCGCGGCCGGGTTTTTCGAGTTCGCGCAGGATGTCGCGCACGGTCGGCACGCCGAAACGCTCGTCGGTGTAGTCCTCGGCGCGCAGGCTGCGCAGGAACGCACCATCGCCGATGAGTGCCTTCACCTCGCGCCCGCAGTTCTTGATGATGCGCTCGACGACGGGATACGCCTCGGGATGCACGCCGCTCGCGTCGAGCGGGTCGGCGCCCTGCGCGATGCGCAAAAAGCCCGCGCTCTGCTCGAACGCCTTGTCGCCGAGGCGCGGCACTTTCTTCAACGCCACACGCGTGGCGAACGCGCCGTGCTCGTCGCGGAATTTGACGATGTTTTCGGCAACGCTCGACGACAGCCCCGCGACGCGCGCGAGCAGCGGCGCGGACGCGGTATTCACGTCGACGCCGACGGCGTTCACGCAGTCCTCCACGCGCGCATCGAGCGCGCGCGCGAGGCGATACTGGTTGACGTCATGCTGGTACTGGCCGACGCCGATCGCCTTCGGTTCGATCTTGACCAGTTCGGCGAGCGGATCCTGCAGGCGCCGCGCGATCGACACGGCGCCGCGCAGGGACACGTCGAGATCGGGAAATTCCTTCGCCGCGAGTTCCGACGCGGAATACACTGACGCGCCCGCTTCGCTGACGACGATCTTGGAAATCTTCGCGCGTTCGCCAATCTTCTTGATGAGTTCTCCGGCGAGCTTGTCGGTTTCGCGCGAGGCGGTGCCGTTGCCGATCGCGATGAGTTCGACGCGGTGCTTGAGGCACAGCGCGCCAAGCTCGGCGAGCGACTGATCCCATTGCCGGCGCGGTTCGTGCGGATACACGGTCGTTGTCGCGAGCAGTTTGCCGGTCGCGTCGACGACGGCCACTTTCACGCCGGTGCGGATGCCGGGATCGAGGCCCATCACCGTCTTCGAACCTGCAGGTGCGGCGAGCATGAGGTCCTTGAGGTTGTCGCCGAACACGCGGATCGCTTCTTCTTCGGCTGCTTCGCGGGCGCGCGTGAACAGGTCGAGCGTCAGCGACAAATGCAGCTTCACGCGCCAGGTGAGCCGTGCGGTGTCGAGCAGCCACGCGTCGGCGGCGCGACCGCGCGCGGCAATCCCGGCAGCCGCGGCGACGCGCGCTTCGGCTTCGGCGTGACCTTGTTCGGGTTCGGCGGTCGGCGCGAATTCGAGCGAGAGCACGCCCTCGTTGCGCGCGCGCATGAGCGCGAGCAGACGGTGCGAGGGAATCTTGCCGATCGCTTCGGCGTGGTCGAAGTAGTCGCGGAATTTCGCGCCTTCGTTCTCCTTGCCCTCGACGACTTTCGCGCGGATCTGACCGTGCTTCCACGTCCATTCGCGCAGGCTGTCGACGAGTGCGGCATCTTCGGCGATCGTTTCCATGAGGATCTGGCGCGCGCCGTCGAGTGCGGCTTTCACGTCGGCGACGCCTTTCTCCGCATCGACGAAAGCCGCTGCGCGTTCTTCCGGCGCGATCGCCGGATCGTCGCGCAGCGCGAACGCGAGCGGTTCGAGGCCGGCTTCGCGCGCGATCTGTGCCTTCGTGCGGCGCTTGGGCTTGTACGGCAGATAGAGGTCTTCGAGGCGCGCCTTGGTGTCGGCTTCGAGGATGCGCTCGCGCAAGGCGTCGTCGAGTTTGCCTTGTTCGTCGATGCTGGCGAGGATCGCGGCGCGGCGGTCTTCGAGTTCGCGCAGGTAGCCGAGACGTTCTTCGAGCAGGCGCAACTGCGTGTCGTCGAGCCCGCCGGTGACTTCCTTGCGGTAGCGCGCGATGAACGGCACGGTCGCGCCGCCGTCGAGCAGTTCCACGGCAGCTTTTACCTGCGCCGGCTGCGCGGCGATGTCCTGGGCGATGCGGTGTTCGATGGAGAGCATGCGGTCTTGCAAGTCCTGTTGTGCGTTGGATAAATGACGCGAAAACACGAAAGGCCGCGATAGCGGCCTCGAGGGAACTGTAGCAGTACGGATCGCGCATGCCGATGCTTGCGCCGCGCGCTCGACTAGAATAGGCGGCCACGCAAACCGCAGAGAACCGCATGTCCACGATTCCGCCGTGCCCGCAGTGCACGCTCGAAAACACCTACCCCGACGGCGACAACTTCGTCTGCGCCGATTGCGGCTACGAATGGCCGCAGGCCGCCGCATCGAGCGAAGGTTCGACGCTGGTCGTGCGCGACAGCAACGGCAACGCGCTCGCCAACGGCGACACCGTGGTCGTCATCAAGGACCTCAAGGTCAAGGGTTCGTCGATTCCGCTCAAGCAGGGCACGGTGATCAAGAACATCCGCCTCGTCGAGGACGACGCCGAGCATATCGAAGGCAATTCGGACAAGATCAAGGGACTCGTGCTCAAGGTTTGTTTTTTGCGCAAGGCGAATTGAACCGTCGAATTCGCCTCGCCGGAGCGGCTCCTGAAATGCGCGGCCAAGGATGGCCGCGAACGGAATCAGCGCAGTCGCTGCTCCGGTGTATTCGCAATCTTGACCAGATCGCAACGATCCCGGACGGATCGCATCAGTACCTGATCACCGAGCGGATCACCTTGCCCTCGTGCATGAGATCGAACGCTTCGTTGATCTTTTCCAGCGGCAGCACGGCGGAGACGAATTCGTCGATCTTGAGTTCGCCATCCATGTATCTGTCGACGTAGCCGGGCAATTGCGAGCGGCCTTTGACGCCGCCGAACGCGGAGCCGCGCCAGACGCGGCCGGTGACGAGCTGGAACGGGCGCGTCGAGATTTCCTGTCCCGCGCCGGCGACGCCGATGATGATCGACTCGCCCCAGCCCTTGTGGCAGCACTCCAGCGCGGAGCGCATCACGTGCACGTTGCCGATGCACTCGAACGAATAGTCGACGCCGCCGTCGGTGAGTTCGACGATGACTTCTTGAATCGGGCGGTCGTA
Organism: Pseudomonadota bacterium; assembly: GCA_029779475.1. Classification (GTDB taxonomy): domain Bacteria; phylum Pseudomonadota; class Gammaproteobacteria; order Xanthomonadales; family Rhodanobacteraceae; genus Dokdonella_A. The sequence continues at coordinate 3,198 of JAKPAN010000033.1, forward strand.
ATCCTTCGGGTTGACGAAGTCGGTCGCGCCGAGTTGTTTGGCCATTTCGAATTTCTCGGGATTCATGTCGACCGCAAGGATGCGTCCGGCTTTCGCCATCACCGCGCCCTGGATCACCGACATGCCGATGCCGCCGAGGCCGAACACCGCGACACTCGAACCCGGCGTCACCTTGGCCGTGTTGAGCACGGCGCCGATGCCGGTGGTGATGCCGCAGCCGAGCAGGCAGACCTTGTCGAGCGGCGCAGCGGGGTTGATCTTCGCCAGCGCGATTTCAGGCAGCACCGTATATTCGGAAAACGTGCTGCAACCCATGTAGTGCAGGATCGGCTTGCCGTTCTTCGAGAAACGCGACGTGCCGTCGGGCATGAGGCCCTTGCCCTGCGTCGCGCGGATCGCCTGGCAAAGATTGGTCTTGCCGGATAAACAGAATTTGCACTTGCCGCACTCGGGCGTGTACAGCGGAATCACGTGATCGCCGGGCTTGAGCGAAGTCACGCCCGCGCCGACTTCCTCGACGATGCCGCCGCCTTCGTGGCCGAGGATGACCGGGAACAGCCCTTCCGGATCGGCGCCCGACAGCGTGAACGCGTCGGTGTGGCAGACACCGGTGGCGACGATGCGCACGAGCACTTCGCCCGCGCGCGGGCCTTCGAGATCGACTTCCTCGATCGACAGCGGTTGGCCTGCTTCCCAGGCGACGGCGGCGCGCGTTTTCATGCTCGAAATCTCCACGAACGAAAGCGGAGACGATAGCGCGCGGACGGCACGGCGCTCAATCGCGCGTCGCGTTCGGCGGCGTCGCGTGCCGCGAGCGGATGAAGGCGATGAGTTGCCACAGCTGCTTGTCGTCGAGCGTGGCGCCGAACGGCGGCATGTCGCCGCCTTGCGGTTCGCGGCCGATGCGTTCGTAGCCATGCGCGCGCAAACCGGCGCTGCCGTCACGGACGAGGTTGAACAGCGTCGTATCGTCGTCGCCGTAGACCCAGACGTCGTTGACGAGCGACGGGCACATGCTGCCGGTGAGCTGGCGGCCGTGGCAGGTCAGGCAGGCGTGCGTCGCGTACAACTCGGCGCCGGCCGCGATCGCGTTCGCATCGTTCGCAAACGGATTGCGCAGTTCCGGCAAACCGTGCGCATTCGTCGCGCCGGTGGCGCCGAGCGGCGGCCCTTTCGGTGCGGGCGGCGCCGATGGCGAACATGCGGCGAGCGCGACGAAAGCACCCAGCACCCATGCGCGACTCGACACGGCGGACATCTCAGCGCGCGAGCGCCTGCACGCCGTCGATTTCGACGAGCAACTCACGGCGGCAGATGTCGCCGGCGAGCAGCAGCACGCCGCTCGCGTGCGGCGCGTGCATGGCGATCGCATGCGCGACCGCATCCGCCTGCGCGCAATCGCGCACGTAGGCCTTGAGCAGTGCGCGCTCGCCGAACGTGCCGTGCGTGGCGGCGACGAGGCTGTCGAGGTTGGCGAAGGTTTCGTGCAGTTGCGCGGACAAGTCGTCCTCGTGGCGCGAGGCGTGGCCGACGACGGCGGCGGTGCCGGAAATCAGAAGCTGGTCCGCGTCGGTGCGCATCGCGCGCGCGAAAGTCGGCGCGATGCGGCCGTATTCGCGCGGATAGCGCCACGCGCTGACCTGTCGCGGATTCTCGATCGAGGCGCCGTTGTTGCGCGCGGCGATGCCGTACACGAGCAGGCGGCGCGCGTCGCCGTGGCCGCCGATCGCGGTCGCGGCGGGATAACTTGCGTCGTGGAAATCGACCATGCCGCGCGCGCGGCCTTCGCAGAAGCGGCGATAACGTTCCTCGTCGCCGTCGCCGAGGTTGATCGCGTCGAGGTAGTTCCACAGGCGCAGGAAATGCGGCGTGTCGCTCGCTTCGGCGAACGCGATCAGTTGCGCGTACGCGCTTTCCGCGGCGGCGCCGATGTCGTCGCCGATCTCGTCGACTTCGATGGCGAGGAACAGGTATTCGCCATCGCTGCTCCAGCGCAGCGCGCCTTCGCGTCCGCTGCGCACGCGCGAGGCGCTGCGCCAGACTTCGACGACGGGCTCGGACAACGGTTCGAGCGCGACGCGCACGACGCGCGGATCGTCCGGCGCGGCGAAGCGCGAACCGAAACCGATCACCGCAAGCACGTCGTCGCCGTGCAGCAACGCGGCCGCGTCGACCTGCTCGTAACGCACGCCGAGCGGCGACAAGGGCGCGGTGGATTGGCTCATCGGTTCAAGCATCGAAACGTCGAAAAAGGCCGGGAAACGGGCGCGGATGATACACTGGCCGGCCTTTTCACCGCCCAGCCACGCCAGCGCACCGCATGGACACGACCGCCAGCCCGCAGACGCCCGCCGAGCACGAACTCGCGCAGCTCATCGTCGACAGTCTCAACATCGACTGGATCAAAGCCGATGCGATCGCACCCGAGACGCCACTCTTCGGCGGCGGCGACCTCGGCCTCGATTCGATCGACGCGCTCGAACTCGCGCTTGCCGTCTCGAAGCGCTACGGCTTCCAGCTGCGCTCGGACAATCCCGACAACAAGCAGATCTTCGGCAGCCTGCGCGCGCTTTCGGCGCACATCGAGGCGCATCGCGCCGCCGCCTGAGGCGGCGCATCGCTCACGCCGCATCGACCGGCGTGTTGCCGCCGCTGAATTGCAGCTTGTTCTGGCGCTCGCGTTCGGCCAGTTCCGCGCGCCACGCGCGCCAGTTGAACAGGCCCGTCATCGCATAGATGAACTTGAACAGGTACAGGCGCCGGCGCACGGGCGCGTTGTCGAAGACGTCGCCGGCCAGCATCGAGATCACGCCCTGCTCGACTTTCAGGATGTTGCGCGGCCGCGCGAACAGCATGCGCATGACCGGCGAATTGAAGCGCACGATGAACCACGAAAACACGCGCACGCCGCGGCGGACGCGCTTGCCGTAACGCACCTGCAGCGACTTCTCGCGCGCCGGGTTCTTGAGTGACACGTCGATCAGCTCGGCCGCGCGCAGACCGTTGTCCATCGCCAGGTACACGCCGGACGAGAACACCGGATCGACGAACGCCCAGGCGTCGCCAGCCATGATCCAGCCCGGCCCGGCCATGCGTTCGCAGGCGTAGGAATAGTTGCCCGTCACGCGCACCTCGCCGATGCGCTGCGCGCCCTGCATGCGCCGCGCGGCCTCGGGCATGAGCGCGATCGTCTGCATGAGGAATTCCTCGTTGCGGCCGCGGCGCTGCTTGAGGTATTCGGGCCGGCACACGCAGCCCACGCTCATCACGCCGTCGGGCAGCGGGATGAACCACGCCCAGCCGTGGTCGAAGCGGAAGATGCTGACATTGCCCGCGTCCTCGCCCGGCCGTGTTTCGACGCCGCTGAAGTGCGCGAAGATCGCTGCGCTCTGATGCGCGTCGTTCTTGCGCTTGAGCTTGAGCGCCTTGCCGAGCAGCGTGTCGCGGCCGCTCGCGTCGACGAGGTATTTCGCGCGTACGGTCAACGCGCCTTCGTCGTCCGTCGCCTGCGCGACGACATGGCCGATGCCGCCGAGTTCGACGCTGTCCACCTTCACACCTTCGCGCGCGTCGGCGCCGCTCTCGCGTGCATGCGCGAACAGCATCGCGTCGAAATCCTCGCGCTTGACCTGGAACGCCTGCGGCGGCGATCCGCCGAGCGCGCGGCGGAAATGGAACGTGCGATAGCCGCCGTCCGCGGACGGGAAGTCCGCCGCGAATTTCGGCACGCCGATCGCGCGCACCTTGTCGAGCACGCCGAGCTCCTCGAACAGCGGCAGGTTGCACGGCAGCAGCGATTCGCCGATGTGGAACCGCGGATGGCGATCCTTTTCCAGCAGCAGCACGTCGTGGCCGAGACGGCGCAGCGCGGTCGCCGCGCTCGTGCCGGCGGGGCCGCCGCCGACGATGAGTACGTCGCAGTCGATCGTGCGCGCGGATGCCTGCATGTCGTCGTCCTCGTCGTCGCCGTGGGTGTGCAAGGTACGCATGGTACATTTCGCCGCGATCCGCTACCTGCATGCCGTTGCGCTTTTTGCGATGAACGCCGCCAGCCTCGACTCTCCCGCCCCGCCGACGGCGAATGCCGCGCGGCGTTCGCGCATGGTCGTTGCCGGCATCGCGACGTACATCGTGCTTGCCGCGACGGCGCTGTGCTTCGACCGTCCGCTGCTCGCCGCGTTCGCGGTGTTCGTACTCGTCGCCGCCGTGCTCTCGCCCGCGTTGCGCAAGCACAGCGCAAAGGCGTGGTGTGCGCTCGCCGCAAGCGCGGCGCTGATCGCGTGGCTGGCGATGCGCGACGCGAGCTGGCTGCTGCTCGACGCAGTGCCGATCATCGTCAACCTCGCGCTGTGCACGCTGTTCGCGCGCACGCTCGTCGCCGGACGCACGCCGCTGATCGCGCGCTTCATCGCGATCATCGAAAGCCCCGAGCGCCTGCGCGATGCGCGCGTCGCGAACTACGCGCGGCAACTCACCTTCGCATGGGCATTCGTGCTCGGCGCGCAGGCCGCGCTGCTCGCGCTCATCGTGCTGGCGATGCCGCACGGGCTGCTCGCGATGTCCGGCGTCGATGCGCCGCGCCTCGCCGCGCCGGCGTGGACGTGGTACCTGCACGTCGGCAGCTATCTGCTCGTCGCCGCGTTCCTCGCGCTCGAATACGCGTGGCGGCGCTGGCACCTGCGCCACATCGCGCATCCGCCGCTGGCGAAGTTCGCGCTGGCGCTCGTGCAGCGCTGGCCCGCGCTGGTGCAAAGCCTCGGCGACGATGCGCCGCGGAGCGCGCGATGAGCGAGGCGACCATCGTACGCGAGCGATTTCCCATCGACGCGGATCATCCGAGCCTGCCCGGCCATTTCCCCGGCCAGCCGGTCGTGCCCGGCGTGGTGCTGCTCGACCGCATCGCGGCGGCGATCGAGCGCGCGGACGCGGGTTCGCTGCGCCGCATCGGCGCGGTGAAATTCCTCGCGCCCGTGCTGCCGGGCGAAACCATCGAATGCGTCGTCACGCGTGACGGCGAACGCGTGCGCTTCCATGCGACGCGCGACGACACCGTCGTTCTGCGCGGCGACGGTACGCTCGCATGAGCGCGCCCGCGAACGAACATTGGAGCGCACGCAAGGAAGGCGGCGGCCGCTTCGCGCTGTGGCTGATCCGCACGATCGGCCTCCAGTGCGGGCGCGGTTTCGCGCGACTGTGCCTGTATCCGATCACGCTGTATTTCTTTTTCCGGCGTTCGTACGAGCGGCGCGTGTCGTACGCGTTTTTCGAGCGCGTCACCGGCCAGCGGCCGAGTGCGTGGCAGGTGATGCGCCACATCCACCGCTTCGCCGGCACGATGCTCGACCGCGTGTTCCTGCTCGCCGAACGCTTCACGCGGTTCGACGTGCGCATGCACGGCCTCGACGAACTCAAGGCGCGCATGCGCCCGGATCGCGGCGTGCTGTTGCTCGGCGCGCACGTCGGCAGTTTCGAGGTATTGCGCGTGGCGACGATCGGCCAACCGGACGTGAAGCTGCGCGTCGTGCTCGATACGCAGAAAACGCCGGCGCTGACCGAACTCCTGCACGCGCTCAATCCCGACATCGGCCTCGGCGTCATCGATGCCTCGCGGCCCGGCAACGAGATCGTACTCGCGCTCGCCGAAGCGCTCGGCGAAGGCGCGCTGGCAACACTGCTCGCCGACCGCGCGCGCGAAGGCGAACAAACCGTGCTCGTCGATTTCTTCGGCGAGCCCGCGCCGTTCCCGGTCGCGCCGTTCGCGCTCGGCGGCATCCTCAAGGTGCCGGTCGTGTTGTGCCTGGGCATGTACCGCGGCGGCAATCGCTACGACGTCCATTTCGAGCCACTCGCCGACGAACTGCCGTCCGGCCGCCGCGAGCGCGACGCCGCCGTGCGCGCGCTCGCGCAAGCGTACGCGGCGCGGCTCGAACATCACGTCAAACAAGATCCCTGCAACTGGTTCAACTGGCATGACTTCTGGAATCCCGAAGGCCGCGGCGTCGATGCTGGCCGCGACGCTGCTCGCGGCGTCGCCCACGTCGCGCGCGACGCCGCCTGACGCCGCGCACCTCGTCGTCCAACTCAAACGTGCCCCGCCTGCGCGCACCGCGTACACCGAAGTGCGCTTCTCGGGCCTGCTCGACCGCCCGTTGATCCTACGCGGCGAGATGGAATACCTCGGCCCCGGCAAGCTCGCCAAGCGCGTCGACAAGCCGTACCGAGAACAAACCTCCGTCGAGAACGGCACCGCGACGATGCAACGCGGCGACAAGCCCGCGCGTTCGTTGCCGCTCGCGCAGATCCCGGAACTCGAAAGTTTCCTGCGCGGTTTTTCCGCGCTGCTCGGCGGCGACGCGCAAACGCTCACCCGGGACTTCACGCTCGACGCCAGCGGCAACGACGCGCGCTGGCAGATCGTGCTCAAACCCCGTGACGCGCGTCTCGCGCGCCGCGTCGAATCCATCCGCGTCGACGGCGCCGCCAGCGAACCGCTGTGCTTCCGCACCCACGAAGCCGACGGCGACGACAGCGCGCTCCTCGTCGGACCGCTCGCTGCAACAACGCTGCCGCCGCGCGTATCGACGATGCAAGTCGATGCGCTCTGCCGTGGCGTCAAGCCGTGACCCCCGCGAAAGAGGACAGGCCATGAAATACCAAGGCAGCTGCCACTGCGGCGACATCCGTTTCGAAGTCGAAGGCACCCTCGACCATGCGACCGCCTGCAATTGCTCGATCTGCGAACGCAAGGGCTCGCTGCTGTGGTTCGTGCCGCGCGCGGCGTTCCACTTGCTGACGCCGCAGGAAAACGTCGCGAGCTACACGTTCAACAAGCATGCGATCGCGCACCGTTTCTGCAAGCGCTGCGGCATGCATCCCTATGCCGAAGGCGCGATGCCCGACGGCTCGCCGATCGCCGCGATCAACATCCGCTGCCTCGAAGGCATCGACCTCGGCGCCGTGCCGGTCAACCACTACGACGGCCGCGCGCTGTGACGCAGACGGCTTCGCGCGGACGCACGCATGCGCGTTGAGTCGCACCGCTTCGCGTTCGTCGCGCTATGGCTGCTCGCGCTGGCCGCGCTCGCGGCGTTCGCGTGGCATGCCCTGCGCATCACCACCGACCTGCGCAGCTTCATGCCGCCGCCGCAAACGCCGGATCAAAAACTCCTCATGGAGCAGATCGGCGAAGGCCCCGGTTCGCGCCTGCTGCTGCTCGCGATCGAGGGCGGCGACGAGGCGACGCTCGCATCGCTCAGCCGCGGACTCGTCGAAAAACTCCACGCCGACGCGCATTTCGAGCAGGCGTTCAACGGCGCGTTCGATCCGTCCGCACTCGACGAACACTGGCTGCCGTACCGCTGGCTGCTGTCGCCGACGCTCGACACGCACGCGCTCGACGCGGCGTATCTGTCCGACCAACTGGCGCAGCGCGTCGAAGACCTCGCTTCACCCGCGGCGACGCTGCTCAAGCCGTGGCTCGCGCGCGATCCGACGCTGGAAACACTCGCGCTCGCGCAGCGCTGGTCGCCGCCGAAAGCGCCTGCGTTACGCGATGGCGTCTGGTTCTCGTCCGATGGCGCGGCGTTGTTGCTCGCGCAGACGCATGCGCCGGGTTTCGATCCGGCCGCGCAGCGCGAAGCGATCGACGCGCTGCAGGCCACGTTCGATGCGCTGCCGGATCGCGGCGAGGCGCATCTCGTCATCAGCGGGCCCGGCTGGTTCAGCGTGCGCATCGACGCGCAGACGCGCGAGGAAGCCGACCGCATCGGCGCGGCGAGCACGATCGGCTTCATTCTTCTCTTGCTCGTCGCCTATCGCAGCGTGCCTTCGCTGCTGCTCGGCGGTTTGCCCGTCGCAAGCGGCGCGCTCGCGGGCCTCGCCACGCTCGCGCTCGTGTTCGGGCAAGCGCACGGCATCACGCTCGCCTTCGGCTTCACGCTGCTCGGCGTCGCCCAGGAATATCCGTTGCGCGTGCTCAGTCATCGCCGCGCGGGCGAAGACGCGCTGGCGAGCGTGCGCGCGCTATGGCCGCTGCTCGCCACCGCGATCGTGTCCGCCGCGATCGCCTATCTCGCGTTTCTCGCCTCGGGCGTGCCGGGTTTGCAGCAGCTTGCGGTGTTCACGATCGCCGGACTCCTCGCCGCGGGCCTGTCGACGCGCTACCTGCTGCCGCGCGTGTTGCCCGCGCGTTTCCGCGACGTCGCCGATACGCCAGGCCTCGCGCGCGCGACGCGTTGGCTCGACACCGTGCCGCGCCCGCGCTGGTTGCCTTGGCTGCTCGCTGCGCTCGGCGTCGGGGTGCTCGGGTTCGCGCCCGGGCCGACATGGCAGAACGATCTCGCCGCGCTCACGCCGCTGCCGCAGGATCTGCTGCTGCGCGACGCGAAACTGCGCGGTGAACTCGGCGCGCCCGACGTGCGCTACCTGCTCGTGCTGCATGGCGATTCGCCAGACGCCGTGCTCGCGCGGTCGGAACAGATCGAGCCGCAGTTCGACAAGCTCGTCGCGCAGGGCGCGCTCGATGCCGTCGAACTGCCCAGCCGCTACCTGCCGAGCCTCGCGACGCAACGCGCACGGCAAGCAAAACTGCCCGACGCGCCAGCGCTCGAAGCATCCATGGCGGAAGCGAGCCGCGACCTGCCGTTCCGCGAAGGCCTGTTCGCGCCGTTCGTCGCCGACGTGCAGGCGGCGCGTTCGCTTGCGCCGCTGACGGCGGCGGAGTTCGCGAAGTCGCCGTTCGGTGCGCGCCTGGCTTCGATGCTCGTGCAGCGCGACGACGGCTGGCTCGGCCTCGCGACCCTGTCCGGCGTGCGCGACGTCGCCGCGCTTGAACGCGCCGTGCACGCGAGCAATGGCGCGGTCAGCCTGCTCGACCTCAAGGCCGCTTCGGAATCGCTCGTCGCCGCGTACCGCGAACGCATCCTGCGCGCGCTCGGCGTCGCGCTCGTGCTGCTCGCGCTCACCGTCGGCATCGCGCTGCGCAGCGTGCGCCGCGCGTGGCATGTGCTCGCGCCGATGACGCTGGCGACGCTGCTCGTCGTCGTCGTCGAACGCGCCTGCGGCATCTCGCTATCGCTGTTCCACCTCGTCGCGGTCACGCTCGCCGCCGGCCTCGGCCTGCACTACGCGCTGTTCTTCGAGCGCCGCAGCGACGACGCGGCGGAAGCGCGCCGCACGCTGCACGCGACGCTCGTCTGCGTGATCTCCGCGCTGCTCGTGTTCGGTTTGCAAGCGCTGTCGTCGATGCCGGTGCTGCGCGCGATCGGCCTCACCGTCGCGCTCGGCGTCGGTTTCCACTTCTGCCTGTCGATCCTGATGGCGCGGGCGCGGCGCGAGTGACGCCGCCGCGACTCAATGCTCCGGCGGATTCTGGATCGGCCCGACTTCGACCTTGCCTTCGGGCGGCTGCGTCCAGACGCGGTCCTGCCACTGCCAATATTGTTCGGGCTGCCAGAGCTTGGGTGCGTAGTACAGTGCGCCGTCGGTGTTGTTGAACTCGTAGTACCTGACCTGCTGTTGCACGCTCAGCGTGCCGACGTGACCGGTGCGGCTGCCGGTGACGCCGATGCGCGCGAGGCGCAAAGCGCCTTCTTCGCGAGGCTTGGCGACGCCATCACCGTATTCGTCGAACACGGCCTGTCCGGCGGCGATAGCAGCGCGTTGTTCGTCGGCGCTCAACTCACGCCAGAACTTCTCGCGCGTCGCGATGAACTCCGGATAGCCGCGTTCGGCGGCGAGGTCAGCCCAGACGTAGGCCATGACGCGATCGGCCTTCACGCCGTCGCCGTTCCAGAACATCTGCGCGATCATCGCCTGCGACGGTTTGTCGGCGTAACGTGCGGCGCGGCGAAAGGCGGTCATCGCTTCGCCGTATCGCTTGCGATCGTAATCAGCGACGCCCTGCCAGCGCCAATGCAAATCCGGATGCGAGTCGACGAAGGCGGCGCGATGCGTGAAATCCGGATTCGCGTTGGAGCCGGCGCCGCGCGCAGGATCCGCGTTCGCGACGAGGGCCAGTGCAAGTGCGGCAAATCTGGTGAACAAGCATTTCGAATCCACGGCTTTTCCCCAGCTCAATCGCGAGTTGTGGTCGTCCGACGACGCAGCACGTCGTATCGTCGCAACGGATTCAATGCTCCAGCGGATTCTGGATCGGCCCGACTTCGACCTTGCCCTCGGGCGGCTGCGTCCACACACAATCCTGATCGACAGGCGGCGCAAAGCTACCCCTTTCGGTTTCGGCCGCAACTCGTCGACGCGATTTTTGAGCTGATGAACCCGAAAGCCGAGTACGGCGATGAGCAGCGAAAGCAGAACGAACGCTGCGCCGAGAAACCATGAATCCGTCCGTTTCATCGCGACTCCATCCTGTCGCCATGCCCAGGGGAATCAGGGTTTAGCGCCGCAGGAACGCCACGTCAACCTTTTGATACTGCAGGAAATTACAGGTTGGCCGCTACAGCCAGCCTGCGTCGCGGCGTTGCGCCGTGGTTCAATCGCGCGCTCCTTCCATCTCGCGAACACGCATGTCGTCGATCCTGCCGAAATCCGATTGGTCCACGCTGATCCCGCACGCAGGTGCGATGTGCCTGCTCGACGAAGTGGTCGCGTGGGACGAGGCGGCGATCCATGCGCGCGCGCGTTCGCACGCGCGGGACGACAACCCGCTGCGCAGCGATGGGCAGTTGCGTGCACTGCATCTGGCCGAATACGGCGCGCAGGCGATGGCGATTCACGGCGGCCTGCTCGCGCGCGCGCAAGGCGCGGTCGCGGCGCCGGGCTATCTCGTTTCGTTGCGTGACGTCGAACTCGCCGTCGCACGCATCGACGACTTCGGCGAGGCGCTCGACGTGCACGCGCAGCGCCTGCTCGCGGGCGACGGACACTGGCAATACGAATTCCGCATCGAGCACGCAGGCCGCGTGCTCGCGAGGGGCCGCGCCGCGGTGATTGCGGGCGCGGCGCGCTGAAAAACATCCGGTAAGCGGCGATGCTTCGCTGCCCTATGACGGCCGGGGAATGTTCGGCCGCTCCCGAGCCAGTCCGTCGCATGTGACGAGGCTGGTCGATGAGACGAAGCGCCAGCGCGGCCGCTGTGACTTTCGTGCTTTGCATGCGGCGGCAGTGCCGTCTAGGCTCGGTTTTTTTCCAGACCGAGTGACCGCCATGTCCCGCGTGCTTCGCCTGTCGTCCGTCCTCATCGCCGCCGCCGCGCTCGGCGCCTGCGATTCGTCCACGCCACCGCCCGCGCCGGTCGCGACGACCTCTGCGCCTGCTCCGGCGCCGCCGTCTGCGCCGAAACCTGCGCTCGGCGATTTCGGTTTCGACGCCGCGGGCATGGATCGCAGCGTTGCTGCCGGCGACGACTTCTACGAATACGCCGACGGCCACTGGGTCAAGAACACGGAAATCCCCGCCGATCGCTCCAGTTACAACAGCTTCACCGCGATCAACGAGCAGGCGCTCAAGGACACGCGCGCGATCCTCGAAGAATCCGCAGCCAAGTCCGACGCCAGCGGCGACGCGAAGAAGATCGGCGACTACTACGCCGCCTTCATGGACGAAGCCGGCATCGAAGCGAAAGGCATCGCGCCGGTCAAGCCGCAACTCGACGCGATCGCTGCGATCGCCGACAAGCACGCGCTCGCGCGCTCGCTCGGCGAATCGCTGCGCGCCGACGTCGACCTGCTCAACGCGACCAACTACTACACGCCGAACCTGTTCGGCCTGTGGGTGACGGCGAACCTGCTCAAACCCGACGAATACGCGCCGTATCTCGTGCAGGGCGGCCTCGGCATGCCCGATCGCGACTTCTACCTCGAAGGCGGACGCATGGCCGAACTGCGCACGCAGTACGCGGCCTACATCGCGAAGCTGTTCGATCTCGCCGGCATTGAAGGCGGCGTGGCGAAGGCCAAGCGCATCGTCGAACTCGAAACCGCGATCGCGCGCGCGCATGCGAGCCAGCTCGAAACCAACGACGTGCAGAAAGGCGCGAACGCGTGGGCCGCAACCGACTTCGGCAAGCGCGCGCCGGGGCTCGACTGGGCGACGTTCCTCGACGCAGCCGGCTTGTCGAAACAGGCGAACTTCATCGTCTGGCAGCCAAGCGCCGTCACCGGCATCGCCGCGCTGGTCGGCAAGGAATCGCTCGACACGTGGAAGGACTGGCTCGCGTTCCACGCGCTCGACGATGCCGCCGGGCATCTGCCGAAGGCGTTTTCCGACGCGCATTTCGCGTTCCACGGCACCGCGCTGTCGGGCACGCCGCAGCAGCAGGAGCGCTGGAAGCGCGGCGTTTCCGACACCGAGGGTGCGCTCGGCGAAGCCATCGGCAAGCTCTACGTCGAGCGTCATTTCTCGCCGCAGACCAAGGCGCGCGCCGAGGCGATGGTGCGCAACGTGCTCACCGCGTTCGGCCATCGCATCGACGCGCTCGAATGGATGACGCCGCAGACCAAACAGCGTGCGAAAGCCAAGCTCGCCGGATTGAAAGTCGGTGTCGGCTATCCGGACCAGTGGCGCGACTACTCGGCGCTCGAGGTGCGCCGCGACGACGCGCTCGGCAACGCGCAGCGCGCGAGCCGGTTCGAATACCAGCGCAACCTCGCCAAGCTCGGCCAACCGATCGACCGCGGCGAATGGTTCATGACGCCGCAGACGGTCAACGCGCTCAACGTGCCGCTTGAAAACCGTCTGATTTTCCCGGCCGCGATCCTGCAACCGCCGTTCTTCGACGCCAACGCCGACGACGCGGTCAACTACGGCGCGATCGGCGCGGTGATCGGCCACGAAGTCAGCCACAGCTTCGACAACAGCGGCGCGCTGTTCGACGAAACCGGCAAGCTCTCGAACTGGTGGACGAAGGAAGACTTCGAGCACTTCGAAGCCGCGGGCCAGGCGCTCGCCGCGCAGTTCGACACCTACAAGCCGTTCCCCGACCTCGCCGTCAACGGCAAGCTCACGCTTGGGGAAAACATCGCCGACGTCGCCGGTCTCGCCACCGCGTTCGACGCGTACCACCTCGCGCATCCGGGCGCGGGCGAAGCGAAGGGCGGTTTCTCGCCCGACCAGCGCCTGTTCCTCGGCTGGGCGCAGGCGTGGCGCAGCAAGGCGCGTGAACCGGCGCTGCGCAATCTGGTGCTCACCAACGTCCACGCGCCGGGCCAATACCGCGCGCTCACCGTGCGCAACATCGATGCGTGGTATCCCGCGTTCGACGTGAAGCCGGAGCAGAAGCTGTATCTCGCGCCGGAGCAGCGCGTGAAAGTCTGGTAACGAAACGAGGCGGGCGACGCCATGCGCGTCGCCCGCCTGGATTCACTCCTGCTCGAAACCGCGCAGCTCGTCGAGCGCTGCCTGCGCGCGGCGGATGCTGCCGCCCGCCGCGTTGTCGTCGAGCCATCGTCCGATTTTTTCGCGCCCGGGCCGGTGCGCCCAGCGATGCAGCCACCCTGTCGCGGCGAGCCCGGCCGCGCCGATCGCGAGCTGCAGCCAGATCACCAGCGGCGCGCTGTCGAGGATCGCGCCGCGCGTCAGCACGACGAGCAACGGCGCGGTCAGGAACCACCACGGCAGGCCGATCAACATGCCGCCGATGATGTAGAACCGGCGCATCTTCAGCAGGCGCTGCTGGATCGCGACGACGGGGGCGGCGTAGTCGACCCCGGCGACGAAGCCCTGCATGATGCCGCCGAATACGATGAGTCCGATGCAGTAGACGTGCAGGCCGATGCCGCAGATCTTCACCGCCAGATCGTGCGTCGGCGCCGTATGCGTCCACAGCGGCAACAACACGAACATCGCCACGACGCCGACGAGCATGCCGATCGTCTGTCCGATCACGAGCGGGCGGAAACCGCGGCGCATCGCGTCGATGCGATGGCTGCGCAGCAATTGGAAGTTGAGCGCGTTCTGCTGTTGCAGGCGGCGGTCGAGGGTTTGCCAGGCGTGCTTGAAGTCGTCGAGTTCCATTGCGTGTTCCATGTCATTCGCCCATCTGTTCGCGGATGCGGTTCTTGAGCCGGCCGATCTTGGTCGCGACGTTGGTTTCGGACAGGCCGAGCACGTCGGCGATCTCGCGTTGCGGCCGTTCGTCGAGATAGAGCAGGAATAGCGCGCGATCGAGCGGATCGAGCGTCGCGATGCAGCGATGCAGCGCGCGCACGCCGTCGTCGTTTTCGCGCGCGGCGTCCTCGTCGTGCGCGGGATCGGCGATCTCGTCGATGGCGACCGACTCGCGTCCGCCCTGTGCGCGCAGGTGCGAGATCGCGACGTTGAGCGCGATGCGGTACAGCCACGTCGAGAACGATCGCGCCGGATCGTAGTGGCGATACGCCTTCCACGCCTGCGCGGCGATGTCCTGCGCGAGGTCGCGCCGATCCTCCGCATGCGCCGCGTAGCTGTGCGCGACCTTGAGCACGATGCCCCGATGACGCTCCAACGCGTCGCGGAATGCGTCTTGCAGCGAACCCGCCCCGACCATGTGCCCTGCGATCTCCATTGACCTGCGCCCGATGTACCGATGCAGGAGTGATTCGCCGCCGCGCAGGAAATATCACAGCGCGCCGCCTCAGGCACTACGCAGCCGCGCCGAAACCCGCGATCATCGCGCCATGCGGACACGGAGCATCACGCAATGACGACACGGCGCGCACTCGTCACCGGCGGCAGCGGCGACATCGGCGGCGCGATCGCGCACGCACTCGCCGCGCAGGGTTGCGAAGTGCTCGTGCATGCGAACGCGAACCCGGATCGCGCGCAGGCCGTGGCGCAGGCGATCGCGGACGCGGGCGGCCAGGCGCGCTCGATCGCGTTCGACCTCACCGACGCGGCGGCGACGCGCGCCGCGCTCGATGCCGAGCTCGAACGCGGCGCGATCGACGTGCTCGTCCACAACGCCGGCATCCACGACGACGCGCCGCTCGCGGGCATGCGCGAGGAGCAGTGGACGCGCGTCATCGACGTGTCGCTGCATGGTTTCTTCCACGTCGTGCAGCCGCTGCTGCTGCCGATGGCGCGTCGTCGCTGGGGCCGCGTCGTCGCGCTATCGTCGGTCGCCGCAGTGCTCGGGAATCGCGGACAGGCCAACTACGCGGCGGCGAAATCCGGCCTGCACGGCGCGGTACGCTCGCTCGCGCGCGAAATGGCTTCGCGCGGCATCACCGCGAACGTGGTGGCCCCCGGCGTCATCGCCGGCGCGATGACCGACGGCCTGTTCGACGATGCGCAGGTCAAGTCGCTCGTACCTGCCGCGCGCGCCGGCACGCCGCAGGAAGTCGCCAGCGTCGTCGCGTTCCTGTGTTCGGATGCCGCGGCCTACGTCAACGGCCAGGTCATCGGCGTGAATGGCGGCATGGGCTGACCACGCGGTTTGCAGCTTGACGCAGGGAGTGCGTCAGAACACTATGAGTAGCGCTTGTTTGAGATGCCGATGAATCAAGTTTTCGTCCACGCCGAAGATCGTCGTTACCGCAACGTCGACGTCGAAAAAGCCCGCGGCGTGACGTACACGCCACCCGCGCTCGCCCGATTCGTAGCGGAGCGAATGATCGAAAACGCCGATCTGGAAGGTCGCGACGCTCTTGCCGTGCTCGATCCGGCGATCGGCGATGGCGCGCTCGTGCTTGCCTTGCTCGATGCGCTGCGAGGAAAAACCGGCGCGAGGCTGCGCATCAGCGCCTTCGACACCGATCCCGTCGCGCTCGACGGTGCGGCGCGCCGCATCCGCGAGCGCCATCCGCACGTGGAACTCGACTTCACGAACGGCGATTTCCTCGATTTCGCGCTGCTCGCCGACGACTCGGACGCTCCGACACTGTTCGGGCAGCGTGCGATCCAGCCTTTCGATCTGGTCATCGCCAACCCGCCGTATGTCCGCACGCAGATTCTCGGCGCGGATCGGGCGCAATGGCTTGCGCGGGCGTTCGGGCTGGAAGGGCG
Organism: Pseudomonadota bacterium; assembly: GCA_029779475.1. Lineage (GTDB taxonomy): Bacteria > Pseudomonadota > Gammaproteobacteria > Xanthomonadales > Rhodanobacteraceae > Dokdonella_A. The sequence goes on from JAKPAN010000033.1 coordinate 19,140, forward strand.
CGTGGACCTCTATCAAGCGTTCCTGCTGGGCATGGCGCGCGTGCTCGCGCCGACTGGCACGACGGGCGTCATCGTCTCCAACCGTTTCATGACGACCAAGGGCGGCGGCATGTTGCGCGGCGCGCTGCGTCAGCGCTTTTCGCTGCGTCAGGTTTGGGATCTGGGCGACACGCGGCTGTTCGACGCCGCGGTTCTGCCGGCGGTCGTCATCGCGCGCGGCGCCTCGGGCCATGCGCAGGCGGCCCCGTTCTTCGCTTCGGCTTACGAAGCCAAGGACGCGCCGCAGGCTCATGCCGCCGACGCGATCGCCGCGCTCGGTCATGAAGGCATCGTGGCGATTGCCGACGGGCGCCGGTTCCACGTGCGTCGCGGCTTGCTCGACGATTCCGGGTCGCCGCAGAGCGTGTGGCGACTTGCTTCGCGCGCCACCGATGAATGGCTGGCCGAGGTGGACCGTCACGCGTGGGGACGTTTCGGCGATATCGGGAAAATCCGTGTCGGCGTGAAGACCTGCGCGGACAAGGTATTCATCCGCGAAGACTGGGACGAGGTTTTCGGTACGAACAAGCCTGAATTGTTGCGGCCGCTGACGACGCACCACGTAGCCGGGCGCTTTCGCGCCATGATGGCAGCGCACAAGCGGGAGATTCTCTATCCCCACGAAGTCGTGCAAGGACGCAGGCAGCCCGTCGAACTGGAACGTTTCCCGCGCAGCGACGCCTATCTGCAATCGCACCGGCGAACGCTGGAACGGCGCAGTTACGTTCTGGAAGCAGGCCGTCGCTGGTACGAATTGTGGGTGCCGCAGGATCCCGCGGCGTGGAGTGCGCCCAAGCTCGTGTTTCGCGACATTTCCGAACGTCCGACGTTCTGGATGGACATGAGCGGTGCGGTCGTCAATGGCGATTGCTATTGGCTCGCCGCCGACCGCGAGAACGCGATCGATCTGCTTTGGCTCGCCGCCGCCGTCGCCAATTCGACGTTCGCGGAAGCTTTCTACGATCGCTGCTTCAACAACAAGCTCTATGCGGGACGACGACGGTTCATCACCCAATACGTCGAGCGCTTCCCGTTGCCCGATCCCACCATGCCGCTGTCGCGCGACATCGTTGCTTGCGCGCGTGCCATCCACGAAGCCGACCACGCGCCATCGGTGCCGCAACTGGAGCGCGATCTCGACGAACGAGTCTGGCGCGCGTTCGGCTCAGGCATCGAAGAAGTTCCGCGGTAGCGGAATCTGCAACTTGGCATTGCGGCCCTTGCCGCCGAATCGCGCAAAGCGCGTGAAAAACGCCTCGCCCGTGGTCACGAACAGGTGCCGCAACTCGACTTGCCCGTTGACAATGGCAGCGTGGAAGACCGCGTAGCGCACGTCGCAATGGCGAATGCGATACCGGTTGATGGCGGGCATGTCGAGCAGCGCGGTGCTGTCGGGTGCGACCAGCCCGAGATCGATGGTCGGTGAGGTCTGCAATTTGACTTCCAGAAGCTGATGGCGGACGTCCGGAAATTTTCCATCGTCCTGATAGTGGCGATAGCCCAGCGCCTTGCAGACCAGAGCGTGCAGGGCGGCGCCGCGATTGCGCTCCTGATCGGCGCCGGCGTTCGGGAAACGCCGGCCCAACAGCGGCGACAAGCGTGCAAAAACGGCGTCGATGGAAAGAATTTCCCGCGCCACCGGAAGCAGCGTCGGCGCCGTGACTTGCCGCAAATCGACCGCCGGGGCGACGAGCGGCCGCAGGCCGCGCGTATCTTGCGCGCAGATCAACTCGGCTTTGTCGCGGCCGGGAATGCAGCGAGCCTGATATTTGTGCGTGAGCGTGCCAGTCGTGTCCAGTTGTGCCAGCCGGTCGCCGGTAACGACCCTGACCCGCGTCACAACATCCGCTTCGGACACTCGGACGATCACGTAGCGTCTGGACGCGGCGATGTCCTCGTTGAAAATCTGAAGGTTGTCGGATTTCTGGATGTAGACATCGAACATCTGGCCCGGGAAACGTGGGCGGGTTCTCTTGAACGATGCCGGAGCCTCGTATCCGAGCACTTCGCAAACGCGCGTCTTCACCACCTTCGAGCGCGTTCGCAACGGAAGGCCGGCCAGTCGCAAACCGCGCAGCCCGCAATCGATCAGTGCTTCTAGTTGCGACGTGGGAATCCACAGTCGCCGGTCGTCGATCGCAATGGCATCGTAGAGGCCGAGGCCCGACGCTCGGATCGCGTCGAAGTAGCGCCTCGGAGCGGCCGCGCTCATGCGTCCTCTCGCGTCAGCAGGTCGATCGCGGTGACATCCAGCGCCGCGGCGAACAATTCCAGCGAACCGAGTGTGATGTTGCGTTCGCCGCGTTCCACAGAACCGACATAGGTTCGATGCAGGCCGCACAAGCTCGCCAGTTCTTCCTGCGAAAGCTCGCGCTCGCGTCGCAATCGACGGATGTTGTCGGCCAACGTCTCGATCAGGGGCTGGCTTGGCTTCCTGAGCTTTTTCTTCGGCTTCATGTCGTCCGCAGGCGATCGATTCGGCCGATGCAGATTCGACGAGCTGATGCTTTTGAGTCTACAGACTATCCGTAGCGACGCGCCGGACGGCGCGCCCGCTCAAGGCGACGGCATCGCTGCCGCACCGCGCCTTCCGCGCACGCATAGCGCGAGCATCGGCGTCGTCATCAGCGTCGTGGCGATGGCCATGACCATGAGCATCGTGAAGATCTCGTAGCCGATCACGCCGATGTCCAGGCCGACTTTCATGACGATGAGTTCCATCAGCGCGCGTGCGTTCATGAGTGCGCCGACCGCGAACGATTCGCGCCACGGCAACCCGGATATGCGCGCGCCGGCACCGGCGCCGAGCACCTTGCCGGCGACCGCCGCGACGAGGATCAGCATGAGCGCGGGCAGGCCGGCCCCGCTGAACGCGTCGGGCGTGGTGTTGAGGCCGGCCAGCGCGAAGAACACCGGCATGAGCACGAGCACGGCGACGTGCTGCAGGCGTTCGATCAGCGTGGCGAGCAGGCGGTCGTCGCGCGGCAGGCAGGCGCCGAACAGGAACGCGCCGAATACCGCGTGCAGGCCGAGCCATTGCGTCATCGCTGCGAACGCGAAGCAGCCGATCAGCAGGAAACCGAGCAGCGAGCCTTCCGGTTTGCCGTCGGGCGCGTGACGCGCGAGCGCGCGTGCGAGCAGCGGGCGCATGAGGCCGAAGCCGAACGCCGCGAGCAGGGCGCCGCCGACGAGCATGCGCGCGAACGCGGCCCAGCCGGTCGCGGCCTGGATCAATCCGACGACGAGCGCCAGCACGATCCAGGCGAGCACGTCGGCGATCGCGGCGGACGCGAGCGAGAGCTGGCCGAGCGGCGTATGCGTCATCGCGCGCTCTTTCAGGATGCGCGCGAGGATCGGAAACGCGGTGATCGCCATCGACGCCGACATGAACAGCGCGAACGGCCAGAAGGCGACGCCTTTCGGCGCGAGCGTCGGATGCAGCAGCGGCGCGATCGCGAGGCCCGCGGCCATCGGCACGAGCACGCCGAGCACCCCGACCCAGCCTGCCGCGCGGGCCTGCGCCGCGCCGTTGCCGGGCGCGCGCAGTTCGGCGCCGACGATGAACATGAACAGCACGAGGCCGATCTGACTCAGCGCGTCGAGTCCGGCGAGCTGGTCGCGCGGGAAAACCGCCATCTGCCAATCCGGCGCGAGCGCGCCGAACGCGATCGGGCCGAGCACGATACCGGCGATCATCTCGCCGATCACCGGCGGCTGGCCGAGATGGCGCAACAGCAGCGCGAGCACTCGCGCGGTGAAGAGGATCACCGCAAGCTGGACGAGCAGAAGCGGGATGTGGCCCATCCTCAGGCTCCTGTCGGCGGGTCGACGATCAGCGGCGGTGTCGAATGCGAGGCGCGGTAGCTGGCGACGATGTGGCCGTAATGCGCGACGCGCTTGATCGTGTACCAGGTGATGCGCGACACGTCGCGCACCGGGCGGAAATGGCTGCCGCGGAATTCGCCGTGGTAGCGCGAGTCGATCGGCACGGAGACGACGCCGAGCTTCTTTTCGCGCGTCGCCGCGATGAGCAGCGCGGCTTCGAAGACGAAATCGTCGTCTTCCAGGTCGGCGAGGTCGAGCGCCGCGCGCGGGTAGTAGCGCTGGCCGCTCTGCGTGTCGGAGATGGGCACGCCGCAGCCCCACGAGATGCCCCAGTCGGCGACCGCGTTCGCGCGGCGTCGCGCGGGCGGCTGGTTTTCCTTGTTGCGGATGCGCGCGCCGATGACGATGTGTTCGGGATATGCGCGCGCCGCGGCGAGCATGCGCGGGATGTCGCTGGCCAGGTGCTGGCCGTCGCCGTCCATCGCGATCACCGCGTCGAAACCGAGTTCGAGCGCCTTGCGGAAACCGTCGCGCAAACCCTGGCCCTTGCCGAGCGGCTGGTCGTGGCGGATCAGCGTGACCGGCAGGTCGGCGATGCGTTCGACGGTCGCGTCGGTGGAACCGTCGTCGATGACGATGACGTTCGGCGCGATCGCAAGCACCGATTCGACGACCCCGCGGATCGCGAGCTCCTCGTTGAGCGCGGGGATGACGACCGCGACGCGCGCGGGATCGGTGGCGCTCATGCGCTGACCTCGATATCTAGCCGGCGTCCATCGCCGGCTGGGAAAGACAGTGTCGCCGATTTTGCGTTGGCGAAGTCCGCGCGCGCGAGCACGCGCAGCAGCGCGAGCGCGTCGGCGGACGCGCTCGCGACATCCGCAACGTGGCGCAGACGCAGGTGCGGGCCTGCGCCGCTCGAAACGGGATCGAGCACGAAGGCGAGTGCGAAGGTGTTGTTCGCTTCCATCACGTTTGCGAGCGGGCCGCTCGCGGCCGCGTCGTATGCGGCGAAAAGCACCGGCGTCGCATCGGCAACGGCAAGCGCGGCGGCCTCGAACAACGCGGCGGCGAACGTATCGCGCCATGCCGACAGCGCGTTCGACGCCGCATGGCATTGCGTGGCGAGCGTCCAGTAACCGACCGGCGCGTTGTGCACGGAATTGTGGAAGCGCGTCGGCGACAGCGCGCGCGGATCGGCGGCGAGCGTGGCGAACATGTCGTCGGAAATCGCGACTTCGCCGTGCTTGCAGGCGAACACGCAGGGCAAATTCGCCGCATCGAGCGATGACATCGCGCACGCCTGCGCCGCCGCTTCGCAGGCGAGCAGCACGGTCGACGGTGCGCGACGGCGCTCGGCCTGCGGCAGCACGGTCGCGGGCGGGCGCGGCGCGTCGATCGCGTCGGCCGTTTCGCCGCGCAGCGCGGCGCGCCATTGCGGCCAGGCGCCATGCCGCGGCGACCACGCGCCGATGCCGGCGATGCGCAGCGCGAGCGCGCTCATGCCTCGCCCCTGCCGAAGACCAGCACGCAATTGTTGCCGCCGAAGCCGAACGAATTGCTGAGCGCGACGCGCAGGGCGCGATCCTCGTTGCCGAGCGCGAGCTGCGGGCCGCAGGCGGCGTCCGGCGTGGTCGTGTTGAGCGTGCCGGGCACGAACTGCGCATCGAGCGCGAGCAGCGCGATCGCGGCTTCGAGGATGCCGGCCGCACCGAGCGTGTGGCCGGTGAAGCCTTTGGTCGAACTCGCGCGCGTCGTTGCCGGAAATACGTCGGCGACGACGGCGGCTTCGACCTCGTCGTTCTTCGCCGTCGCCGTGCCATGCAGGTTGATGTAGTCGACCTCATGCGCGCCCAGCCCAGCGCGCGCAAGCGCGGCGTCGATCGCGAGCCGTGCGCCGAGTCCTTGCGGATGCGGCGTCGACATGTGGTGAGCGTCGGAGGATTCGCCGTGGCCGAGCAGGCGCGGTGCGCGGGCGTCGCCGTCGCGTTCGAGCAGGGCGAAGCCGGCGGCTTCGCCGATCGAGATGCCGTCGCGCTGCGCATCGAACGGCCGGCACGCTTGCGGCGAGACGAGTTCGAGTGCGTTGAAGCCGAACAACACGCTGCCGCACAGCGAGTCGACGCCGGCGAGGATCACCGCGTCGGCGAGGCCGAGCCGGATCAGGCGCTCGCCCTGCGCGAAGATCTTCGCGCTCGACGAGCATGCGGTGGACACCGTCATGCACGGCCCGCGCGCGCCGACGAGGCGGTCGAGGAACAAGCCCAGCGAGTGCAACGTGTGCAATTCCGGCTGCGCGAGCGCGGCGGGAAAACGGCCGTCGTCGAGCGCGCGATACGCGGCTTCGGTCGCGCCGATGCTCGACGTCGACGTCGCCGCGAGCAGCGCGACGCGATCGGCGCCGTGACGTGCCACCGCGCCACGTGCAACATCGAGGAAACCGTCGGCGTGCAGCCCAAGCCAGGCGAGGCGGTGGTTGCGGCTGTCGAGATCGCGCAGGTGCGCGGGCAGCTCGACGGATTCGATGCCGTCGACGCGGCCGATCGCGCAGGGCAGCGGCGTCTCGGTGAAATCGTTCGCGCGCAGGCCGCCGCGGCGTTCGCGCAGCGCGCGCAGGTGCGCGTCGCGCCCGCGCCCGAGCGCGGACGTTGCGGTGAACGCGGTGATGGCGAGCGGCGGGATGCGGCTGGGCACGCGGTGGAGGCGTCGAAGTCGGCGCGGAATTATGCCATGGCGTCCGGCGCAGCGGCCCGCGACCGGACTGCGCGTTCGCGGCAGGCTGAACGGGCCTCCTTGCTACCATGCCGGCATCCCGTCACCCATCGGCACGCCATGAACGAACGCGATTCCAGGCCTCCCCGCACGACGTCCGCCGACGCGGCGCACGTCGACGTCGTGCGCGAATTCCTCACCGACCTGCAGGATCGCATCTGCGCCGCGCTCGAAGAAGTCGACGGCACGGCGCGGTTCGTCGAGGATGCGTGGAAGCGCGGTGACGAGACGGGGAAAGGCACCGCGCTTTCGGGCGGCGGCCGCACGCGCGTATTGCGCGACGGCGCCGTGTTTGAACAGGCCGGCGTCAATTTCTCGGAAGTCTCCGGCGCGCGATTGCCGGCGTCGGCGACCGCGCACCGTCCCGATCTCGCCGACGCGCCGTGGACGGCGATGGGCGTGTCGCTCGTCGTGCATCCGAACAATCCGTACGTGCCGACCACGCACATGAACGTGCGGTTTTTCCAGGCGCATGCCGCATCCGACGAACGCAACTGGTGGTTCGGCGGCGGCTTCGACCTGACGCCGTTCTATCCCTTCGACGAGGACGTGCGGCATTGGCACGAAGTCGCGCGCGAAGCCGTCGCGCCGTTCGGCGACGACCTGTATCCGCGTTACAAGCAATGGTGCGACGAGTATTTCTTCCTCAAGCATCGCGACGAGACACGCGGCGTCGGCGGCTTGTTCTTCGACGACCTGAACGCGGGCGGTTTCGAGCGCTGCTTCGGCATCACGCGCAACGTCGGCAACGCATTCGTCGACGCCTACCTGCCGATCGCCCAGCGCCGCAAGGCGACGCCGTCCGGCGAACGCGAGCGCGAGTTCCAGTTGTACCGGCGTGGCCGCTACGTCGAGTTCAACCTCGTCTACGATCGCGGCACGCTGTTCGGACTGCAATCCGGCGGTCGCACCGAATCGATCCTCATGAGCCTGCCGCCGCGCGTGCGCTGGGAATACGCCTATGTGCCGGAGGCCGGCAGCGCGGAGGCGAAGCTGGCCGACTACCTCAAGCCGCGCGACTGGCTCGACGGAACCTGATCGGCTCCGCTCACTTCCACTGGTACAGCGTGTAGTACACCGGCGATACCGGCCCTTCGTTCGGGTCGCGCACGAGGCGGCCGCTGCCGTCGTTGGTGACGAAGGTCTGGATCGGGCCGTTGATGGGGACGATGCGGATCATCCAGATGCGGCCGTTCTGGCGGTATTCCTCGACGGTGTCCGAACCCTGCTGGCGTTTGGTGACGTCGCTCGTGGCGATGCGGTCGCGATTGGCGGCGGCGTCGCGCGAGGCCTTGTCGCGAACGAGGCGGTTGTCGGGCTTGGGCAGCGGTGCGAGCGGGTCTTGCGCCTGTTGCGCGGGCGCGGACCGTTCGGTCGCATCCTGCGCGACCGGCGTGGTCGCAGCGACACCCGGATCGCTCATTCCCGGCGGCGGCGGAACATCGGCGGGCTTGGGTTTGTCGCTCGGCGGCGCGGCGAACGCCTGCGCGGCGGCGAGGAACAGGAGAGTGAGCAGCGGAGCGGTGCGGTTCATGGCGGGGCCCTCGATCGATGCAGACAGACTAGCAGAGCCCGCGTGAGCGATCGCTGTCGCGCGGTTCGGGTTTTCGCGGCGATCGTGCGTAACAGGCATGGAACCGTCTTGTGGAGTCGTTCCATGAACCTGCGTCTTCGACGCGTCCTGCAGGCCGCGGCCTGGTGCGCGGCCACCTTTTCGACGGCAGCGTTTGCCGAGCCTTCGACGCCTGCCGACACGCCTGTGCCGCTGACGTTGTCCGGTGTCGATCAGGTGACGCCTTGGTTTAACAGCTTGCCCGCCACGAGCATCGGCACTGTCTGGTATTGCGGCAGCAATCCGCCGATCTACGCGACGCGCGTGATGGCCTACGCGGGCTTCAGCCATCCGCCGCCGGACTTAACGCCGGCGGTCGGCGAGGTGTTCTATACGCACGTCGTGATCGGTCATCCGGGCAATCCCTGCACGGGGAGCGCGGTCGGGCTCGAACTGATCCTGCCGCCCGGCATCGAGATCGCCAATTCGGCGAACGATCCCGTGTTCTGCTTCTCGATGGTGCCCAACCCGAGCAAGCACCTGATCAATCTCGACACCGATCCCGACTACGGTTGCCCGACGAGTTTTCCGCTCGGGCTCGAAGGCTATGCGGTGCGCCCGTTGCACGGCGGCCTGAGCAACAGCGGCGCATGGGGCATGGCGATGGGGTTCTATCTGGAGATCCTGATTCCGCTGCGCGCGACGCAGGTGCAGTTCGGCAACAACCCGATCAAGTGGCGCGTGAATCCGGATGTCGGCGTGGTCGGTTACGCGCAGGTGGGGCCGCAGGTGAACGGCGACGTGATCTTCCGCGACTCGATCGACGCCAATCTGCTCAACCTCGACCTGTGCACGCTGACGCCGACGCCGGCCGGATGCTGAAGGCTCGAAGCTGGCGATGCGAGGCTGACAGTCCGTTGCCGAACCTTTCGGCGTTGCATTGCCGGCGGGCGCGCGCGAAGCTGCGCGCCCAACGTTTTTCCGGGCCGACATGCCGCAGCGCCTCGTCCTCATCGACGGTTCCTCGTACCTGTACCGCGCGTTCCATGCGCTGCCGCCGCTGACCAACGCCATCGGCGAGCCGACCGGCGCGCTGTTCGGCGTGGTCAACATGCTGCGCGCGATCCTCAAGCAGAAGCCCGACTACGCGGCCTTCGTGCAGGACGCGCCCGGCCCGACGTTCCGCGACGAACTCTATCCCGCGGACAAGGCGACGCGGCAGGCCACGCCCGACGATCTCATCGCGCAGGTCGAGCCGATGCTCGCGATCGTCGCCGCGCTCGGATTCCCGATCCTGCGCGTGTCCGGCGTGGAAGCCGACGACGTCATCGGCACGCTCGCCAGGCGCGCGGCCGCGGACGGCATCGACGTCGTCGTCTCGACCAGCGACAAGGACTTCGCCCAACTCGTCGCGCCCGGCATCACGCTGGTCAACACGATGACGAACACGACGCTGGATGCGGCCGGCATCGTCGAGAAATTCGGCGTGCGGCCGGAGCAGATCGTCGACTACCTCGCGCTCATGGGCGACAGCGTCGACAACATTCCCGGCGTCGAGAAATGCGGCCCGAAGACCGCGGCGAAGTGGCTGGCCGAATACGGCACGCTCGACGGCGTCATCGCGCACGCGGCGGATGTCGGCGGCAAGATCGGCGAGAACCTGCGCAAGGCGCTGCCGCAACTGCCGCTGTCGCGCCAGCTCGCGACGATCAAAACCGACGTGCCGCTCGATCTCGGTCCGCGCGAACTGCCGCTGCGCGAACGCGACGTGGAAACCCTGCGCGGCCTGTACAAGCGCTACGAATTCAATGCGGCGCTCAAGGAACTCGACGCGGGCAACGGCAGCGCAGCCGAAGCCGCGCTCGCGCCGGCGGTTGTCGCAGAAGAGGCTTCGGGCGAAGCCGGATCCGCCACGCCTGCCCGGGCATCCGAACCCGCGGTCCCCGGCGAATACGACCTCGTCACCACGCCTGCGCAACTTGACGCGTGGCTCGACAAACTCCGCGCCGCGCCGCTGATCGCGTTCGACACCGAGACGACCTCGCTTGATCCGATGCTCGCCGACATCGTCGGCCTGTCGTTCGCCGTCGAGCCCGGTCGCGCGTGCTACATCCCGGTCGGCCACGACTATCCCGGCGCGCCGGCGCAGTTGCCGCGCGACACGGTGCTTGCGGCGCTGAGGCCCATTCTCGAGGATCCCGCGCGGCCCAAGCTCGGCCAGCATGCGAAGTACGACATCAACGTGCTGTCGAGCGCGGGCATCGAAGTGCGCGGCGTCGAACACGACACGATGCTCGAATCCTACGTGCTGCATTCCACTTGGCGGCACGACATGGACACGCAGGCCAAGCGCGTGCTCGGCGTCGACACGATCCATTACGAGGACGTTGCCGGCAAGGGCGCGAAGCAGATTTCGTTTTCGCAGGTCGACGTCGACACCGCGTGCCGCTACGCCGCCGAAGACGCCGACATCACGCTGCGCCTGCATCTCGCGCAATGGCCGAAGTTCGATGGCGAACCGAAGCTGCGCTCGGTCTACGAAGCGATCGAAATGCCGCTCGTGCCCGTGCTCGCGCGCATGGAGCAACGCGGCGTGCTCATCGACGGCGTGGCGTTGAAGAAGCAGAGCCACGAACTCGCCAAGCGCATGCACGAGTTGACCGAGCGCGCCTACGCGCTCGCCGGCCACAGCTTCAGCCTCGACTCGACCAAACAGCTCGGCGCGATCCTGTTCGACGAGCTGAAACTGCCCGTCGTCGTGAAGACGCCTGGCGGGCAACCTTCGACGAACGAAGAAGCGCTCGACGCGATCGCCGACCAGCACGAACTGCCGCGCGTGATCCTCGACTATCGCGGCCTCGCGAAATTGCGCAGCACCTACACCGAAAAGCTCGCCGAAATCGTCAACCCGCGCACCGGCCGCGTGCATACGAGTTACGGCCAGGCGACGGCGGCGACTGGCCGCCTGTCCTCGTCCGATCCGAACCTGCAGAACATCCCGATCCGCACCGAGGAAGGCCGCAAGATCCGGCAGGCCTTCGTCGCGCCGTCTGGCTGGAAGGTGGTGGCAGCGGATTATTCGCAGATCGAACTGCGCATCATGGCGCACCTGTCGGGCGACGCCGGTCTGCTCGCCGCGTTCCACGGCAACCAGGACGTGCACCGTGCGACCGCGGCCGAAGTGTTCGGTCTGCCGCCGAGCGAGGTCGATGCGAACCAGCGCCGCGCCGCGAAGGCGATCAACTTCGGCCTCATGTACGGCATGAGCGCGTTCGGCCTCGCGCGCCAGCTCGGCGTGCCGCGCGGCGAAGCGCAGGACTACATGGCGCGTTACTTCGCGCGCTATCCGGGCGTGGCGACGTTCATGGAGGAAACGCGCGAGCAGGCGCGGCGCGACGGTTATGTCGAAACGCTGTTCGGTCGCCGCCTGTATCTCGACTACATCAACTCGCGCAACCAGGCGCAGCGCGCGGGCGCCGAACGCGCCGCGATCAACGCGCCGATGCAGGGCACCGCGGCCGACATCATCAAGCGCGCGATGATTTCCGTCGACGCTTGGCTCGCCGGGCAGGCCGATCGCGCACGCATGCTCATGCAAGTGCACGACGAACTCGTATTCGAAGTGCGCGAGGACGCAGTCGAAGAGATCGTCGCCGGCGTCCGCGAGCGCATGTCGGGCGCGGCGCAGCTGTCGGTGCCGCTCGTCGTCGACGTCGGCGTCGGCGCGAACTGGGACGAGGCGCATTGACGGCGACGGTTCTGTTTCGCGAGCAATGGAAAAAATTTCATCCGAATCATATGGTTGCTATCCGGCTGTTGCGCAGATGAATCCGTGATAAATGCATCCGACGGCGTACTGGAAACTTTTCCCCTCTGTCCCGATCTATGTACCCGGACGCACGCAACGGCGTCCCGGTTGACTCACCTCCCTGAGTGCAACCCCGAAGTTCCGATCCCTCCCCAGATCGGTCTTCCCCGCCCCGAGGGCTCCCCCTGGCCCTCGGGGCTTTTCTTTTCTGCGATCCGTCCGGAATCGCTGCGGCTTGCAAGGCTCGGGACGCGTCGCCCGGGCTCGCCTGCAGCAAGTTCATCTGCAGCCCATACAGCCGTGCTTCTCGCGAGCCGCGTGGTTTCGAAAAGGGCTTGGGCGCGACCGCAGAAGGCAGGCTCCCGGTACGTTCGCAGTTGCTTTCGACCGAGAACGTCATGTTGGCCGGATTTTTTGCGGCTGGACGTATGCCAGTCACGTTGCGCCTTCGCGGCGACATGACCAAGCCTTTGCGACGGAGTCCCGAAGGCCGGGCTGTCTCTACGCCAAGCGGTGGCGTGTCAAGTCGCCAAAGCGGCGAGCAACGCCGCACGCGGCAGCTTGCCGGTGCCGTTGCGCGGCAGCGCGGCGACCTTGCGCAGCGGGCGCGGCAGGAAGGCGGCGTCGATCGAGTGGCGCAGTTCGTCGAGCAGGTCGGTTTCCGAGCGCGTCGGCGCGACCACGAGCGCGGCGATGCGGCGCACGCCGAACGCGTCGGCCTCGTCGAGCTGGATGACGACGGCGTCCTCGACGCCGCGCAGCGCGGCGAGGCGCCGCGTGAGGTCGCCGAGCGAGGCGCGCTTGCCGGCGATCTCGACGAGGTCGGCATGGCGGCCGCACAGGCGGAAGCGGTTGTCGGGCAGCAATTCGACGAGATCGGCGAGCGCAACCGGCGTTTCGAAATGCGCGGCATCGACGAGCGTGCCGTCGGGTTGCGGACGCAGCGCGATGCCGTCGCGCAATTGCCAATCCTCGCCGAGCGCGCAGCGGCGTTGTGCGATGACGCAGGTTTCGGTGGAGCCGAACACTTCGACGACGGGTGCGCCGTAGCGCGCTTCCGCGGCGGCGGCGAGTTCCTGCGGCAACGGCGCCGTCGCCGAGGTGATCGCCGCGAGCGGCGGCAATTCGAGCGGTTCGCGCAGCAGCGCGCGCAGGTGCACGGGCGTGGTCACCAGCACGCGCGGCGCGTCGACGCGCGCCAGCGCGGCGGCGACGTCGGCCGGGAACAGCGGATGCCCGTCGTGCACGGCGAACGGCGCGAGCAGCGGCAGCAGCACCGACATCTCGATGCCGTACATGTGCTGCGGTGGCACGGTGGCGACGACGTGCGCGGTTGTCGAGCCGGGCAGGAATTCGCGCAATCCGCGCGCATTCGCCGCGGTGCTCGCTCGGAACGAGGCCCAGGTTTTCGCATGTGGCTTCGGCTGGCCGGTGCTGCCGGAGGTGAAACCGATGGCGACGGTCTGCGCGGCGTCGATTCGCGGAACCGTCGTCGCGCGGCCGGTCGCGCCGAGCGCCGGGATGCGCCGCACCGACGCGCCGAATGCGTCGCTGTCGCCGAGCGCGTAACTGGCGGGATACGCAGCGAGCGTTTCCGCGATCGCGGCCGGCGTGCGCGCGGCGGGCAACAGGTTGGTCTGGCCGCGGCTGGCGATCGCGCAGAAGGCGGCGAGGAAGGCGTAGCGGTCTTCGCAGAGGTTGATCGCGCAAGCGCGATCGGGGAGTTGGGCGGCGATCGCCGCGACGTCGGCGAGGAAGCTGCCGGTGTCGACGGGGCGTCCATTCCGCCACGCGACGATGCGCGCACCGTCGGTGTCGCCCAGCAACGGCTGCTGCGCGCCACCCAGTGCGCGCGATTCCACAACGGCCGACATCCTCGCCCTCCCGCGATCAGCTTCTCAGGTTTTCCCCGCTGATAGCGTCGCGGATTGGCGTCGGCCGCTCAAGTCCCCCGGTTGCGGCCTTCAGGATCGCCGCCAGCGCATCGCCGAACGAGGCGCGCACTTCTTCGGCCGTGCGCGCGGGCGGCTCGCCGTGGCGGTTCGCGCTGGTCGAGACGACCGCGCCGCCGAATGCGCGGCACAGTTCCGCAGCAGGCGGATGCGCCGTGACGCGCAGCGCGATGCCGGCGTGACCGCCGGCGATCCATGCCGGCACGTCGGCGGCGCGCGGGAAGATCCACGTGTGCGGGCCGGGCCACGTCGCGCGAGCGCGCGCCAGCGCGTCGGCGGGCGTGCGCGCGAGGTCGATGTACGGCGCGATCTGCTCGAAGTCCGCGCCGATCAGCAACACGCCCTGCGTCGGCGGGCGCTGCTTGAGTGCGAACAGCCTGTCGAACGCCGTGCGGTCGTGCGGATCGCAGCCGAGGCCGAAAACGGCCTCGGTGGGATAGGCGACGACGCCGCCGGCGCGCAAGGCGGCGGCGCAATCGAGAAGGGCTTTTTCCGCCTGCCGATGCATGCGAACCCGGGACCCGTCGTGTCGACGTAGGCCGCGCGGTCTTCCTCAGCGCGCCGCTTTTTTCGCGGCGGCTTTCTTTGCCGGCGCTTTCTTGACGGCCTTCTTGGTTGACGCTTTCTTGGCGGCCTTCTTCGCGGGCGCTTTTTTCGCCGCTGCCTTCTTCGTCGCCGGTTTTTCGGCAGCGGCCTTTTTCGCCGGCGCGGCCTTGGCAGCCTTGCCCTTGCCGAAGCGACCGCCGCCGCGTTTCGGGCGGAACGGCGCCGCGGCGAGGAGTTCGACGCATTCGGCTTCGGTCAGCTCGCTCGGTTCCTTGTCCTTGGGGATCTTCGCGTTCTTGTCGCCGTCGGTGATGTACGGGCCGTAGCGGCCGTTGAGCACCTGGATGCCGTTGCCGAAATCCTTGATCGTGCGGTTGGCGATCATTTCGGCCTTCTCGCGCACCAGTTGCAGCGCGCGTTCGAGTTCGATCGTGTACGGATCGTCCTCGGGTTTGAGCGAGGCGTACATCGCGCCGTGCTTCACGAACGGGCCGAAGCGGCCGACGCCGACGGTGATCTCCTCGCCGTCGGGCGCCGTGCCGAGGTTGCGCGGCAGCTTGAATAGCTCAAGCGCTTCCTCGAGCGTGATCGTGTGCATGCTCTGGCCGGTGCGAAGACTCGCGAACTTCGGCTTGTCCTCGTCGTCCTTGGTGCCGATCTGCGCGAACGGCCCGTAGCGGCCCAGGCGCACCTGCACCGGCTTGCCGGACTTCGGATCGGTGCCGAGCTCGCGCGCGCCGGTCGCTTCTGAGCGGTCGACGGTTTCGTTCTTGTCGTCGACGGTCGCCTTGAACGGCTTCCAGAATTTTTCGAGCAGCGGCACCCATTCCTCTTCGCCGCGGCTGACGGCGTCGAGTTCGTCTTCGAGCTTGGCGGTGAAGTCGTAGTCGACGTACTGCGTGAAATGCCCGGACAGGAATTTCGCGACCGCGCGGCCGACGTCGGTCGGCTTGAAGCGGCGGCTGTCGAGAATCACGTATTCGCGGTTGAGCAGCACCTGGATGATGCTCGCGTAGGTCGACGGGCGGCCGATGCCGTATTCCTCGAGCGCCTTGACGAGCGACGCTTCCGAATAACGCGGCGGCGGTTCGGTGAAGTGCTGGTCGGCTTCGATCGAGGCGATCGGTACGGCTTCGCCGATCGTCATCTTCGGCAGTTTGCGGCCTTCGTCGTCGTCCTCGGCGTTCTTCGCGTCGCGGCCTTCCTCGTACACGGCGAGGAAGCCCGGGTCGACGACCGTCGTGCCGCTTGCGCGGAACATCGAATCGCCGCCGGCATCGAGGTCGACGCTGACCGTGTTCAAGGTCGCGTGCTGCATCTGGCTCGCGACGGCGCGCTTCCAGATGAGTTCGTACAACTTGCGCTGTTCGTCATTGAGGAAATGCGCAATGTCCTTCGGGCGATGCGCAGCCGTGGTCGGGCGGATCGCCTCGTGCGCTTCCTGCGCATTCTTGGACTTGTTGCGATAGAAATGCGGCTGCTCCGGCAGCGCGCGCGGGCCGAAATCACGGCCGATGACTTCGCGCAGTTCGGTGATCGCATCCGCCGACAGCGACACCGCGTCGGTACGCATGTAGGTGATGAGGCCGACCACGCCTTCGTCGCCGAGCGCGACGCCTTCGTACAGGCCCTGCGCGATCTTCATCGTGCGGCTGGTCGAGAAGCCGAGCTTGCGGGCGGCTTCCTGCTGCAAGGTCGAAGTGGTGAACGGCGGCGACGGACGGCGCTTGCGCTCCTTCGATTCGACGTTGGCGACGACGAGGCGGCCTTGCGCCGAGCGCAGCAACGCGTCGCGCGCGGCGTGCGCGTCGACTTCGTTGGTGAGATCGAACTGCTCGAACTTCTTGCCGCGCAGCTTGAGCAGGCGCGCGCTGAAACGCTGGTCGGGATGCGCGCAATCGGCTTCGATCGTCCAGTATTCGCGCGCCTTGAAGGCTTCGATTTCCTCCTCGCGCTCGACGATCATGCGCAGCGCGGGCGATTGCACGCGGCCGGCGGAGAGGCCGCGCTGCACCTTGCGCCAGAGCACCGGCGACAGGTTGAAGCCGACGAGGTAGTCGAGCGCGCGGCGCGCCTGCTGCGCGTTGACCAGATCCATCGATAGCGCGCGCGGGTTGGCGACGGCTTCCTTGATCGCGCGCGGCGTGATTTCGCTGAACACGACGCGGTGGACTTCCTTGCCTTCGAGCAACTTGCGCTGCTTGAGGATTTCCGCGATGTGCCAGGAAATCGCCTCGCCTTCGCGATCCAAGTCGGTCGCGAGATAGAGGCTGTCGGCGACCTTGGCCGCCTTGGCGATCGCGTCGACGTGCTTTTCGTTGCGCTCGATCACTTCGTAATTCATCTTGAAGTGATGCGCCGGATCGACCGCGCCTTCCTTCGGCACGAGGTCGCGCACATGGCCGTAGGACGCCAGCACGTGGAAGTCCTTGCCGAGGTATTTGTTGATCGTCTTGGCCTTGGCGGGCGACTCGACGATCAGGAGGTTCTTTGCCATGCGATTCCTTGGCCGCGCCCGGCCTGGGCGCGAAAGAGGGTTGCTGCGGCGCAGCGGCCGTGCCTTTTCTAGTGGAAACACGCCGCGCCGCGGGCTGTCAAGCCGCAATGGCGCAAACGTCGATCCGATGCGACCCGGCGGTCATGGGGGCGCGGGGCGGTGGGTGCAAGCGGCAGGGGCGCGTTGTGCGCATCTGGTCGCGAAATGACGGGAACGTCGGCCAAGCGCGCCATCATCTCACGCGCCGAGCGTATCCACCGCCGGCTGCGACGACTTCGCCTTCGAGTTCGAGCATGAGCAGCATCGACGCCAACGCCGGCACGGCGAGGCCGCTGCGCGCGGCGAGCGCGTCGATGTCGAGGGGGTCGGTTTCGAGCGCGGCGAACAGGCGCGCGTAATCGGGGTCGGCGGCGCGCGTGGAGGGCGCGGCCGCGATGGCGTCGGCGGTGTCCGCGCCCGGCGCGTCGAGCCGTTCGCGCAGGCTGGCGCCCAGGCGGCGCGCGAGCGGGGCGAGCTCGTCGACGATCTCGGCGGTCGTCTCGACGAGCTTGGCGCCCTGGCGGATCAGCTGGTGGCAACCGCGCGCGAGCGGGTTGTGGATCGAGCCGGGGATCGCGAACACCTCGCGGCCGGCTTCGGTCGCGTTGCGCGCGGTGATGAGCGCGCCCGAACGCGTGCCGGCCTCGACCACGAGTGTGCCGAGCGCGAGCCCGGCAATGACGCGGTTGCGGCGCGGGAAATGCGTTTCGTGCGCGGGCGTGCCCGGCGGGAACTGGCTGACCAGCACGCCGTGCGCGGCGATGTCGCGCGCGAGCGCGGCCTGCCGCGCCGGGTAGACGCGATCCGGGCCGGTGCCGAGCACGGCGATCGTCGCCGCGCCGGCGTCGAGCGCGCCGCGATGCGCGGCGGTGTCGATGCCTTCGGCGAGACCGCTGGTGATCGCGAAACCAGCGGCGCCGAGCGTGCGGGCGAAGGCCTCGGCGTTGGCATTGCCGCCCGGCGTCGCGTTGCGGCTGCCGACGATGGCGACCTGCGGTTGCCACAGCGCGGTCGTGTCGCCGACGACGAACAGCGCGGCGGGCGCGCCGGGCGCCTCCTTGAGCAGGGACGGGAATTCGGCGCTGTCGCAGGTCAGCAGCGCGTGGGCGGGTTCGGCGAGCCAGACGAGGTCGTCGGCGATGCGTGGCATGTCGGGCGCGCGTAGCCAGTCGCGGCATGCCGCCTCGCACGCGCGCGGGTGCGCGCCGCGTCGCGCGGCCGCGAGCGCGGCGCGGATGCCGCCGTGCGCGGCGAGCAGCTCGCGCAACGTCGCCGGGCCGAGCCCGGGCGCGCGCAGCAGGATCAGCCAGGCTTCGAGGTCGGCGTGGTGGGTGTCGACGTGCATCGCGCCAGTCTAGCGGGCACCGAAAACGAACACGGCGCGAAGTTGCCTTCGCGCCGTGTAGGAAAAAGCGGATTGGACGCCGGTTACGGCGTCGTGTCCGGATCGTGCAGGAAGTTGCCGACGTGGACGGGCTTGATCGCATCCATGACCAGACCATAGCTCACGCGCTGGAAGGTGCGGAAGACGAGCACGTGGCCGACGAATTCCGGCGGCAGCTTGGCCT
This sequence comes from Pseudomonadota bacterium, assembly GCA_029779475.1. Lineage (GTDB taxonomy): Bacteria > Pseudomonadota > Gammaproteobacteria > Xanthomonadales > Rhodanobacteraceae > Dokdonella_A. The sequence continues at coordinate 37,738 of JAKPAN010000033.1, forward strand.
TCGCGTCCTTCGGATGGAAGAGCCTGCGGAAGCTGCTGTCGGGATAGTCGGTGCGGTCGACGACCGTCTCGCCGTCCTGGTACAGGCTGAAGGTCTGGCCGTTCTCGATGCCGTCCTCGGCGCCGCGCGACAGTGCGACGACCTGCCGCGGGCCGACTGCGTTGAACGCATCGCTGAACGCGATCACGCGCATGTTGTCCGGCACCTTGGACGGCGCGTGCGGCACGTATTCGCTGTCGTAGGGCTTTTCGTCGATCGGCAGCACGTAGTCGCCGGCGCGGGCTTCGAAATCCGAGCTGGTGACCAGCGCGGAGGACACGTCGCCGTTGCGCGTGACTTCGACGACGCCGTAGTCGAGCAGTTCGTAGCCGAGGAAGCGCACGTTGCCGTGCAGCGTGAACTCGTTCGGGCCGTGCTGCCACAGCAGCTGCTTGCGCGAGTCGTGGAAAGCTTCCGATTGCTTGTCCTGCCGGTGCACCTCGCGCGGCGCGTTGTCGTCGACCGGCGGCATGTCGTAGTAGCGGCCAAGCGGGCGAACCAACGCCAGGCGCGTGCCCGGCTGCGCCGACAGGCCGCGGACGTAGACGAGTTGGCCCGGCGCGCCACGCAGGCGGTCTTCCTCGATGCCGACGATGTGCGGCGCGTAGCGCAGCGAATCCTCGTCGACGATGCGCGTGTTCTTGAGCCACTGCTTGAGCGCGGACAGCGGGATCGGCGGGATCGCCGCATTGTCGTCGCCGGCGCGCACATGCGGACCGAAACCGTCGCGGCCGACGCGGCCGTCGCGCAGCACGAGTTCGTCGCCCGGATAGATGAGGTGCGGGTTCTTGACCTGGGGGTTGTCGTGCCAGATCTCGGGCCAGTGCCACGGCCGCTTGAGGAAGCGCGCGGAAATGCCCCACAACGTGTCGCCCTTCTGGACCGTGTAGCGGTCGGGCGCGTGGTCGGCCCATTCGACCGTTGCCGCGTACACGGTCACGGTGAACAGCGCTGCGGTGCAGACTGAAAGCAGTTTTTTAAGCATGACTGCCAATTCCCCGATCCCCAACGATTTTGGCAGTGTAAATGAAAAGTTATGGGCAGGAAAACGAACTGCGTCGCAAGGCGCCGGCTGGGCCGCAGAGCCGCGACTCGCAGGATCCCAAGGCGGAGGTATAACTCCGTATTTGTAGAAATGTGACGGAATCGACATTTCGTGACAGGATCCTGATTGTGTCGCGCCCGAGCCCGCGCTTCATCGCGAAGCCTCAGGCGCTGGCACACGACTTGCTCGCCTGCTCTTGCCGACGTCGCGCAGGGTGTTCGCGCAAGCGGTAGATGGGCAGGACGCCGAACCGCGTCGTGCCTTTGGGGCTCCAGGGGGCGTGACGGTCGCTGCAACGGCGGCTCGAGCGCAGGGGATTCGATTCATGGATTTCGAGTCGAAGAGGTTCGTTGCAGCACGCACGACGGCATCCGCATGCCGCGGCGCGTCCGTCTGCGCGCACCGTATCCGCAACCCGCTTCCGCGTGATGGGACATTCGTCCGCGTCGCCCCTCCTTGTCCACGTTTTCGTCTTCGCCGCTCTCGCAGGCACGGCTCGTCCGTGCGCGCCGGCGGCGGTTGTCCTGCGGCGCTGGTCGGCGCCGCTCCAGAAACAGGGAGTTCGCCATGCGCACCATCCGTGAATTGCTGAGCGCTCTTGCGCAGGCCGGCAACGGCTTGACCGAGCCACGCCGGGAGCGGCGCTCCGACTCGGCATCGGGCACACCGCCGACCGCACACTCAGCAGTCTGCCCGCGCAGGCTCGCGAGCGGACTGCTGTGCCTGCTGGCGATGTCGGCCGGGCCGGCGACGGCAGCGGATTGGTATGCGTCGCCTTCGGGCAATGACACCAATGCCTGCGACAGCGCGGGTGAGCCATGCAAGACAATTCAGGCCGCGATCAGCAAGGCGGGCGCAAACGACACGGTCCATGTGGGGCAGGGTGCTTACCCGTTCGCTGGCACTATCCAGATTCCGTCCACAAAGAACGGCTTGAAACTCATCGGCGACAACTCGCCATTTGCTTCATCAAGCACGCCGGGCAACGTCTCTCCAGCGGCCAATGCATCGCAACTCTCGGCAGCCAGTTCCTGCGCCGGCCTGACCTGCACCGGCATGATCTGGATCAACGGCGCACAGGATGTCGTCATCCAGAACCTTTTCCTGCGGGTCAACCACGGTAAGTCCAACGAAGGCATCGTGGCAACCGGCAACGTCAACGGGCTGGTGTTGCGCAACAACTATCTGCAGATCACGGCCACCGGCGGCAAGACAAATGCGATCTCGCTGAACATGGCTGCTGGCAGCAATTCAGACCAGAATTCGACCGGCGGGAGCCCTTATTACAGCGGCATCTACGTCACGCTGGACGGCAATGTCGTGCAGCCGACCGGCACTGTTGCCTCGTCGCGCGCGGTCGTCAGCGACTACGTGGCAGGCGTCTTCCATGCGAACCAGTTCGCCGGTTCCAGCCAGGATATGCGTTTGCGCTACCTGACGGCGAACGCTCGCGGTTCGGGCTTCGACATCGATGGCAATTACGTTTACGGCGCCGGTCTGTGGATCACGACACCGAACGATGGATCGTCGCTCGTCCATATCCACAACAATCATTTCATCGCCCCCGGCACGCCGGGCGCCCCGGCGTCGCCACTCAACGCGAGCAGCGTGCTGGATCCGGACTTCGCCAGCCTCAAGCTGGTCGGTTCGAGCAATCCGACCATTGTCGAGAACAACGAATTTGCGGGCTATGCAAACCGTTATCGCGGCCTGTGGATCCAGAACTGGTCGGGCGTGACGATTCGGGACAACGTGTTCACCCCGAACGCGAATTACAACGGCCTGTCGTCGGCGATACTCGTCGGCAACAAGGAAGTCTGGAACGGCGCACCGGCGCCGCGTCAGCTTGCGGTGACGTTGTTGCGCAATACGTTCAACGCAGGCTATGCCAACGCGAACAGTCGCGCGATCGTGTTCATCGATGACAACGACGCTTCCGGCACGGCGACGGCGGGATCCCTGCTCGTCGGCGACGCCAACGCAGCGAATGCGAACAATTTCGCGACGGGACTCAAGTGGTACGTAGGCCTCGATGAACACACTTGCAATGCCGGCGGCAGTGGATTGAATTGCTCGACCGCTGCGCCGACCAATTCTCCGCTCGGCGTGGGTATCAACTACACCTCGGGCAGCAGCGGAAATACACAGGGCCGGCCGTTCAAGTGGGACGTGGCCGCGCTCGGCAACAAGTTCGGCGGCAAGCTTGTCGCGGACATGACGCCGGCGGAATACACCGCTATTGCCGGCAAGATTTACGACAAGGTCGACAATTCGGCGCTGGGCAAGGTCGATTACGGTTCGATGCCGGTTTCCACGACGGGAACCATCAATTTCTCGCCGACGACCTTCGCCTACAACGGACAGCCGCATGCGATCTCGGCGACGTTGCAAGAAGACAATTCCGCTACCTGCGACGTTACGCCCGAAACCGTCACGGCGGTGGGTTCGACTCCGGTCAACGCCACTTGCACGAGCCCGGGCTATCACGTCACCGCGTCTGTCGACATCAACGTGACCAAGGGTGTCGGTAACGCGCGGCTTTCGGAAACCTCATTCACCTACGCGGCGGCGGACATCGTTTTGCTGCCGTCGATGGTCGAAGAATCCGCGAGTTGCAGCGCCACTCCGCCGACCGTGCGCGACGCGGGTCACTACAGCATCCATGTCACTTGCGCGGGCTCGAACTACGATGCGGACAGTACCGTTGGTGTGGACGTGGCCAAAGCCGCTTCGCACATCGTGCTGAACCCGACATCGTTCACTTACGACAACACCGAACACGCGCTGCATGCGCAACTCGCCGACGAAAGTAGCGCGGCTTGCGCGGGCGTCGCGCCTGCGAGTGTGCGCACGGTCGGCTCGCACGAGGTGAGCGTGCCCGCGTGCGATGGCGTCAACTACATGGCGCCGGCGGCGAACCTGACCGCAACAGTCGACGGCGGCGCAAACGCCGTGCGTCGCGTGAGCAGCCACGGACAGGCCGACGCGTTCTTCTCGACCATCGACGCCGCGCTGGCGGATGTCGGCACGCAAGACGGCGACACGCTCGAAATGGCGCCCGGCGTCTACTCCGGCGGCATCGTGCTGACCAAGGGCATCAAGCTTGTCGGCAGCGGCGGTTACGACACGCCGATGTTCGGACTCTCGCTGCTGGCAGATCCGACGCCGAACGTCGTCCTGGACGGCGGCAACGCGGCTGCGACGGGCATTGCCATCGCCCCGAACGTGCAGGGCGTGGAAATCACCGGCTTCGAGATCAGGAACTTCACGGGCGACTGCATATCCGGCGCGCAGGGCAATCATTTCCTGTCCGTGCATGACAACCTCGTCCATCACTGCGGCAACTGGGGCGTCTACGCCAACGGCATCGCCGGCATCCACGACGTGACGATCGCGCACAACGCCGTGCATGACACCGGTGATCGCGCCATCGTGCTGTGGAACGGATTCAAGCGCGACATCGAAATCACCGAAAACCACGTATGGAATGCCGGCACAACCGCGATCTCGCTCGACGACGGCTCGGCAGCGGGCATCGCGATTACCGACAACACGATCGAGGACAGCGGCGACACCGGCATTTCGGCGCTCCAGCTGACGGGCAGTGGCATGCCGGGCGACCCGTCCGGCCCGAACCTGATCGCGCATAACACGATCAGCAATCCCGGCCGCTTCGGCATCACGTTGATGATTCCGAACGGTACCGGCAACGACAGCGGCGACGGTGCGATCGTGGTCGAGCACAACGACATCACGGGCGGCGCGAATTCTGGCGGCTACGCGTCGGATCGCGCGGGCATTTCCGTGGTGCGCCGTTACTACGGCGGCGCTGCGCAGGGTCAAGTCGATGCGACGTCGGGCGTGGTCATCCGAGACAACACGGTCGCGGACTTTAACCACACGGCCAATGCCAACCATGAAGCCTACGGCATCGTCGTCGAAGGTCTGGGATCGTCCGTGTATCGCAACACGCTGACCAACAACCAGATCGGCCTGCAGATCCAGCAGGGCAACGCGGGCTATCCCGGCAACTCGACGGTCGACGCGACCGAACACAGCGACTGGTTCGACCGCGGCGACGCGCCGTATACCTGCGTAAGCCTCGGTCAGGGTGCCGACGCCAACGACATTCTCAGCAACACGACGCCGCAGCGCGAAGTGCCGCTCGGCGCCGCGATGATCGGCGAGCGTGTCGAAAACATGACCACGCATGCGCGCTACTGCTCGATCAATTCCGCGATCGCCGCCGCGGTGGACAACGACGTGCTCGTGGCCGACGCCGGCGTGTATGCCGAAGATGTGGTCATCAACAAGGCCATCACGCTGAAAGGCGCCAAGGCCGGCATCAACGCCGGTGTCGGCGGCTCGCGCGACGGCAATGGCGCGGGCGAAACGATCCTAGTGCCGGCGAATGAGGAAGGCGGTCTCACGCTCAGCTCGTATGGCAAGGCGGTTGTCAAGATCAATGCCGACGACGTCACGCTCGACGGCTTCGTCATCGACACCGACAACACCGCCATCGACAGCCATATCGACCTCAATGGCGCTGGCCCGGACGTGTCCGGCGGCGTCTTCGCCAACGGCAACGGCCTCACGTTGACCAACCTCGTCGTGCGCAATGCGATCTACGCGGGCATCGACGGCGGTTACGACAACGGCCAGCCGGCGCAGGACGGCAACGGCATCAGCGACAGCCGCTTCATCAACTGCGACGGCGCCAGCTACGGTATCGGCATCGCACTGGAGCAGAACTTCTACGCCAAGGTGACCGGAAACCGCATGGACGCAGTGCGCACCGGCATTCAGCTCGATAACAACTATCAGGCGGCGCCGACGGCCAACTATGCGCCGGAACTGAGCGGCAACCAGATCCAGGCCAAGCGCGTCGGCATCTGGGCGAACCTGTTCTATCAGAGCGCCTCGACCTATCACGTCACCAACAACACGATCACTGCGGCAAGCGGCGGCGCGGGCCAATGGAGCGGCATCTGGGTCGAGTCGATGCAGGATGCGCAAACGATCGAACTCGCCTCGAACACGATCGACGCCAGCGGCGCCGATGCAGGCCGCACGCGCGTCGGCTACCTGCTCAACAACATCGTCAGCAGCGCTGCTTCGTCTGCCGCCATCGGCGGTGGCGGTGTGAGCAACGTCGACATCGGCGTGTTGGCGACCGACGCAACGCGCTATACGGGTTCGGTCAACGACTTCGTGGTGCGCGACGTCGATTTCGTGAACATCGCCAAGGGCGCGCTCTACGTCGAGGACACGACGCAGACGCCAGGTTCGGCGAAGCTGACCATGGGCGCGGGCAACACCTTCGGCAGCAACGTCGCGCACAAGCTCGTGCTGTCCGGCACGGCGCCCGAGGCGAGCGGCGCCGTGGACGAAGTCTTCGTCCGCTCGGCGCGCGACTTCGTGTTCGGCGCGGCGGTCAGCAGCGCCGGCAACCCGGTGTGCTACGCCAATGCCGGCGCGCCGTTCTGCGCGGTCGCCAACGCCTCGATCAACGCTGGCATCGCCGCGGTTTCCGCGGGTGGCACGGTGAACGTCGAAAGCGGCACGTTCGCCGAGAACGTGGTCGTCGGCAAGCAGGTCGCGCTGCAGGGTCCGCACTTCGGCGTCGCTGGCGACGCGGGTGCGCGCGGCACGGGCGAGGCGATCATTTCGCCGGCCAGCGGCAATGGCGTCAAGGTGCTGGCCGATGGCGTCGTAGTCGATGGCCTCACGGTGCAGAACACCCAAGACAACGCGATCGTCTCCGGCGGCAACTTCGGCGGCGCTTCCGCGAGCGTGTCGATCATCAACAACCGCGTGCTCGACGTGCAGGCCGGCAACGGCATCTACACGAACGGCCCGTACCCCGCAGCGACGGACTGGACGATCCGGCACAACCTCGTCCGCAACGTCGTCTCCAACATCGGTTCCGGCATCAACTACTGGGCCGCGTCGGGTGGTCTGGTCGCGGACAACCACGTCGAGCAGTCAGGCTTCGCCGGCATCCAGGCAGTGAATTCGCGCAACGTGCAGGTACTGCACAACACGATCGCGAGCACCGCGCACAGCGGCATCAATGTCGGCACGACCAACGCGGGCGCGATCGCCGATGCGCTGACGGTCATCGGCAACAGTCTGAGCGACACCAACACCGGCGCCAGCGTCGCCGAAGGCGGCCTGACGCTCAGCGATGGCGCGACCAACGTCGTCTTTGCGTGCAACAGCGTCGCCGGCAACGGCAGCAACGGCTTCGCCACCGGCGCGGGCAGCGCGAGCGCGAAGGTGTTCCACAACGCGTTCACGACAGCCAACTCGATCAGCCAGAACCAGGGCGGCAGTTTCGCCATCGGCTCGAACTGGTACGGCGGTGGCGTGGCCACCATCGGTGGCGGCAACGCGGCCGGCGCACGCGTCGCTGATGTGCTCGGGTCGAACCCGATCGGCAACGCGAACTGCGGCGACAACACGCCCACGCAGCTCGTGGCGGCGGTCGGCAGCACGCCCCAGAGCGCGCCGGTGAACACGGCATTCGGTTCCGTCCTGCGTGCGCGTCTCGAAGACGCGCTCGGCGGTGCGGTGGCAGGCGAGGTGCTCACGTTCACGGCCCCCGTCAGTGGCGCCAGCGCGACGCTTGGCACCAGCAGCGGCAGCACCAACTACAACGGCGAAGTCACCAGCACGGCCACCGCGAACGCGACCGCCGGAGGCCCCTACAACGTCGCCGTCGACAGCGGCAGCCTGCATGCGGCTTTCGCGCTGACCAACACGCAAGGTTCGGCGACGATCACGCTCGGTAATCTGAATCAGGACTACACCGGTGCGCCGCGCGACGTTTCGGTCGCGACGAATCCGGTCGGCCTCGTCACCTCGATCACGTACACGCCGGCGGGCCATACCAATGCCGGAAGCTACGCGGTACACGCGGAAATCACCGATCCGAACTACAGCGGTTCGGCCGATGGCACGCTGACGATCACCAAGGCGACCGGTACGGTCGCGTGGGACAACACCAGCTTCGTCTACAGCGGTTCGTCGCCGACGGTCACCGCGCACATCGCCGAGGAAAGCGGCGCGACCTGCACGGTGAGCGGCACCGTGGGTCCGAACGTCGGCAACTATCCGGTCAGCGCGAACTGCACCAGCAGCAACTACAACGCCAGCGGCAGCACGGCGGTGACCATCACGCCGCAGCCTACGACGATCACGCTGTCGCACCTCAGCCAGCCGTACGACGGCGCGCCGAAGTCCGTGGTCGCGACGACCTCGCCGACGGCGGGTGTTGCGGTGGCGATCACCTACAACGGCAGCGCCGCACCGCCGACCGCGGTCGGCTCGTATGCGGTCGCCGCAACCGTGACAAACGCGAACTACAGCGGCTCAGCCACCGCCACGCTGAACATCGTCGACAGCAACGGCGACATCGCGCTCGTGCTCAACGGCCCGGTCGATCCGATCCACGTCGGCGACAAGGCGCAGTACGCGGCGACGATGCTGGCCAACCCGCTGCTGCATGCGGGTGAGCGCTTCGGCTACGACGTCGTCGTCAGCAAGTCGAATGGCACTCCTCTGGCGGCCACCGATCTGGCGACGATGGAAGTGTTCTACGGTGGTGACTGGGTCGACTCGGCGGCGCTGTTCCCGGCGGGCGTGCCGTTCGATCTGGTCGACGGCAACCTCGTCTACCATTTCCCCGAGGGTATTCCGGGCTACGCCAACGGCTTCCCGATCGAGGACGCGAGCTGGACGTGGAACTTCCGCTTCGCGTTCGCGACGGAGGGCACGTACACGACTACGGCGACGCTGGTGCAGGGCATCGGCGGCGCGGCGATGAGTCCGCCGGTGTCTGCATCGATCGCGACCGTGGTCAAGGCGGCGCTGCCGCCGACCGACATCCACCTCGTGCTGGCCGGTCCGGCCGACCACGTCGTGCTTGGCAATGTGGCGGAGTACACCGGCACGATGCTGGCCAATCCGGCGTTGCACGCGGGCGAGACGTTCTTCGTCAAGGTCGCCATCGGCAAGAGCGGTGGCGCAATGACGGCGGCCGACTTCACCTCTATGCAGATCTGGCTCGGCGACCGGTGGGTGAACGGTTCCGACCTTGGCGTCACGTTCACGTCCGACGGCAACGGCAACCTGGTCTATCTGTTCCCGCAGTCGCAGTTGCCGGGTGGTTTCCCCATCGAGGACGCGCAGTGGTCGTGGAACTTCCGCTTCGTCTACGCCAGCACCGGCGTATACACGGCGACGGCACAGGTGATTCCGGCCTATCAGGCGAACCTCGCCAATCCGGACGTGCTCGCCAGTGCGGCGATCGCGACCACAGTGGACGCGGCGCCGATCGTGCCGCCGACCGCGCACCTGGTGTTGCTCGGGCCAGTCGACGACGTGCAGGCGCATACGCCCGCCGAGTACACCGGCACGCTGGTCGCCGACCACACGCAGCTCACGAGCGCCTACTGGATGCGCGTGCGTCTGTCGAAGACGGGCGGCGCGATGACGCCCGCCGACCTCGAGAAGATGGAGATCTACGCTGGCACCTGGATCGATGCGACCGGGGATATCCATAGCGCGATGCAGCAGGACGGCAACGACGTCGTCTACTACTTCCCGCAGCCGAACGGGGCATTCACGATCTCCGACGACGTGTGGAGTTGGCGCTTCCGCTTCACCTACGCCGATGCAGGCGAATACACGGCCGTCGCTGATCTCGTCGACTGGGTCGAGGTCGATCCGCTCACGGCACCTTCGCTCGCGCATGCGTCGCTGACGACGAACGTCGTGCCGCAGGCCGCGAACATCCAGATCGCGCTGCAGGGCCCGGTCGCCGGCATCGTCGTCGGCCAGCCGGCGCAGTACGTCGGCACGCTGCGCGCCGATCCTCTGCCGGATGCGTCCGAGCTGTTCTTCGTGCAGGTACGCCTGCACAAGAGCACTGGCCAGATGCAGGTGTCCGACCTGTCGAAGATGGAGTTGTACAACGGCGGCTGGCAGGACGCGACCGCGACGCTGCAGGGTGAATTCGCCCAGGATCACGGCGATCTCGTCTACCTGTTCCCGAAACCCGAGGCCGATGCCGGCTTCCCGATCGACGAGCCGGAGTGGAGCTGGCAGTTCCGTTTCACCTACGCCGATGCAGCCGTCTATACGGCCACAGCGCAGGTCGTGCATGCGAGCGACCTGAGTCCTGCATCCGATGCGGTGACGATCTTCACCGATGTCGCGCCGCAGCCGGCCGATGTCGCGTTGCAACTCAACGGCCCAGTCGCAGACGTGCAGGCAAATGAGCCGGCCGCCTACATCGGTCGCCTCACCAACACCGGCGCTGCGCTGGGCGAGAACGCCTACGTCAAAGTCCACATCACGCTCGACAACGACCTGCTCACGCCGGCCGACGTCACCGCAGAAGTGCTGGTCGGTGGCGACTGGTTCGTCGGCTCGCTGGCATCGGACGGCAATGGCGGCCTCGTCGTTGATTTCCCGGATGCGAGCGGTTTCCCGATCGACGCCGGCTACGACTACACGCACCATTTCCGCATCACCTACCACAAGACCGGCATGTTCAGCGCGACGGCTCAGGTCATCGGTGTGGGCAGCGGCGATGTCTATGCGACCTCGGGCATCCACACGCAGGTCGTCGCGCGCAGCAATGTGACCGTGCAGGTGCTCATCGACCCGGCCTCGCTGCATGCGGTCTACGACGGCGGTCAACATGCCGCGGCGGCGACTACGCTGCCGGCCGGCCATCCGCTCGTTGTCACCTATGACGACGGCAGCGGTCCAACCACGATGGCGCCGACCAACGCCGGCACCTATGTCGTCATCGCGGGCGTCGATGTCGGCGATGCGCCTTACGTCGGTTCGGCTTCGGCGATCCTCGTCATCGACAAGGCGCCAAGCGCCATCACGATCAACGGCGCCGATCTGCATCAGAGCTACGGCTCGACCCACGCCGTCAGCGCGAGCGCGAGCCCGATCAGCAGCGGCCACGTCGACGTGACCTACAACGGCAGCGCGACGCCGCCATCGGCCGTCGGCACGTACTCGGTACTGGCGACGCTGGTCGATCCGAACTACACGGCCGCGCCGAAGAGCGCCGTACTGACGATTTCCGACGCCGCCGCCATCACGATCACGGCCGAGTCCTCGCAGGCGATGGCGCTGGTCGGTGAAGACGCGCCGTACACCGATTTCGTCGACTACACCGGCACGTTGCGCAACACGGGCGAGCCGACCAGCCAGAAGGTGCACACGGTCATCAGCGTCGTGCGCATCGACGACGGCAACACGACGGGCGAAAACCCGATCGCGATCGACGCGGCCGATGTCGAGGCCTGCATCTATGACCCGAGCGGCTGGGACGCGCAGGATCCGGGCAACCACAACGGCTGTCCGCAGGACTACGAGTCGCTGGTGTTCAGCCAGGGCAGCGGCGCGGTCAACGGCCGTCCGGCGGTCACGTTCCGTTATCCGGTCAACCCGGCCTACGATCAGGCGCTGCCGACGATCGATCCGGCCGCGATCACACCGCCCGCGAAGTTCCGCTTCAAGCGCGGCGACTACCAGGTGCACGTGAGCCTCGTCGGCACGGACGGCACGGTCTACGCGAGCGCGTTCGACGGCACGACCGTGCCGGAGGCGTCGATCGCCTATGCCGGCGCGACCAGCGGCCAGGCCGAAGATGCGCTGCTTTCGCAGACGCGTCTGCGCAACACGGGCGGCCGCGTCGACGGCAACGTGATCGTGCGTGTGACGCTGTCGGATGCCGCTTCCGGTCCGGGCAACGTGGTTCCGCTCGACGCGAGCGACGTCGACTTCGCCTACCAGCTCGGCGACAGCTACGTCACGCTGCCGTGGGCCGGCAACGCGGTCGATGGCGGACTCGTCACCTACTTCGGCCCGGTCAGCGGCTTCCCGCTCGAAGATGGCTACGACGCGACCACCGCAGGCCGCGGCATCTTCCATCGCGAAGGCAGCTATCGCCTGACCTATGAAGTGCTCGATGCGGCGACGCAGACGACGATGTTCGCGCACAGCGTGACGGCGCCGCTGACGATCGGCCCGAATCAGGTCAACTTCACGTTGAGCGACCTGTCGCAGGTCTACGACGGCACGCCGCGCACGGTCACCGTCACGCCGAACGGCGTGCCGCATACGACCGTGTACGAGCCGCTGCTCGGCGCGAGCTGTCCGGCTTCGCCGGCCGGTTCGAACACGACGCCGCCGACCAACGCGGGCGCGTACTGCGTGTACGTGAACGCGACGGGCACCTATCAGGGCACCGCGCAGGGCACGCTGGTCATCGCCAGGGCGAACGTCGTCGTCACGCTCGACGACAACGACGGCACCATCGACGGCACGATCCACCGCACCTTCGACGGCCATCCGCAGACCGTCAGCAGCGGCGTGCAGAATCTGCCGGCCGTGCTCGCCCGCGTCACCTACAACGGTGATGTGCTCCCGCCGACGGCTGCGGGCACGTACAGCGTCGTTGCCACGGTCGATGAGCCGAATTACACCGGCAGCACGAGCGGCACGCTCATCATCGCCGCGGACGGCGGCGCGACGATCGTGCTCGACGGCGCAGTCGCCGGCACGATCACGCGCACGTACAACGGCAGCGCGCAAGCGGTGACCGCGACCACGACGCCGGCTGGCATCGCCAACACGGTGACCTACGTCGGCGACGGCGCGACGGTCTATCCGCTGTCGACGACGGCGCCGACCAACGCCGGCCAATACCACGTCGTCGCGACGACGACCGACGCGAACTACACGCCGGTCAGCGCCAGCGGCACGCTGGTCATCGGCGCCGCGAGTGCGGCGATCACCCTCGATGCGGGCACGCTGTCGGCGACATACGACGGCCAGACGCACGCCGTCACCGCGACGACGAACCCGCCGGATCTCGCCTACAGCGTGACCTACGACGGCAGCGTGACGCCGCCGGTCAGCGCGGGCAGCTACGCCGTCGTCGCGACGGTGACCGCACCCGGTCGCAGCGGCAGCGCGAGCGGCACGCTCACGATCGCCAAGGCAACGGGTGTGGTCAGCTTCAGCGCGACCAATGCGACCTTCGACGGCACCAGCCATTCGATCGGCGCCGTGATCTCGCAGGAGCCAACCAACGGCGCCGCCTGCACGCTGACGCCGACCGGCGAGTACCCGCGCATCAATGCGGGCAGCACGACGCTCAGCGCGACCTGCAACGGCGCGAACTACACCGCAAGCGGCAGCACGACGCTGATGGTGTCGCCCAAGCCGGTCACGATCGCGTTGTCGGGCCTCGGTTCGTTCCCGTACACCGGCAGCCCGTACGCCGCGATGGCCGCGGTCAGCGGCGAGGTTTCCGGCTTCCCGGCCGGCACGGTCGTGACCTATGCGCCGGGTGGCGCGAGCGCGCCGATCGCAGTCGGCAGCTACGACGTCGTCGCGACACTCGATGCAGCGTCGACCAACTACACGGCCACGCCCGCGAACGGCACGATCATCATCGGTGCCGCGAACGCGACGGTCACGCTCGGCAACCTCGCGCAGACCTACGACGGCACGCAGCGCGCGGCGACGGCATCGACGATGCCGCCCAATCTCGCGGTCAGCCTGACCTACGACGGCAGCGCGACGCCGCCGATCAGCGCGGGCACCTACACCGTCGTCGCCACGATCACGCAGCCGGGTTACAGCGGCAGCGCGAGCGGCACGCTGGTGGTGTCGAAGAAGGCGGAGACGGTGACGTTGGCGAACCTGTCGGCAACCTACGACGGCAATTCGCACGCGGCCAGCGCGACGACGTCGCCGGACACGGTCGCCGTCACGATCACCTACGACGGCAGCACGACGGCACCGACGAACGCGGGCAGCTATGCGGTCGTTGCGAACGTCTCCGACGCCAACCACAGCGGTTCGGCGAGCGGCACGCTGACCATCGCCAAGGCCTCGGCGACGGTGGCGCTGTCGAACCTGACGCAGATCTGGGACGGCACGGCGCGCCCGGTCACGGTGACGACGACGCCGAACGTGACGACCAGCGTGACCTACGACGGCAGCGCGACCGCGCCGACCGACGTCGGCACGTACAGCGTAGCCGCGACGGTGACCGACCCGAACTACACCGGCAGCGCGAACGGCACGCTGCACGTCGTCAATGGCGACGCGCAGGCCATCGCGGCCAACGGTGCCACCACGTTCACCGGCACCGCCGGCCAGCCGCTCGCGGGCGCGCTGCCGTCGGTCAAGGTCACCGACGCGGGCGGCCATCCGGTCGCGGGCATCGCGGTCACGTTTGCGGCTGCATCCGGCAACGGCACGCTCAGCGGTGCGACGCAAAGCACCGACCAGAACGGCATCGCCACGCTCAGCGGCTGGACGCTCGACGCGACACCGGGCACCGACACCGTCACGGCCAGCGCGGCCGGCGTCACCGGCGCGGTCACCTTCACCGCCAACGGCGCGGCGGCGAGTGGTGCGCTCAGCGTGACGATCACCGACAACCGCACGGCGACGCAGGTCGGTCGCGAGTTGACGTACACGATCACGATCGGCAATGCCGGCTCGTCGAACATGAGCGGCATCCACGTCGCCGACACGCTGCCCGCCGAACTCGACGGCGCGAACGCGCACTGGCAGTGCATCGCCGTCACCGGCGCGAGCTGCGCGGCGAGCGGCAACGGCGATCTCGACCAGACGGTCAGCCTGCCGGCCCACAGCAGCGTGATCTATCTGCTCACTGCGACGGTGATCGGCGAGGACGCGAGCGGCCTGGTCAGCAACAGCGTCGAGGTGACCAACGGCAGCGACGCGATCACCCGCACGGACGACACCGCGGTCGTGCTGTTCCGCGACGGCTTCGAGCTCGGCGGCGACGGTTCCGAACCGTGGCCGGCCGGCGCGGCCGTCGTCGCGCTCGGTTCGCTCGATGCCGCGCATGCGCTCGATGTCGGCGTCGACGCCGCGCAGCTCGGTTCGCTGCAACGCGTGACGCTCGCCCAGGCCGGCGACGGCACGTTCCGCATCGAGGCGATCCGCATCGACGCGACCGTCTACGTCCGCCTCGTCGCGCGCACCGCGCAAGGCGAAGCGGCGACCGAGTGGAGCGCGCTCGGCGGCGACCACGTCGCGCTCGTCCTCGACGGTGCGCGCCTCGACCTCGTCGGCGCCAAAGCCGATCTCGGCCTCACGCTCGCGCAGGGCGGCACGTTCGCGGTCGGCGGCGTGTCGCGTCACTGAGTCGGCGGGATCGCGGACCCCAGGCCGCGGTTTTGCCACGATCCCCGCCGAAAGGCGGGGATTTTTTATTGGGGTCGGTTGTGGCCTGATAGAATGACGGCCTCGCTTGCATTCGCGGCCGCGCAGCCGCACTTCCCGCCCATGGCCCTGCTCACAATCCTCGAATTCCCCGATCCGCGCCTGCGCACCAAGGCGCAACCCGTGACCGTGTTCGACGCCGCGCTCAAGCAGTTCGTCGCCGACATGTTCGAGACGATGTACGCCGCGCCCGGCGTCGGCCTTGCCGCGACCCAGGTCAACGTGCACCAGCAGGTGCTGGTCATGGACATGTCCGAGGACAAATCCGGCGCGATGGCGCTCGTCAATCCGCGCATCCTCGAAAAGGACGGCGAGCAGGTCTTCCAGGAAGGCTGCCTGTCGTTCCCCGGCATCTACGCTGACGTCGACCGCGCGCTGCACGTGAAGGTCGCCGCGCAGGACGTCGACGGCAAGGAATTCGTCCTCGACGTCGAAGGCCCGCTCGCGGTCTGCGTGCAGCACGAGATGGACCACCTCCAGGGCAAGGTCTTCGTCGACTACCTCTCGCCGCTCAAGCGCTCGATGCTGCTCAAGAAGCTCGACAAGAAGCGCAAGCAGAGCGCTTGATCCGTTTCATCGCCGCGTGAACGGCAATCCGCACGTGTTCTCGACGATTGACCGAACGTTGTCGATCGAACCCGCATAACGGCGCGATCGTCGCAACGACGTGTCGCGCGTCGCCTACGCATCTACAATTCCCGACTCCCTTTCCGGTTTCGGCTCCATGCGCCTCGTCTTCGCCGGCACGCCCGATTTTTCCGTTCCCGCGCTGCGCGCCTGCCTCGACAGCGGCGCGCAGGTCGTCGCCGCGTACACGCAGCCGGATCGCCCGGCCGGTCGCGGGCGGCAGCTTGCGGCGAGTCCGGTCAAACAGGCCGCGCTCGCGGCTGGCGTGCCGGTCGAACAGCCAGAAACCTTGCGCGACAAGTCCGCGCGCGAACGGCTCGCGGCGTACGCGCCCGATCTCATCGTCGTCGTCGCCTATGGCCTGATCCTGCCGAAATCCGTGCTCGCGTTGCCGCGGCTCGGTTGCTGGAACGTGCATGCCTCGCTGCTGCCGCGCTGGCGCGGCGCGGCGCCGATCCAGCGCGCGATCCTCGCCGGCGACGCGGAAACCGGCGTCGACCTCATGCAGATGGAAGCCGGCCTCGACACCGGCCCCGTGCTGCTCGAAGCGCGCACGCCGATCGCCGCCGACGACACCGGCGGCACGCTGCACGATCGTCTCGCCGCGCTCGGCGCGCAGGCGCTCGCTGACGGCCTCGCGCGCGTGCTGCGTGGCGAGACGCTCACGCCAACGCCGCAGAGCGACGACGGCGTCGAATACGCGCACAAGCTCGACAAGGCCGAAGCGCGGCTCGACTGGAACGACAGCGCCGCCGCGCTCGCGCGCAAGGTGCGCGCGTTCGACCCGTGGCCGGTCGCCGAAGGCACGCTCGATGGCGAGCGTGTGCGCCTCTGGTCGGCGTTCGCGCTTGATGCGCGCGTCGACGCGCGGCCCGGCGACATCGTCGCTGCGTCCGCCGATGGCATCGACGTCGCAACCGGTGACGGCGTGCTGCGCATCCGCGAACTGCAACGCGATGGCGGCCGCCGCATCAGCGCGCGCGACTGGCTCAACGCGCGCCGCGAGCGGGCGCCGCGATGACGCGACCCGTGAAACCCCAGCGCGGAAAACCGGCGCCGACGTTGCCCGGCGTTGCCCTGCGCGTCGAAGCCGCGCGTGCGCTCGCGCGCATCGCGTTCGATGGCGTGTCGCTGCGCGTCGCGCTCGCTTCCGCGCATGCGCGCCTGCCCGATTCGCGCGATCGCGCGCTGCTCGCGGCGAGCGTGTTCGCCGCGTCGCGCTGGTGGCTGCGCCTGTCGGCCGCGCTCGATCGGCTCATGGAAAAACCGCTGCCGACGAGGGCGCGCGACATCCGTGCGCTGCTCGTGCTCGGTTGCGCGCAGATCGGCGTGCTCGACATGCCCGACTACGCCGTCGTTGCCGCCAGTGTCGAAGCCGCGCGCGCGCTCGGCCAGGCGCAGTTCGCCGGCCTCGTCAACGCGGTGTTGCGCCGCTACGCGCGCGAACGTTCATCGCTTGAGGCTGCGCTCGACGCCGATCCGGTGACGCGCTATGCGCATCCGCGCTGGCTCATCGACGCGATCGCGCGCGATTGGCCTGAAGCGCGCGACGCGATCCTCGATGCGAACAACCGCGAAGCGCCGCCGACCTTGCGCGTCAATCGCCGTCGCACGACGCGTGAGGAACTGCTCGCGCAATTCACCGAGGCCGGTGTCGATGCGCGCGCGCACGACACCTTGCCCGACGCGATCGTGCTCGCGCACAGCACCGACGTGACGCGTCTGCCCGGGTACGCCGACGGCGCGTTCTCGGTGCAGGACGGCTCCGCGCAAGCGGTCGCCGACGCGCTCGACGTGCGGGCTGGCATGCGTGTGCTCGACGCTTGCGCCGCGCCGGGCGGCAAGGCTGCGCATCTGCTCGAACGTGCCGACGTCGAGCTCGTCGCGCTCGACAGCGACGACGCGCGTCTCGCGCGCGTGCGCGAGAACTTCGCGCGACTCGGCGTGCAAGGCGACATCCGCGTCGGCGACGCGGCCGATCCGCGTGCGTGGTGGGACGGCCGCGCGTTCGATCGCATCCTCGTCGACGCGCCGTGTTCGGCGACCGGCATCGTGCGCCGCCAGCCCGACATCAAATTGCATCGCCGCGCCGGCGACATCGCTGCGCTCGCGCAGGCGCAAACGCGCATCCTCGACGCGCTGTGGCCGCTGCTCGCGCCGCGCGGCCGCCTGCTCTACGCGACCTGTTCGATCCTGCGCGAGGAAAACGAGGCCGTGCTTGCCCGCTTCCTCGCCGCCCACGATGATGCCCGTGCGCTGCCGCTCGACGCGCGTTTCGGTCGCGACGCCGGCGCCGGGCGCCAGCGTCTGCCGGGCGAGGGCGGCATGGACGGGTTCTACTATGGCTTGCTCGAAAAGATCGCGTGAGGAACGAAGCGGCGTGCACGCGCGGTTGCGCCGCGCGCTCGCGTCGTGCGCGATCCTCCTGCTCGCCGCCTGCGGCCCGCTCGCGCATCAATCGCCGGGCGTGCTCGAGGTACGCAACGCGCAAGTCGTCGTGCAGGACGGCGTCGCGCATCTTGAACTCGCGCTCGACTGCAAGCTCAGCGGGCCGATGCAGGACGCGCTCGACCATGGCATTCCGCTCGCCATCGTCGTCGACGTGCGCGGCGCGGACGGCGCGCGTGCGCAGCCGCGCGTCGAGCTGCGTTACTACCCGTTGTCGCGGCGTTACCAACTCGCCGTGAACGGCCGCGACGACGAGCGCGGGTTCGTCACACGCGGCTATCTGCTCGCGGCGCTCGGTTCGTTGCGGTTGAGCCTGCCGTCGACGTTCGCGCATGCGGCGTCGCCGCTGCGCGTGTCCGCCGCGCTCGATCCGGCCGCGTTGCCGGGCGCGTTGCGTTTGCCGGCGTTGTTCGAGCCGGCGTGGCGTTTGTCTTCCGCGGAGACGACATGGTCGCCCGCGACGCATTGAACCTGCTGCTGCGACGCGTGCTGCCGGCGCTCGCGGTCGCCGCGCTGCTGATCGCATCGCTCAAGCTCGCCGAGGACGCCGCCGCCGACAACGCGCGTTTCGCCGCGCATTACCGATTCGTGCTCGGCGCTGCTCTTGTCGCGCTCGTTGCGCTCGTCGTCATCATCGGCCTGCGCTTGTGGCGCCTGCGCGCGGACGTGCGACGTGGCGCGCCGGGCGCGCGGCTGAGCCGCCGCCTGCTCATGCTGCTCATCGCGCTCGCGTTGCCGGCGAGCCTCGTCGTCTACGGATTCGCGCTGCGCTTCCTCGACGCGACGATCGACAACTGGTTCAACGTGCGCCTCGAACAGGCGCTCGACGATGCGCTCGAACTTGGTCGCGTCGTCGTCGACGAACATCTGCACGCGGCGGAGACGTCGAGCGCGGATCTCGCGCGGCGGCTTGCCGGCACCTCTGGACGCGACACGCAACGCGCGCTCGACGACGCGATCGACGACCTCGGCGCGATCCAGCTCGCCGTGCTCGGCGCCGACTCGCGCGCGGAAGCAGTCGCGAGCTCCGATCCAAGTTGGCTCGATCCGCCGATCCCCGACAGCGCGCTGCTGCTGCGCGTGCGCGGCGATCATCGCTACGCCGCGGCCGAACCGCTCGGCGACGGACTTGCGCTGCGCGTCGTGCTGCCGATCGACGAGGCGCACGTCGCGCCCGATCGCCAGCGTTTGTTGCAGGCGCTGTTCCCGCTGCCGGCGCGGCTGCAACCGCTGACACGCGGCATCGAGCGCGCGAGTTTCGATTTCCAGCGCCTGAAATTCCTGCGCGGCTCGCTCAAGCTGACGTTCGCGCTGATCCTGACCTTCGTGCTGCTGCTCTCCGCGCTCGTCGTCGCCCTCGTCGCGTTCGTCGTCGCGCGGCGCCTGGTCGCGCCGATCAGCCGCTTGTCGGCGGCGACGCGCGCGGTCGCCGCGGGCCGCTTCGATACGCCGCTGCCGAGGGCGAGCAATGACGAGCTCGGCTTCCTCGTCGCCTCGTTCGCGCAGATGACGCGCGAACTCGAGCTCGCCGGCGCGCGTGCGCACAAGAGCGCGCGAGAAAACGAACAGCAGCGCGCGTGGCTCGAAGCCGTGCTCGAACGCCTGTCTGCGGGCGTGCTCGGCTTCGATCGCGAGGCGCGTCTGCGCAGCGCCAATCGCGCCGCGGAATCGATCCTCGGCGTTGCGCTGACGAAGCATCTCGGCGCGAGCGCGGCGGAGATCGGCAAGGCGCACGCGAACCTCGCTGCGTTCGCCGAGCCGCTCGCGCGCCATCTGCGCGACGACGCGCGCGAGTGGCGCGAGGAAGTCGTGCTCGACGCGCCGCAGGGTGCGCGCACGCTCATGGTGCGCGGCGCGGCGCTGCCCGATCACGCCGGTTACGTCGCCGTGTTCGACGATCTCACCGTGCTCAACCGCGCGCAGCGCGACGCGGCGTGGGGCGAGGTCGCGCGGCGTCTCGCGCACGAGGTCAAGAATCCGCTGACGCCGATCCAGCTCGCCGCTGAACGCTTGCGCCGGCGTTTCCTCGGCCGCCTGCCGCCCGACGACGGCGAACTCATCGACCGCGCCACGCAGACGATCGTGAGCCAGGTCGAGGCGCTCAAGACGATGGTCAACGCATTCGGCGATTACGCGCGGCCTCCGCAAATGGTGATGCAGCCGATCGCGCTCAACGCACTCGTCGGCGAAGTGCTCGACCTCTACGAAAACGACCAGCGCCTCGGCCTCGTGCGCCAGCTCGATGCGAGCGATCCGCGCGTGCGCGGCGATGCGGTGCGCCTGCGTCAGGCGTTGCACAACCTCATCAAGAACGCGCTCGAAGCGATCGGCGAGACGAGCAAGCCGCAGCTGTTCGTCGCCACGCGAGCGCTCGCGCGCGACGGCGAGCCGTGGGTGGAACTCGTCGTCGCCGACAATGGTCCAGGATTGCCGGCGGATTTCGGCGAGCGCTGGTATGAGCCATACACGACGAGCAAGGCGCGCGGCACGGGACTCGGCCTCGCCGTCGTCAAGAAGATCGCCGAGGAGCACGGCGGCAGCGTGCGCGCGGACAACCGTGCACAAGGCGGCGCGGAATTCGTGTTGTGCCTGCCGATGTTCGACACCGAAGCGCGAGAGCATCGTTGATGCGGGAATCGCTCTCGGATTCCGCAGCGTCGAGCACTGAAAATAGTGGCGCAATGGAAAGACAGGAATCGAAAGACGCCAAGGTGACGATCGCCTTGTGCGTGCACAACGGCGAAGACCATCTGCGCGAACAGTTGGACTCGATCCTCGCGCAGAGCGAACCGAGTTTCGAGTTGATCGCGCTCGACGATGCGTCGAGCGACCGCAGCCTGGCGTTGCTGCGCGAGTACGCGGCGCGCGATGCGCGCATCCGGGTCGTCGCCAACGAAAACAACCTTGGCTCCAGTCGCAGCTTCGAACGGGCGATGGCGCTGGGCTCGGCACCGATCATCGCGCCGTCCGACCAGGACGACGTGTGGCATCCCGACAAGCTTGCGACCTTGCTCGCCGCGATCGGCGAACGCGATCTTGCGTATTGCGACTCCGCGTACGTCGACTCGCAAGGGCGGCCGTCCGGCTCGCGCATTTCGGACGACCTCGACATGCCCGAAGGCAAGGGCGTGCTGCGTTTCGCGTTCCGCAATTCGGTGTCGTCGCACGCGATGGTGTTGCGGCGGGATATGTTCGAGCGATCGCGACCGTTTCCAGAATCGCTGTACCACGATTGGTGGCTTGCGGCGAATGCGGCCGCGGGGCGCGGCCTGGCGTATGTCGACGAAGCGCTCGTCGAATTCAGGCGGCACGACAGCGCACAGACATCGCTGGGCCGCAGCGGAACCGACGCGGGCAAGCGCACGCGGCACTGGCTCGCGCAAAGCCGGCATGTCCTGCAATTCGCGGCGGTCGGCGGGGACGGCGAAGATCGCGTCGCTGCCGCGCAGCTTTGCGCCGCGCTGGATCGGGCAGCGGCAGGCAGTGGCGTCTTGCCGTTGCTCGGTAGGATCTGGCAGTGGCGGCGAAAGCTGGTGACGCCGGCGCGCTCGACGAGCCTGAGCGCCATCCAGCTGCAGCTGCGGATACTCAGGCGCTTGCGGCGACTCGGTCGCGAAACAGGTTCGGACGTTTAGAAGTCCATTCATAGGCGGCGCCAACTTCGGCGCGCTAACCCTGCCGGATCGACTTCCCGAACCAACGTCGTGGCAGCAGCAGTTTCAACGCACGTTCCGCGCTCTTGCGCCGCAATCCGCGCGTGCGCAGTCCGCGCCAGAGCGGGCCAAGCCATGCGCGGCGCGGGCGGTCGAGGATCGCCTCGCGCATGTCGGCTTCGAGGTCGTACATGGTCGCCAGCTCGCAGCCGAGCGCGCGCCGCTCTTCCGCGATGTCCGTGCGCGCAGACACGCAGCGGTTCTGGTCGGCGGCGATATCGCGGTACATCGACAGCACGCGCCGTTGGCGCTGCTCGAAACCGGCGTAGCCCTGCGTGCTGCGGTCGAAAACCCAGTCGCCGAGATTGGCGTCGTGGCGACGGTAGGCGAGCAGTGCATCCGGCACGCAGGCGCAGCTGCCGACCAGCGCGGCGCGCAGCGTAAGCATGTTGTCCTCGACGACGCCGCGCAGCGGCGGCATGCGCGTCAGCAGGTCGCGGCGCATCGCCATCGACGCGCCGAGCACGGCGGCGAGCTTGCCGCGGCGGAGCAGCCAGCGCTGGTCGATGCGCGACGGCAATCCACGCACGCCGGCCGCAATCTCGCGGCCTTGCGCGTCGACGTCGTCGACGGCGGAGCCGACGAGCTGGACTTGCGGGTCGGTATCCAGCACCGCAGCCAGGCGCTCGACGCGATGCGGATACGACATGTCGTCGCCGGAGAAACACACGAGGATGTCGCCGCTCGCCAATGCAGCGAGTTCGTTGAGATGCGCACACAGTCCGACGTTGCGCTCGGTGCTGCGCACCTGCACGCGATGAGGGCCGTCGTAGCCTTCGAGCAGTTGGCGCACGATGTCGAGCGATGCGTCGCCCGAGCTGTCGTCGGAAACGATGATCTCGCATGGCACCGTCTGCGCAAGCGCGGAGCGCACGGCCTCGGCGATCGTCGCCGCCATGCGGTAGGCGATGACGAGGATCGTGATCGAGGATGACGTCGAAGGAGGAGGTTGCGGCGTGGACACGGCGGCACGGTCGATGAAAGTTGCAAGGTTAACCCAGCAGCCGTTGCGCGAGGTCGGGATGCGCGCCGCCGCTCTCGCGTAAAATGCGCGGAATTTCACGCCGGACTGCCGCTCGATGCCCGCCGCCACCGTCCTGTTCGCCACCTACAACGAGCCGCGCTGGCTCGAATGGGTGTTGTGGGGCTACACGACGCAGACCACGCGCGACTTCGAGGTGATCGTCGTCGACGACGGCTCGCGCGAGGACACGCGCGAGGTCATCGACCGCCTGCGTCCGCAGATGAATTTCCCGCTGCGTCATTTCTGGCAACCCGACGAGGGCTATCAGAAGTGCAAGGGCATGAATCGCGGCATCCTGCTTGCCGACAGCGAGTACCTCATCTTCACCGACGGCGACTGCATTCCGCATCCGCAATTCGTGGCGCGGCATCTCGCGCTGCGCGAGCGCGGCCGCTATCTCACCGGCGGTTACAGCAAGCTGCCGCTGGACTTGTCGCACGCGATCACGCGCGAGGACATCCTCTCCGGCCGCGCGACCGACTATGCGTGGCTCGCCGCGAACGGCCTCGAACGCCACACGCTGAAGCTGCGCATCAAGAACGAAACCCTGCGCCACGTGATGAACGCGATCACGCCGGTGAAGCCGCGCCTGCACGGCCACAACGCGTCGGCGTGGAAGGACGACGTCGTGCGCGTCAACGGCTGGGACGAGCGCATGCAGTACGGCGGACAGGATCTCGAACTCGGCGAACGCCTCGTCAACGCCGGCGTGCGCGGCAAGACGATCCGCTACTCGGCGATTTGCGTGCATCTCGAACACAAGCGCGGCTACATGAAGCCGGAAATGCGCGAGAAGAACGATCGCATCCGCGCCGAAACGCGCGGCAATCGTGCGACGTGGACGCCCTACGGCATCGACCTGCACCTCGGCGAGCACAACGTCGCAGAGTGAGCGATCAAATCTTCGCGCCGCGCGCGAGCAGCCAGTGCTTGATCGCTTTCTCGCGCACGTAGTTCGCTTCGACGCAGGCGAAGACGAGGCCGCGCCAGCCGTCGAGGAAGCCGAGTCGCAGCACGTAGCCGCGCAGGAAGCGCCATAGCGGACTGAGTACGATCGCGGCGAGATTCGCGCGCTTGCCGCGTTCGTGCAGGTGTTGCGCCATCAGCGTCGAGTAGCGATCGAGCCGGCGCAACTGGTCGGACAATGAGCGATAGGCCTGGTGGTCGAGATCGCCCGCGAGCAGGCGCACGGGGCCGTCGAGGCGCAGTTGTTCGTGGATTTCTCGATCGCCGCGCCAGCCGCCGCGGCGACGGTCGAACAGGCGCAGCACGCGGTCGGGATACGCGTTGCCGTGACGCAGCGGCGCGTCGAAATATTCCGTGCAGCGCGCGAAACGATAGCCGGCCGCGTCGGCGAAGCCGGCGTCGCGCGCGGCTTCGATCGAGGCGCGCAAGGCCGGCGTCACGCGTTCGTCGGCGTCGAGGCAAAGCACCCAATCGTTGTGCGCGGACTGCACCGCGAAATCCTTCTGCGCGCGGTAGCCGTCGAAGGCGCGTTCGAGCACACGTGCGCCCTTAGCGCCAGCGCGCTCGCGCGTGCCGTCGGTCGAGCCGGAATCGACGACGACGATCTCGTCGCAGAACGCGAGCGAGTCGAGGCAGGCGTCGATGCGGTCGGCCTCGTTGAGCGTGATGATGCAGGCCGACAGCGGCGGCCGCGCGCGGGATTCGGGCATGTCGATGAGGCCGCGGAAAGCGCGCAAGCGTAACCGATGCGTTTCGCGCGCGGCATGCGCGGCGCACGCCGCCATCGCGCTGCGCTATGCTCGCTGTCTCCTTTTCGCAACGCGGAAAACACCGATATGCCGGCGGCTGCGCGCATCCTTGTCGTCGACGACGAACCGGACATCCGGGCCACGATCAAGGACATCCTCGAGGACGAGGGCTACGCCGTCGACGTCGCCGAATCGGCGGCGGCCGCGCGCGAGGCGCGACGCCGCCAGCGCCCGGACGCGATCCTGCTCGACATCTGGATGCCCGACCTCGACGGCATCAGCCTGCTGCGCGAGTGGAGCGAGCGCGGCGGCCTGCCGTGCCCGGTCATCATGATTTCCGGCCACGGCAACATCGAAACCGCGGTCGAGGCGACGCGGCTCGGCGCGTGGGATTTCATCGAGAAGCCGCTGTCGTTGGCGAAGCTCCTCCTCGTCGTCGGTCACGCGGTCGAAGCCGGCCAACTGCGCCGCGAGAACGAAGGCCTGCGCCGGCAGATGCCCGCGCCGGGCGATCTCGTCGGTTCGGGCAAGGCGATCCAGGCGCTGCGCGCGCAGATCGAGAAGATCGCCGCGCACGACACCGGCGTGCTCGTTGTCGGTGAGGCCGGCACCGGCAAGGAAACCGTCGCGCGTGCGCTGCACGAGCGCGGCGCGCGGCGCGCGGGGCCGTTCGTCACGGTCGCTGCGGGCGCGATCGCGCAGGGCGGCGCGGCCGTCGCACTGTTCGGCACCGAGGACGGCGGCGCCGTGCAACAGGGACTGATCGAACAGGCCAATGGCGGCACGCTGTTCCTCGACGAAGTCGCCGACCTCGACCCGGAACTGCAACTGCGCCTGTCGAGCGTGCTCGAACGCCGCGTGCTGATCCGCTGCGGCGGTCACGAGTCGGTGCCGATCGACGCGCGCGTCGTCGCCGCGACGGCGCACGATCTTGCCGCGCTGGTCGCTGCGGGACGCTTCCGCGAAGAGTTGTACTACCAGCTCAAGATCGTGCCGATCGCCGTGCCGCCGCTGCGCGAGCGCGCCGACGACGTGCCGGATCTTTTGCGCTATCACGCCGACTGGTTCGCCAACCGCGACCAGCTGCCGTACCGCAAGTTTTCCGTGGCCGCGCAGAACCGTCTGCGCAACCACGTCTGGCCGGGCAACCTGCGCGAGCTGCGCAACCTCGTGCAGCGCCTGCTCGTGCTCGGCGGCGGCAGCGACATCGCGCTCGAGGAAGTCGAAACGGCGCTCGGCAGCGAAGCCGTCGCGGCCGCGCCAATGCCCGTGGCCGCGGGCAAACCGTCGATCGATTTCGCCTTGCCGCTGCGCGAAGCGCGTGAGCAGTTCGAGCGCGCCTACCTGCTGCACCAGCTCGGACTCGCCGGCGGCAGCGTCGGCAAACTCGCCAAGGCGGTCGGCATGGAACGCACGCACCTGTATCGCAAGCTCAAGGACCTCGACATCGACCCGCGCGGGCCGAAGGCTGCCGAGGAAGGTTGAATCGCCAGCGTGCCTGTCGCGACGCTGTCGCCGATGTCCACCCCTCGTTCAGCTGCCGTTTGCTGCAATGCGGAACTCGCAGATCACGACGCGGTCTTATCGAACAGTTTCATTTCACACTCCATTGCGCCGCCGTCCAACGAGCGGCGCTTTTTTTTTTGCGATCCGTCCGGGATCGCCGCAACCGGCAACGCTTGAGCCGGCTTATTCGGAACCGCGTCGGCAAGTCCAGCAGCGGCCATGCATGGCCGCACTTCCAACGAACAGCACATTTCGAACCCATCCCCTCTCATCCGATTGAAAAAAGCTCTTTTTGCGGCTTGCCCGCGCTCATAACGGAGACAACACCATGCGACTCGACGGCAAAGTGGCAATCGTGACCGGCGCGGCCAGCGGCATCGGCAAGCGCATCGCGGAGGTTTACGCGGACAACGGTGCGGCGGTGGCGATCGCCGACATCAACCTCGACGCCGCGCAGGCGACGGCGAAGGAGCTAGTCGACAAGGGCGCGAAGGCGATCGGCGTCGCGATGGACGTGACCAACGAGCAGCAGGTCGATGCGGGTATCGATGAAGTCGCCAAGCAGCTCGGTTCGGTCGACATCCTCGTCTCCAACGCCGGCATCCAGATCGTCAATCCGATCGAGAATTTCTCCTACGCCGACTGGAAGAAACTCATGGCGATCCACGTCGACGGCGCATTCCTGACCACGCGCGCGGCCTTGCGCCACATGTATGCGCAGGGCAAGGGCGGCTCGATCATCTACATGGGGTCGGTGCACTCCAAGGAAGCGTCGAAGCTGAAAGCGCCGTACGTGACCGCCAAGCATGGCCTCATCGGTCTCGCCAAGGTCGTTGCGAAGGAAGGCGCCGCGCATGGCGTGCGCGCCAACGTGATCTGCCCCGGCTTCGTGCGCACGCCGCTCGTCGAGAAGCAGATTCCCGAGCAGGCCAAGGAACTGGGCATCAGCGAAGCCGACGTGGTCAAGAACGTCATGCTCAAGGACACCGTCGACGGCGAATTCACGACGATCGACGACGTCGCCGCGTGCGCGCTGTTCTTCGCCGGCTTCGAGACGAATGCGCTGACCGGGCAGAGCCTCGTCGTCAGCCATGGCTGGTTCATGCAATGACGACGCGTCGCGGCGCGACGGGAACGGCTCGCCACCGCGCGGCCGCGCGGGGCGCATCGACGCCCGCGCAATCGGCATCGCGCTACGAATCCGTCGCGCTCGTGCTGCAAGGCGGCGGCGCACTCGGCGCCTATCAATGCGGCGTCTACGAGGCGCTGCACGAGGCCGGCATCCAGCCGACCTGGTTCGCGGGCACGTCGATCGGCGCAATCAACGCGGCGATCATCGCCGGCAACGCGCCGGCCGATCGCATCGACCGCCTGCGCGAATTCTGGACGACGGTCTGCGAACCGGCCGGATCGCTGTCGTGGTTCGCGAACCTCGCCACGCAGGCGTCGAACTGGTTGCCGCCGAGCGCGCCGCTCAATGTCTGGATGAACCTGCTCGGCGCGTTCGGCGCGCTCGCACAGGGCCAGCGCGGTTTCTTCGAGCCGCGCCCGTTTCCACCGGTCCTGTTCGCCGACGGCAGCGCGCAGGCGACGAGCTTTTACGACACGGCGCCGTTGCGCGCGACGCTCGAACGCCTCGTCGATTTCGACCGCCTCAACCACGACAGCGTGCGCCTGTCGGTCGGCGCCGCCAACGTGCGCACGGGCAACTTCCGCTATTTCGATTCGGCGCAGGAAACAATCCGCGTCGAGCACATCATGGCTTCCGGCGCGCTGCCGCCCGCGTTTCCCGCGGTCGTCGTCGACGGCGAGCACTACTGGGACGGCGGCCTCGTCTCCAACACGCCGCTCGAATACCTGCTCGAAGCCGCGCCGCGGCTGGACACGCTGGTCATGCAGGTCGACCTGTGGAGCGCGCGCGGCGCGCTGCCGAACACGCTCGCCGACGCACTCGAACGCACCAAGGACATCCAGTATTCGAGCCGCACGCGGCTGGCCACGGACGTCGTCTCGGCGCAGCAGAAATTGCGCAACGCGCTCGCCGAACTGCTCGAACGCAGCGATCGCGACCGGCTGCCGCCCGCGCTGCTCGCCGATCTCCAACCGTGGCTGTGCGACCGCGTGTTCAACATCGTCCACCTCATCTACCGCGCCAAGCCGTATGAGGAGCAATACAAGGACTACGCGTTCGGCGCGACGACGATGCGCGAGCATTGGGCGAGCGGACGCGACGACATGCAGCGCACCTTGCAGCGCCCGGAGTTCTTCGTGCGGCCCGCGCGCGGCCTCGGCGTCGTCACCCACGACATTCATCGCGGCGAACGCTGACGCGTGGGGCGAGCACGCCCCTTCAAGAGAAGGGTTGGGCGGTGATGGTTTTCCCGCAAGGTCTTCGCAAAAACTTCGATGTGCGTGCAAGCGCGCCCGCCGCGCGCGATCATCGCCGCATGGATCACGACTTCATCGCTCGCCTTCGCGCGCAACTCGGCGGCCCGCGCGACGGCGCGTTGCTGCGCTATTCGCTCGGCAACGCGCTGCTCGCGCACGGCGACACCACCGGTGCCGTCGTCGCGCTGCGCGAAGCGCTCGACTTCGACCCGCATTATTCGGCGGCATGGAAGACGCTCGGCCGCGCACTCGCGCAAGGCGGCGATGCGCTCGCCGCGATCGATGCCTACGAACGCGGCATCGCTGTCGCGCAGTCGCGCGGCGACGTGCAGGCGGCGAAGGAAATGAGCGTGTTCCTCGCGCGCCTGCGCAAGGCGCCGTGAGCGTACGCAGCGGGCTGATCCTCGCGCTGGCGCTTGCCGGCGCGCTGAACTGGGTCGTGCATCGGCCGATCGCGCGCGCCGACGGCATGCTCGTCGCCGCCGATCCTGCGCAGACCGCGCCGCGCGACGCCGCAACGATCGCGCGCGGCGACTACACACTCAAACCGCTCGCCGACTACGCCATCGAGGCGCGCGTACTGTCGCGCGCCGAGTATTCGTTCGACGCCGGCAGCGCGCTGTCGCCGACCGACTTCGCACTCGGTTGGCGGGGCATGTCCGACAGCGCGGTGATCGCGCAACTCGACATCGAGCAGTCCGCACGCTTCTTCAGTTATCACTGGCGCAACGAACCGCCGCTGCCGCCCGCGGACATCGTGCGTTCCAGCGCGAACGTGCACCTGATTCCGGCCGATGCCGGCGTGAAGCGATCGCTCGATCGCGTTCGCGTCGGCACGATCGTCACGTTGCGCGGCCAGCTCGTCGAAGCGACGCGCGCCGATGGCTGGCGCTGGGTCAGTTCGCTCACGCGCGAGGACACCGGGGCGGGCGCTTGCGAACTCATGCTCGTGCGCGAGGTCGAGCGGCGCGACTGATCGCGCGTTGCTGCCGCGATGTGGCAGCATCGCCTCCAGGGGCTGGGGGAAAGCGATCCATGAACGAGGCGCGCGTCGACGACGAACCGATGTACATCGGGCCGTACCGCATTGTCGGTTTGCTGGGCGAGGGCGGCATGGGCCGCGTCTATCTCGCGCGCGAATCGCATCCGGCGCGCGATGTCGCGCTCAAGGTCGTGCGCGGCGCTTCGCCGAGCCTCATCGCGCGCCTGCGCCGCGAGATCGAGACGCTCGCCGGGCTCGAACATCCCGGCATCGCGCGCCTGTATGCGGCGGGCGAGGCACGTGTCGACGGCACCGAAGCGCCATGGCTGGCCATGGAATACGTGCGCGGCGTCGAGTTGCTCGACCATGTGCGGCGCGAAGGCAGCGATCTCGCCGCGCGACTGCGCTTGCTCGTCGCGATCGCGCGCGCCGTGCAGTTCGCGCACGAGCGCGGCGTGATCCATCGCGACCTCAAGCCCGCCAATGTCCTCGTGGACGCGGAAGGCCGTCCGAAGATCCTCGACTTCGGCGTCGCGCACCGCGAGGGCGGCGACGGCGCGACGCTGACGCTCGCCGGCCAAGTGCTCGGCACGCTGCCGTACATGAGCCCCGAGCAGCTCGGCGGCGGCGACCGCAGCGCCGATGCGCGCAGCGATCTGTACTCGCTTGGCGTGATCGCCTACGAACTCGTCGGCGGACGCCTGCCGCACCCGCGCCTGAGCACTTCGACGCTGTTCGAGGCGCTCGACATCCTGCGCCACGAGGCACCGCCGCCGCTGTCGCGCGTGGCGACGGCCGCGCGCGGCGATCTCGATACCGTGGTCATGAAGGCGCTGGCGCAGGAGCCGGCGCAGCGCTACGCCAGCGTCGCCGCGTTCGCCGATGACCTCGAACGCGTGCTCGCGCATCGTCCGGTCGCGGCGCGGCCGCCGACGCTGCGCTATCGCGCCGCTCGCTTCGTGCGCCGGCATCGCGCGCTCAGCGCGGCCGCGGCGATCGTGTTCCTCGCGCTCGCTGCGGCGACGACGGTGTCGCTGCGCTTCGCGCTGTCCGAGCGCGAGGCGCACGCGCAGGCCGAACAGCGCGCGCGGGAAAGCGCCGCCGTCAACGCCTTCCTGCAGCGCATGCTGGCGTCGGCGAATCCGGAATCGACCGGCGGGCGCAGCCCGAGCGTGGCCCAGGTCGTCGACGGCGCCGAGCGCGATCTGGATGGCCTCGCTGCGCAGCCCGACGTGCAGCGCGCCGTCGCGGCGACGCTGGCCTCCACGCGGCGCGCGCTTGGCGACTACAAGGCGGCGCTCGCGCTGAGCGACCGTGCATTGGCGTTCGCCGCCACCGACCTGCCCGAGCAACGCCGGAATCGCCTGCGCGAGCGCGCGACGATCCTGATCGAGCTGTCGCGTTTCGACGAGGCGCGCAAGGCGCTGGCGGAAGCGCGCGCCGCGTGGCCCGATGCGCCGCTGGCAGCACGCATGGATCTCGACCTGGAAGACACCCGCGTCGACTCCGATGCCGGCGATTTCGATGCCGCCGAACGCGGCCTGCGCGCGCTGCTCGACGCCGCGGGCCGTCTCGATCCGGCGCGCGTCGCCGCCGATCGCGATGTGCAGACGACGGTGGCGACGGCGCGCAGCAGCCTGTCCACGCTGCTGCGCGAAAGCGGCCGCCTCGACGAGGCCGAGACGCTCACGCGCGAGGTGCTGCAATGGCGTCGCGCCGTCTTCGGCGAACGCGCGCCGACCACGTTGACCAGCCGCCACAACCTGGCCCTGATCCTCGCCGCGCGCGGCGCCCACGCCGCCGCGGAAAGCGAAGCGCGCGCCACCCTCGCGCTGCAGCGCGAAGTGCTCGGCGAGAACCATTCCAGCACCCTCACGACGTGGCAGACGCTGGCCAACATCCTCGTTCCGGAGGGCAAGCTCGACGAGGCGGAGGCCGCGGCGCGTACGTCGATGCAAGGCTTCGAGCGCGAAGCGGGCGAGGATCACGTGCAGACGCTGGCGGCGATGAATTCCCTCGCCTACATCCTCGAGGAGCGCCATCGCGTGGACGATGCGGAGGCGCTGTACCGGCGCATCATCGCGATCCAGCAGCGCGCCGGCAGCCGTCATCCGTCGGCGTTCGCGCCACGCAACAACCTCGCCATGCTGCTCATGGACGCGGGCCGGCTCGACGCCGCGCAGCGTGAATTCGCCAGCCTCGTCGACGACGCGCGCGCGACGGTCGGGCCGGATCATCTGATGACCGCGATCTTCACCAGCAATCACGGCTTGTGCCTGACGCGGATGAACCGTCTGGCCGAGGCGCGCACGACGCTGGAAACGGCGCACGCGCAGTTGCGCACGCTCGTCGGCGACGACCACGCGCGCACCCGCGCCGCGGCCGAACGGCTGGCCGCTGTCTACGAGCGCCTCGGCGATCGCGACACGGCGCGGGCGCTGCGCCCGCGGGACGCGACATGAGCATCGTATCGGCCGCCGTGGCGCTCGCGGCGTTGACGCTGGCCGCGGCCGGTGTCGTGCAGGCGCTGCGGATGCGCCGCCTGCTCGCCGCCGAACGCACGCAAGCCGCGGCCCGCCTCGCCGAGCGCGAGGCGTTGGCACGCGAGCAAGCCGTCGCCGCCGAACGCGAACGCATCTACGCCGACCTGCACGACGACCTCGGCGCGCGGCTGCTCGGCCTCGTCCACGAAGCATCGACACCGCAGCAGGCCGACCGCGCTCGCGCGTTGCTGCAGGATCTGCGCGACGTCGTCACCCGCTCGCGTGGCACGCCCGGCACGCTCGGCGACGTGCTCGCCGACATCCGTGCCGAAACCGCGCAGCGACTCGCGGCCGTCGGCGTCGGCTTCGACTGGAGCCTCGCCGACGATTTGCCCGACCCCGCCCTCGACACCGGTCGCGCGCTGCACCTGTACCGCATCGTGCGCGAGGCGGTCAGCAACGTGATTCGTCATGCGCATGCGCGGCACGTGCGCGTGCGCGTGGCCGTGCGCGAGGCGCAGCTCCGCCTCGAACTGACCGACGACGGCAGCGGCGCCGGCGTCGACGCGCCCCTTGCCGGCGCCGGGCTGCGCGGCATGCGCGAGCGTGCGGCCGAACTGGCTGGAGACATCCATTGGAAGCCCGGCACCGCCGGCGGCACCAAGGTGTTGCTGACGATGCCGCTCGCGGCGTCCTCATGAGCGGTTTTGCGCGCGCGCTGATCGTCGACGACCTGGCGTCGAGCCGCGACTGGCTCGCCTGCGCGACGACGCTCGCGTTCCCCGGCATCGCGATCGCGCAGGCGGCGACGCTGGCGCAGGCGATGCCGCTGTGCGAGCCGCCGCCGCCGCTCGCGTTGATCGACCTCGGTTTGCCCGATGGCTCCGGTATTCGCCTGATCGAGCATCTGCATCCGCACGGCGCCTTGTGCATCGTCGCGACCGTGTTCGACGACGACGCGCATCTGTTTCCGGCGTTGCATGCCGGCGCGCAAGGCTACGTGCTCAAGGATCAGACGCCGGAAGCGCTCGCCGCGATGCTGGGCGGGATCGCCGCCGGTCAACCGCCACTGTCGCCGTCGATTGCGCGTCGCCTGCTTCGGCATTTCCAGCCCGCGGCGCCGGCCGAGAATGCGCTGACCGCGCGCGAGACCGAGGTGCTGCGCCTGATCGCCAAAGGAATGAGCATCGGCGAATCGGCGGATCTGCTCGGCTTGTCGCGCCATACCGTCGCGGGCTACCTCAAGGACATCTATCGCAAGCTCGCCGTCGGCTCGCGTGCCGAAGCGACCCTCGAGGCGATGCGGCGCGGACTGGTCGCGCCGTAGGGAACATCCGGTTCCGAACGGCGGCGAGCGAAGAGACGGAGAACGGCTCAGGCGATCTCGCCGTCTTCTCCCGGAAATGAGGGCCTTCCGTGGCCTGTGCAACTCCGTTCGAGGGCGCAGCGATATTCCGGATCAGGCCGTCTGACGACGCGAACGCCAACCGATCAGCACGAGCGTCGCCGCAAGCAGGGCGAGCGTGGTCGAGCCCAGGGTCGGGACCGCTGTCGGCGACGCGGGATTGCCGCCGCCACCGCCGCCGACCTGCGAAGAGCCGAAGCCGTCCACGTACACGTAGCCGCCGTGCGCGCCGAGCGAGCAGTCCGCGGCGACGACGGTCAGTTCGACTTGCTGTCCGATCGCGCTGGCCGGCAGCACCGCGTCCACGTTCTGGAATTCGAGGTACTTCCAGTTGCCGGTTCCGGTCTTGAACTGCACGCCGGCCTGGCCCGAATACGCGAACTGCTCGAACAGCACGCTGTTGTCGGCGAGGTTCTTGACCACGACATAGAAGTACGGCTGCTGTTCCGGCGAGTGGTTCGGATCGTCGAGCACGGGCGCGAAGGCGAAGCGGATGTGCGGCAGGCCGTCGAGCGGATCGACGTCGGCGTTGCTCACGGTGTCGGTCTGGCGCAGCGTCGTGACCAGCGCGCCGCCGCCTTCGTCGTTGAGCTTGGCCGTGCTCTGGCCTACGCGCGGCAATACGATCGTCGGCGCGCGCGGGTCGACGGTGCCGGGGCCGACGATCGTGGCGGGCCCGGCGGCGCCGAGGTTGATCTGCACGCTGGCGCTGGTGAACGGCGGCGCGCCGGCCAGCCCCGGATTGGTGCCGCCGCCGAGCGTCCAGCCGGTGAACGAGCCGTTCTCGAAGCCGCCGTTCTGGAAGATCGCGAAGGCGGGCGAAGACAGCGAAACCAGGCCGGCGACGAGGGCGACGCGCAGCAAAGCGGGAAGAGGGCGTACGAGGGACATGGGACGGACTCCGCGGTGGAAAGAGGTTCAGCCGCCGGCGGCTTGCCGCGGCGTGGTGTCGTGATGGAGGGTGGCGGGCGGCTGCGCCGCGGCGGCCGCAGTCAACAGCGCGTCGCGCTCGGCGCTTGGGGCGTCGGCGGCGAGGTCGAACGCCAACACTTCCGCCTTCGCCGTTCCGAGCGAAGACAGGCGCAGCGCACGTGCCAGGCACGGACGCCCGCCGGTGCAGGGCTGTGCGTGCGTCGTCGCAAGAACCTGTTGTCGCCACTGTTCGATGGCCGTTGCGGGCGTGCCGGCGACGAACACCGCGACATGCTCGAACCGGGAATCCGGGCCGATCGTCTGGCGTCCCGCGGCGGGTGTCGACAGCGCGCCGGCGAACCCATACGCGGCCGCCAGCGCGAGCCCGGCGGACGCCAGCGCGAGACGGCGCGGGCGCAGCCGCGGCGCGATGATCTGGATCGACATGTCACTCCCCCTGACGGCCCAGGCGCGACGAGAGCGCACCTTCCGATGCGCTGATGCTAGGAGCGGGTCCGGCGCCGCTGTACCCCCCGAACGCGGGGTTTCCTTCGCACGCGAAACCTTTGTGGCGTTGTCGCGCAAGGCATTGGTGCGCTCGAACGGGCACGGCGCGCGCTACGCGGGCTGCCATCTTGTCTCGTGGCGGATGTCTTCGCCTTTTTCTCAGTCGCCACGGACACGGGCGCATCCGTCCATCGCTTCAGCGTCGTCGGGCTCGCTCTGCGCCGAGCCGATCGCGGGTTCGCCGACGGCAGGCAAACCTGGACGCCGCCGGAGCGCGGAAGCCGATACTTTGATTGCGGCGCAATCAGCGCGAGACGATCCGGCGGGTCTGGTTCAATCGCGAAGCGTTTCGACGCCGCCTTGCGGAAGGGTGTTTCCAATTCCGTCCACGGAGTCTTCTCCGCTTGGCCGGACGG
The DNA here is from genome assembly GCA_029779475.1 of Pseudomonadota bacterium. Classification (GTDB taxonomy): domain Bacteria; phylum Pseudomonadota; class Gammaproteobacteria; order Xanthomonadales; family Rhodanobacteraceae; genus Dokdonella_A. Next base: position 73,249 of record JAKPAN010000033.1, read on the forward strand.
TCGCGTTCGGCCACCGTTTGTACGTCCATTGGTACTGCGTGAAGGCGAGCTTCACGCAGTCCTCGACGCCGCGATTGAGCGCCGCGCAGGCAAGGTGCGTGTCGGCATCGGCGATGCCGTCCGGCGCGGGCAGGAAATGCAGGCGATAACCTTCGCCGCGCGGCAGGCGTTCGGCGAAGGCGAAGACGACCGTCGCGCCGGTGCGTTCGGCGAGGCGCGGCAGCAGCACCATCGTCGGCGCGGGGACGCCGAAGAACGGCGCGTCGACACCTTCGCCGGCGCGCGGTTGCTGGTCGGGCAGGATGCCGACCATGCCGCCGGCGGCAAGGCGTTTGTAGAGCGCGCGCACGCCGCTGCCTTCGGCGCGGATCTGTTCGACGGGCAGCGCGCCGCGCACGCGACGCAGCAGCGGTTCGAGCCAGGGCTGACGCGGCGGTCGATACAGGATCGCGAGCGGCCGCTGCGTCGCGAGCCAGTAGTTGAGCAGTTCCCAGCAGCCCAGGTGCGGTGCGGCGATGAGGATGCCGCGTCCGGCCGCGCAGGCATCGTCGAACCATTCGCGGCCGCGCACGTCGACCACGCGGCGCAGCGCCTTGTCCGGGCCGCCGCCCCAGATCGCGAGGATCTCGGCGGCCGAGCGGCCGGTCTCGACGACACATTTTTTCGCGACGGACTGTCTGGTTTCGGCGCTCTCTTGCGTTAATACCAAGGCGAGGTTGCGTTCGGCGATGCGCCGCGAGCGCCCGCGCAGTGCCCAGGCGAGGCGGCCGAGCACGGCGCCGAGCGCGAGCACGGGACGCAACGGCAGCGCGCCGACGAGGCGCAAGCTCGCGTGGAGCAGCGCAACGGGCCAGTTGATCGGGGAGCTGGGCATGGGAGCGGCCATTGTAGGTGCGGCGCGTGGCGGCGTCGCAGCGGATCCAACGTGGAAAGCTTCGCCGTTGACGCAGGCGCAGCCGCGCGGCGACGATCGCACGCCCGTTTGCGGAGACGTCGATGATTGCCTTGATCCAGCGCGTGAGCCGGGCGCGTGTCGACGTCGACACGCAGACGGTCGGCGCGATCGACGCGGGCCTGCTCGCGCTGATCGGCGTGCAGCCGGGCGATGGCGAGGCGCAGGCGCAGCGATTGCTCGAACGCATCCTCGGTTATCGCGTCTTCGCCGATGGCGAGGGCCGCATGAACCGCTCGCTCGCGGACACCGGCGGCGGCCTGCTGCTCGTCTCGCAGTTCACGCTGGCGGCGGACACGAAATCGGGCACGCGGCCGGGTTTTTCGACTGCGGCGGCGCCGGAACAGGCCAGGGTCTGGTTCGACCGGCTCGTCGAATTGGCCCGCACGCGCCATGCCAGGGTGGAAATCGGCCGCTTCGGTGCCCATATGCAGGTGCATCTGGTCAACGACGGGCCGGTGACGTTCTGGCTCGAAGCGCGCTGAGCGCGCCAGCCGCGCGGATTCGGTTGGCGAATTCGCACAAATTGGCACGCCGCGATGATCGGATCGGGCGCCATTTGACGCTTTTACTCCCGGCAGCCGGTCGCCCTTGACGGGCCTCCTATACTGCTTTTCCTTCGATACCTCGATCGCACTTTTCCGGAAATCCCATGGCCGCAGAGCACAACCAGGAGCAGCAGTCCGAGATCAAGACCCTGATCATCAAGGGCAAGGAGCAGGGCTACCTGACCTACGCCGAAGTCAACGACCACCTGCCCGACGACATCGTCGATCCGGAGCAGATCGAAGACATCATCGGCATGATCAACGACATGGGCATCGAGGTGCACGAGGTTGCGCCCGATACCGAAGCGCTGATGCCGGAAACGCCGGTCGCGGCCGACGACGACACCGCGACCGAAGAAGCCGTCGCCGTGCTCAGCGCGGTCGACGCCGAAGTCGGCCGCACCACCGACCCCGTGCGCATGTACATGCGCGAGATGGGCACGGTCGAGCTGCTCACGCGCGAGGGCGAAATCGCCATCGCCAAGCGCATCGAGGAAGGCCTGGGTCAGGTGCAGAGCGCGCTCGCCAACTTCCCGTGGTCGATCCAGCTGCTCATCGAGGAATACGACCAGCACACCGAAGGCAAGAAGCGCCTGTCCGAAGTGCTCGCCGGCTTCGCCGACATGGAGCAGCCGGAAGTCGTCGTCGCCGAAGCCGCGCCCGTGTCCGACGCCGAAGGCGACGAGGACGACGACGGCGAGGAAGGCGGCGACGAGTCCGATCCGGTCGACACCGGCATCGATCTCGCCGAGGTCGCGCGCCGCATGGACGAACTGCGCCAGCTCTACGCCAAGTTCCAGAAAACCGCCGACAAGCACGGCAGCAACGACCGCAAGACGCTCAAGGTCCGCGACGAGATGGCCGAGGCGTTCCTCAAGCTCAAGCTGCCGGCAATCATGATCGACGGCTTCGTCAAGAAGCTGCGCGAAGTCGTCAACAACATCCGCCACCACGAGCGCGTGATCGGCGACCTGTGCGTCAAGCACGCGCGCATGCCGCGCAAGGATTTCCTCAAGCTCTTCCCGACCAACGAGACGAACCTCGAATGGGCCGACGAGCTCGCGCGCAAGCGCCAGAAATGGTCGCCCGCGATCAAGGCGCAGCGCGACGCGATCGTCGCCGAGCAGGAAAAGCTCGTCGCCGCCGAGAAGGTGCTCTACCTCGGCATCGCCGAGATCAAGGAAATCAACCGCGCCATGTCGATCGGCGAGGCCAAGGCACGCCGCGCGAAGAAGGAAATGGTCGAGGCGAACCTGCGCCTGGTCATCTCGATCGCGAAGAAGTACACCAATCGCGGCCTGCAATTCCTCGATCTCATACAGGAAGGCAACATCGGCCTGATGAAGGCGGTCGACAAGTTCGAATATCGCCGCGGCTACAAGTTCTCGACGTATGCGACGTGGTGGATCCGTCAGGCGATCACGCGTTCGATCGCCGACCAGGCGCGCACGATCCGCATCCCCGTGCACATGATCGAGACGATCAACAAGCTCAACCGCATCAGCCGCCAGATGCTGCAGGAAATGGGCCGCGAGCCGACGCCGGACGAACTGGCGATCAAGATGGAAATGCCCGAGGACAAGATCCGCAAGGTGCTCAAGATCGCCAAGGAACCGATCTCGATGGAAACGCCGATCGGCGACGACGAGGATTCGCACCTCGGCGACTTCATCGAGGACTCGGCGATCGTCTCGCCGGTGGATTCCTCGACGAACATCGGCCTCATGGAAACCGTGCGCGACGTGCTCGCCGGCCTCACCCCGCGCGAGGCCAAGGTGTTGCGCATGCGCTTCGGCATCGACATGAACACCGACCACACGCTCGAGGAAGTCGGCAAGCAGTTCGACGTCACCCGCGAGCGCATCCGCCAGATCGAAGCCAAGGCGCTGCGCAAGCTGCGTCACCCGAGCCGCTCGGAGCAGCTGCGTTCGTTCCTCGATATCGAATAAGCGCCGCATCCCGGCATTGCTCCGCACGAAACGCCCGCGCCTGTCGCGGGCGTTTTCGTTTGCGGTCCGCCATCTCCGGTCGCGATCCTTCGAGTCATTGCCGGCGCGATGTCGAAAATCGCCCGCCGCGATTCTTGTCGCCATTCGCGAATCGTCATGGCGGAGTGTCGCGCTAGACTGCGCCATTGCGCATGAGCGCAACGCCTGTCCACAGCCGCCGGCACGCATGAATCGAATCCGTTTCCGTCCCTCTCGCCACGCCGCACGCGGACTCCTGCCGGGAGCGTTGGCACTGGCTTGCGCGCGCGCCTTCGCGGCGACGGTCGATCCCGCACTCGCCGCACAGGCCGAAGCGGGCGACCGTGTCGAAGCGCTGATCGTGCTGCCGGATCAGGCCACGCCAGCACTGACGCCGCTCGCGGTCGATACGGACTATCGTGCGCGCCGCCGCGCGCTCGTCGGCGCCTTGCGTGCGCGCGCGGATGCGCAGCAGGCGGGCGTGCTCGCCTGGCTGCGATCGCACGGCATCGAACATCGCGCCTACTGGATCAGCAATCTCGTTTGGGCTCGCCTGTCGCGCGCCGAGCTTGCCGAATTCGCCACACGCGGCGACGTCGCGCGCATCGACGCCAATCCGCATCTCGCGCAGGCATTGCCGGCTGGCGAAGCCGCGACGCAAGACGTCCGCGCGACGGAGTCCATCGAATACGGCGTTGCCAAGATCAACGCGCCCGCGCTGTGGGCGCTCGGTTACAACGGCCAGGGCGTCGTCATCGCTGGCGAAGACACGGGCTACCGCTGGGATCACGCCGCGCTGAAGCCGCACTACCGCGGCTGGAACGGCACCAGCGCGGACCACGACTACAACTGGCACGATGCAATCCACGATTCGACCGGCAATCCCTGCGGCAACGACGCGCAGGCGCCGTGCGACGACCACGGCCACGGCACGCACACCGCCGGCACGTTCGCTGGCGACGACGGCGGCAGCAACCAGATCGGTGTCGCGCCCGGCGCGAAATGGATCGGCTGCCGCAACATGGACGCCGGCGACGGCACGCCCGCGCGCTACATCGAGTGCATGCAGTGGATGCTCGCGCCGACCGATCTCGCCGGGCAGAACCCGGATCCGGACAAGGCGCCCGACGTCGTCAGCAATTCGTGGGGCTGCGTGCCGTCCGAAGGCTGCACCACCGGCACCGAGATCAAGGCCGCGGTCGACAACCTCGTCGCGGGCGGCATCTTCTTCGCCGCCGCCGCCGCCAACGACGGCCCGGGTTGCGGCACGATCACCGACCCGCCGGCGATCTACGATTCCGCCTTCGTCGTTGGCGCGACCGACAGTCAGGACCGCATGGCCTCGTTCTCGAGCCGCGGGCCGGTCAGCGGCGTCACGCGCATCCGCCCCGATGCGTCCGCGCCGGGCGTCAGCACGCGCTCGTCGGTCAAGACCAGCACGACGAGCTACGGCACGATGAGCGGCACGAGCATGGCCACGCCGCACGTCGCCGGCGCCGCCGCACTGCTGATGTCGGTGAACCCCGCGCTCAAGGGCCATCCCGACCAGGTCGGTGACCTGCTGCGCAACACCGCGGTTACCGCGGGCGTGACCGACCCGTCGAACTCCGGTTGCGGCGGCCTCTCGATGGCCAGCCATCCGAATTACCAGGTCGGCTGGGGCCGTATCGACGTGTTCGCCGCCGCGCAGGCGACGTTGATCGCCCTCGACACGATCTTCGCGGACGGCTTCGACCACGACCCCGCGCCGTCGCGCGCCTACGTGCCACGCTAGAATCGCGTCCTCGCGGGCCTATAGCTCAATGGTCAGAGCAGGGGACTCATAATCCCTTGGTTCCAGGTTCGAGTCCTGGTGGGCCCAGATTCCTGCCGCTGATCCACGTCGTTGCGCGATCCAGCCAAGTTTGGCCATTTGGGACAAACCTTGATGGACGTCCGGCAAGTTTGGCCGCCTGCGGGGCTGCGAGGGCGGGCGGGTACGACGTCGGGCCATGCAAGGAAGCGCCTAAGCGACGCCTCAGGGCGTCGTGAACAAGGGGGGCGTTGGCTTACTTTACGTGGGCGTGCCGGTCGGAATGCTCTTTGAGGGCGATGCCCAAGCCGCGTCTGGCTATCCATACAGCCACCCCGACGTCCCGAACTGCCGCCGCGACCAAATGATCGTGGCTTGGAAATTTGGCGGAAGGATACTTTTTGATGGGACCGCCACGGAGATACGCCACAACATTCTTCACTTCCTTCGCAGTCCTTTTGTTTCGGCACCCAGTTCGATGGCGCGCATACTCCGCACAAATGAGGCCATGGTGATAATTCAAGAAGCCTTTTGACACACCAAGATCGCGTGCAATTTCAGCCAAGGAAGGAAGCTGGTCGTAGTCGGATTCGAGAAGCCCTGAGCGCAGGCGTTCAAGAGCAAGTCCAATTAACTCGGTAGACTTTCGTGGTTTGATGTCAGGGGGAAGATCAAGTCGCGCAAACTCTAGTAAGCAAGCGGATTTTGCAGCCCCAACCGGATCACGGAAAAGATCCGTGGGGTCGATGCCAAATGCCATGCATCGTTTCAGTAGCGTCATGAACCTTGGGCGAGTGGTCTCTCGTGCTTTCTGAGGTCGCCTGGGAGCGCGATAGGTGTGACGACTAATTTTTGCTCCCACTGGGGACAGGTAGTCAGAGAACTCCTTGACGAATGTTCCGTAAGCATCTTCGGCAACAGATGCAAGGTTTCCTGTCGAGATTTCCTTTACTAGTTGCAGGCATTCCTTTTCATATGGAAGCGGATGAAGTACGACTTCCCACCTGGAGGGATCGCTAAGCAATGGCTTCTTGCACAGGCAGCACAGTTCCATGTGCCCAAGGTGGTGATAGTGGGCCTGCGCGTGTCCGCACTGTGGGCACGTCGACTCCAGTGCAACTTTGTGTACGGGGCATCTCTTAATCGCTGGGATTGCCCAAATCAGACGATCGTAAAACTGTTTTTCGCTATTCACATCGTCTGCCATGCAGGCGGGGCACCAGGCGCGGCCCTTACGAACAAGAGCATGGCCATTCTGAGATATGGCTGGTCTGAGTGAAAGAAGGGTGGTTCTGTCGAGAGTTGTGCATCCAGTTGCGTTGCCGACAATGTTGGTGAAAGTCGCAACATTAGGGCCTATGCCGCATAGCATGGGATTCATAGCGTTTGTGACGTTCTTTTTTGCACTGTCGTCGTCGGGGTGCTTCTGCTTCCACCAAGTGCGTAGGTGCGTAGTCAAGGCATAGATGGATACCGAGTGCGCGAGAGCCATGCGGCAATAGAGAGAACCAAACGCTTCAATCTCCCAGTCTCCGACGCCGATCGGCGAAAGAGGGAAATACTCAGTCATCGTCATGGAGAGCGACCTCCGCAGCGGCATTCCGGTTGGGCTTGCGCTCGAACGGTGGATTTCCTTGCCTGGAGCCATCCCTGTTTTCGTCAGGCCGATCTTTCTCCTGCGGTGGTCGTCGTGACGCAGGAGGAACGGTGAATTGCGAGCTAGGCTGGAGAGCTTCTTTGCCCTTTCTGATGTCCTCCGCGACGGCCTTCCTTTCCCTCTCTGGTGGCGCGCACGCTCGAAGAATCATCTTATCTATTGGTTGATGACGGGCCTTTGCCTGAATGCTGCACGACCAGAGGTGTTTGTCGAGTAGGCCGATCGTTCCGTTGTTCCAATGCAGAAGGTTGATGGCCTCGTCAAGAAGTAATGTCCTTGGCTTCAGGTCAAGCTTTCCGCTGTACGTCTTGAGTATGCGTGCCCATGATTCGATGTCATCCGGACTGCTTGCGGAGTAGTGACCGAAATCAAAATTGATCACGCGTCCGCAGAAATGGGGAGAGTCAAAGAGTCCCTTGTAGGCCATCTCGTAGCCGCCACAAGCGATAAGAGATCGATCTATCGCGCACGTTGATTTGATGGACTCAAGGATCGCAGCGCGGAGCTCAGGATCCTTGGTTCGGGTAAGGAGATGTGCTTCGTCCAGGCAGGTGCGGCGAGTGAACCTATTGGTGAAAGCTTCCTTCAGAGCAATGCGAATTGTCGTTTCGTCTCTGCCCTTTGATGGGAAGTAGTGCTCGTTCTCTTCGAAGCTTCCTATGTATTTGTATATAGGATGATTCAGCGCCTTAAGCAGCTCGATGCCAATCCATTTCGGCTTAGTCCGCCCCTCGCTGACCGTCTCAATTTGCAAATCAACAATAGGGATAGCGCCGGGACGGTTATCTTGGAATGCGTTCTTCAGTATTGGAACGATCTCGTGAAAGATTATGGATTTGGAACACTGCGTTGGTCCTAAGAGAAGCAATACAATTCCGTCGGCCGCATC